>JAFIEE010000040.1 GCA_020832705.1 Paracoccaceae bacterium
CCCGCCCCCCCCCCCCCCCCCCCCGCCCCCCGCGCTTGCGCAAGGCGCAGCAGTGATCGGGCGCGGTTTCGTGCAGGCGGCGATCGGGATCGGCCGCTGTCAGCGCCGCCTCTTCGGCGCGCAACAGCCGCACGTCGCGCAGGCCCAGATGCGCCGCCAGGTCACGCAGATACGCCAGCGTTTCCGCAAACAGCATGCCGGTGTCCACCATCAGCACCGGCGTTTCGCGGTCCACTTCGGCCACCAGATCCAGCAGCACCGCCGACTCCGCTCCGAAGGACGATACCACCGCCACCCGACCCGGAAAGGCCGCCAGCGTGGCGCGGATCACCTCGACCGCCGGGGCCTCGGCATAAAGCCGGTTCATCCAGGCGGCGCGGGTGGCGTAATCGATCCCGTCATCCAGCATGGGCGCGCCTTTCCGCCGGGGCGTCCGGGTAGAGCGCGGCCTTGAACGGCGCCGCGCCCAGGCGCCGATAGGTCTGCAGGAAGCTCTCGCCGCGCCCGTGGCGCAGGTCCAGATAAGCACCGATCAGCCGCTCCACCGCGGGCACGATCTCGTCATACGAAAACCCCGGCCCCGCGCGTTCGCCGATGGCCGCCGTTTCGGTGCCATCGCCGCCCAGCGTGATCTGGTAGCTTTCCACCCCGGCCTTCTCCAGGCCCAGAATGCCGATATGGCCCACGTGGTGGTGCCCGCAGGCGTTGATGCAGCCTGAAATCTTGATCTTCAGCGCGCCGATATCGTGCTGGCGGTCGATATCCGCGAAAGTCCGCGCGATCCGCTGCGCCACCGGGATCGACCGCGCGGTGGCCAGCGCGCAATAATCCATGCCGGGGCAGGCAATGATATCCGACACCAACCCCACATTCGCGGTGGCCAGCCCCCCTTCGCGCAACCGTGCGAAGAGGGCGGGCAGATGGCGGCGCGGGACATGGGGCAGGATGATGTTCTGCTCGTGGCTGACGCGCAATTCGTCATGGCCGAAGTCTTCGGCCAGATCGGCCAGAAGGCGCATCTGGTCGCTGGTGGCATCGCCCGGCGCACCGCCCACGGGTTTCAGCGACACCGTGACCGAAGCGTAATGCGCCAGCCGGTGCGGGTGCACGTTGGTGTCGATGAAGGACCGCAGCGCCGGGCTGACCAGCGGCGGCACTTCGGCCGGGGCCTCGAAATCCGGCGGCGCGAATGCCGCGTCCAGCCGGTCCAGAAGGCCGGGGTCCACGGGCGCAAAGGTCCGGCGGTTTTCGTCGAACGCGGCCTCGATCATCGCGCGCAGCCGGTCGATCCCGGTTTCGTGGACCAGTATCTTGATCCGCGCCTTGTACTTGTTGTCGCGCCGCCCCAGCAGGTTGTAGGTCTGCAGGATCGCCTCCAGATAGGGCAGCAGGTCCGCGCGGGGCAGGAACGCGCGCACCACCTTGCCCAGCATCGGCGTGCGGCCCAGCCCGCCGCCGACCAGAACCTCGAAACCCACCTCGCCCGCATCATCGCGCAGCATCCGCAGCCCGATGTCATGGGCGCGGGTCACGGCGCGGTCACGGGGGCTGCCGGTGATGGCGATCTTGAACTTGCGCGGCAGCCAGGTGAATTCCGGGTGATCGGTGGACCATTGGCGGATCAGCTCGGCCGTGGGGCGGGGGTCGGCGATTTCATCGGCGGCGGCGCCCGCGAACTGGTCGGTGGTCACGTTGCGGATGCAGTTTCCGCTGGTCTGGATCGCGTGCATTTCCACATCGGCCAGCGCGTCCAGCATGTCCGGCACGTCGCGCAGTTTCGGCCAGTTGAACTGGATGTTCTGGCGGGTGGTGAAATGGCCGTATCCCCGGTCCCAGCGGTCGGCGATCATGGCCAGTTGCCGCATCTGCGCGCCATTCAGCGTGCCATAGGGAATGGCCACGCGCAGCATATAGGCGTGCAGTTGCAGATAAAGCCCGTTCATCAGCCGCAGCGGCTTGAACGCGTCTTCGGTCAGGGCGCCGTTGATCCGGCGTTCCACCTGGTCGCGGAACTGCGCCACGCGGTTGCGCACGAAGGCGGCGTCGAAAGCGTCATACTGGTACATTCTGCGCCTCGTCGGTCAGGAAGGTCGGGCCGGTGGTGCGATACAGCTCGCGGAAATGCAGCGGTCCGGGGCGGCCGCGCGCGTCCAGCGCAACCGGGGTCAGATAGGGGCCGACGGCTTCATGCGGGCGGGATTGCGCCTCGTCCAGCAGCGCGGCGGCGCGGCGCGGGTCATGGGCCACGGCGGCCTCGGTGATCTGGCGGGTCCAGTCCAGCGCCTCGGTCAGATAGATCACATCGCCGTCCAGCAGGTGGTTGGCGGTGACAACTTGGGGATGTTGGGCTTTGGTCATGTCAAAGGGCCTCTTGCAGATCGGGGGACAGGGCGGCGGCGGCGCGCGGCGCCAGACCATAGAGCAGCACCACCGGCCCGGCGGGCGCGGCCTCGGCCAGCCGCTGCGGCAGATCGATCAGCCGCGCGGAGATCACGCGCTGGTCCGGGCGCGCGGCGTTTTCGACCGCCGTCACCGGGGTTTGCGGATCGGCGCCGTGCATCAGCAGCCGCCCGCGCAGGAATGCGCTGGCCCGCACGCCCATGTAGACGGCGGCGCAGGTGCCGGGGCGCGCCAGCGCGCGCCAGTCATGTTCGGCAAAGCCGTCCACGTCATGCCCGGTCAGGAGCCGCAGGTCCGGGTTGCGTCCGCGCCGCGTCAGGCTTTGACCGATGGTCGCGGCGGCGGCGCTGGCGGCGGTGATGCCGGGCGTGATGTGCCAGTCGATCCCGGCTGCATCAAGCGCCTCGGCCTCGTCATCCAGCCGCCCGAATATGCCGGGATCGCCGGATTTCAGCCGCACCACCGTATTGCCCGCCCGGGCGTGCTTCATGATCAGCGCGTTGATGTCGGCCTGTTTCCAGGCAGGGCCGTAGGGGGTCTTGCCCACATCCAGGATCAGCGCCTCGCGCCGGGCCAGTTCCAGCACCGGTTGCGGCACAAGCCGGTCATGGATGACCACATCGGCCTCGTGCAGCAGACGCCGCGCGCGCAGGGTCAGAAGCTCCGGGTCGCCGGGACCGCTGCCGACCAGATGCACCACGCCACGCCGCGCCGTGGCAGGACCTTCAGCCAGCAGGCGTTCCAGTTCCTGCGGGGCGCGCCCGTCGGCCTGCGCCTGCGGGCCGGTGCCGAAATAGAAGCGCGTCCAGAACACGCGCCGCGCCTTGCTGTCCCAATCGGCCACGCGGTCGCGGAACCCCTGCCCCACGCGCACCAGCGCCCCCAGCGTGGCGGGCAACATCTCCTCGACCCGCGCCTTGATATGGCGGGCCACCACGGGGGCGGCGCCTTCGGTGCCGATGGCCACGGTGACGGGGTCACGGTCGACGATGGCGGGGGTGATGAAATCCGAGGACAGGTCATCGACGATATTGACCAGCGCCCCGGCGGCCCGGCCAATCCGGGCGGCGCGCGCGTCCAGCGCCGGATCGGCATTGGCGCCATAGACCAGCGCTGCGCCCATGGCATCGCAGGGGCGCAGGGCGTGCGGATGCAACTCCAGCCGCCCGGCCTGGGCGAAGCCCGTGATCTCGGGCGCGGGGTCGGTGCCACAGACGATCACATGCGCTTCGGTCTTGAGCAACAGCCGCAGCTTGGCCAGCGCGGTTTCGCCCGCACCGGATACCACGACGCGGCGACCGGCCAGATCCATGAAGATGGGGTAGTGACGCATGAGGAGCCTCCGGGTTTCTCATGCGCAGAATAGAATTTTGTTCTGATATATAGCAATAATGGCGGATCAATAAGGAAATCATGCCTGTTGCGGCGACCCATAAATAACAGAGTGCCGCAAGGCCGACCCGGGGCGGGACGAATCCTGCCCCGCCCCGGGTCGGAGTGAAACGTGGCTCACCAGCCGTATTGCAGCAACAGCCCCGACTCGCCCCCGCGTTGGGTCACGCGAGCGTCGGCACCGCGCCCGAATTGCAGGATCGCCTGGGTGTTGTTGCCGCCGCGCTGGATCAGTTCGGCGGAATGGTCGGCGCCGCGCTGGCGGATGATGCCCAGATTGCCCCCGCCGGACTGGCGCAGGGCGGCGCCATGGTTGCGGCCCACCTGCCGCACATCGGCCCCCGAACGGATATCACGGTGAATCGCATAGGCGGTGACCAGCGCGCCCAGCACGCGGGCCTCCTGCGCGGTGCCGGGGTTGATGGAGATGCTCAGCGAATTCGCCGCCACCGGGGCGGTCGGCAGGGCCAGCGCGGCGGCAAGGGTCAGGGCGGGCAGGGTCAGGCGGGACATGGCAGGGTCCTTTCAGGATGCGATGGGACTGGGTGCGGGACTGGGTGCGGGACAGGATGCAGGACAGGGCCGGTGGCCCGGGGCCGTGGCGTTACAGATCGGCGCTGTGGCAGCGGCGCGTGATCTTGCCCGAGGTCAGGGTCAGTTCGGCCTCGATGCTGCGGCGGGTGCCGCCCAGCGTGGTCTCGGCCAGCACTGCGGGTTCGCCCGGCCCGGCCTCGAAATCCCCCGACTGGCGGATACTGGCCGATCCGCCCGCGCCGCGCTGGCGGATATCGAGCGCGTAGCTGCCTTTCAGCGCGCGGCTGGCATGGGCGCGGGCGACCAGTTCGGTCCCCGTCCGGGTTTCGGTGATCTGCAAGTCGCAGCGCAGGGGCGTGTCGGCCTTCGGCACGGAGCGCGCCGGGGCGATGACGGTGGTGGCGCAGGCCGCGCCGGTGACGATCAGGGCCGTGGCGGCCAGCAGGAAGCGGGGCATGGAACCCTCCCGTGGTTCGTGGGGGTTGGTTGGCGGGAGCGGATGACCCGCCGCCCCCGCGTGAAATGGCGCGGCATCAGTCCTGAATGATCAGCAACACGTTGCCGTGGCCGTGCTGCGTGGCGGTGGCGGTCTGACCGCGCCCGTTCTGGATCACGCCGACGGCGTTGCGGCTGCCGCCCTGGGTGACGGTGGCATCGTTGCGGCACCCCATCTGGGCGACGCCGACGATGTTGCGCCGCCCGCGCTGGTCCAGATCGGCCACGTTATGGCAGCCGGTCTGACCGACCGAGATGCGGTTGCGCGCCCCGTCCTGGGTGCTGAGCGTCAGGTTGCCGCGCCCGCGCTGGGTCACGGCCAGGCGCTGGCGGTGCCCCCCCTGGGCGGCGGCGGCTTCATTGGCGCTGCCCCACTGGCTGACATTGACCGAGGATCCGGCGGCAGCGGGCGCCCCGGTCAGGCCAAGCGCCAGCATCAGCGCGGCCGAGAGCGCCGTCAGGGCGGGGCGGGGGTGATATGGGATCATGGTGCGTCTCCTGTTGAATGCATGCGCCGGATCGGGGCCGTTTCGCCGTCTTCCGGGCACTGCGGCCGATCCGTGCAAACGACCCTGTGCCCCGCCCGGACCGCCGCGCAATAACGCCGCCCTGTCAGGCGATGACGCCTCGGCTGTCATCGGATAACCGCACGCCCCGCGCGTTTGCCGAGTGCCTGCAAACCATGCAGTTTCGCCTTCCCCCCCGTCGCCCGATGCTCTAGTTTGCAGCGCATGAGCACCGCCCTGATCCACCACCCCGACGCCACCCAGCACATCACGCCGCAAGGCCACCCCGAGCGCGTGGCCCGGATCGAGGCAGTGAGCCGGATGCTGGATGCCGCCGAATTCGACGCACTGGTGCGGCACGAGGCCCCCATGGCCGACGAATCGGAACTGCTGCGCTGCCACCCGCCGGAATATGTGGAACGCATCCGCAAGGCGATCCCCGCCGCCGGGGGCTACCAACTGGACGCCGACACCCATGTCTCGCCCGGTTCGTGGCGGGCGGTGATGCGCGGGGTGGGCGGCACGTGCCGGGGCGTCGATCTGGTGCTGGGGGGCGAGGTTGCGAACGCCTTTGTCGCCATGCGGCCGCCGGGCCATCACGCCGAAACCAGCACGCCGATGGGGTTCTGCCTGTTCGGGAACGCCGCAATCGGCGCCAAGCGCGCGCTCGACCATCACGGGCTGAGCCGCGTGGCGGTGGTAGATTTCGATGTGCACCACGGCAACGGCACGCAGGACCTCCTGTGGAACGAATCCCGTGCGCTGTTCGTCTCCAGCCACCAGATGCCGCTGTTTCCCGGCACCGGCGCGCCCGGAGAACGCGGCGCGCATGACAACATCCTGAACCTGCCGCTGCAGCCCGGCAGCGGCAGCGATGCGTTCCGCGCCGCCTGGGAGCATCACGCCTTCCCCCGCCTGCGCGCCTTTGCCCCGGAGCTGATCATCGTCTCGGCCGGGTTCGATGCCCACCGCGACGATCCGCTGGCCAACCTTGCGCTGGTCGAGGCTGATTTCGCCTGGATCACCGGCGCGCTCTGCGACATCGCCGCAGAGGTCTGCGAGGGGCGTCTGGTCTCGGTGCTGGAAGGCGGTTACGATCTGGAGGCGCTGGCGGCCAGCGTGCGGGCGCATGTGCTGATGCTGATGGACAAGAGCGGATGAGCGACACCAGGGCCGAGGAAATGAGCTTCGAGGACGCGCTGAAGAAGCTCGAGGAGATCGTGACCAAGCTGGAAAGCGCCGAGGTCTCGCTGGAGCAGTCCATCGATCTCTATGAGGAAGGCGCGCGCCTGCGGGCGCATTGCGAGGCCCGGCTGAACGCCGCACAGGAGCGGGTGGAGGCGATCCGGCTGGCCCAGTCCGGCGAGCCCGCCGGAACCGAGCCCTTCGATCCCGCATGAACTTTCCCGAACGTCTGGCGCAGGCGTCGGCGGCGGCAGGGGCGCACCTGCGGGCGGCGATCCTGGACCTTCCGGAAAGCGCGGTGCGCGATGCCATGGTCCACACCTGCGCGGGCGGCAAGGGGCTGCGCGGGTTTCTGGTGCTGGAATCGGCCCGGCTTTACGGGCTGAGCGATGCACAGGCACTCGATGCCGCCGCAGCGATCGAAGCGGTGCACGCCTATTCGCTGGTCCATGACGACCTGCCCTGCATGGATGACGACGATCTGCGCCGGGGGCAGCCCACGGTGCATGTGCAATGGGACGAGGCGACCGCCGTGCTGGCCGGGGACGCGCTGCAGGCGCTGGCGTTCGAGTTGCTGGCCCGGCCCACGGCGGCACCCACGGACGCGGCGCGGCTGGTGATGGTGGCGACACTGGCGCAGGCGGCGGGCGCGCGCGGCATGGTGCTTGGCCAGGCGCAGGACATCGCCGCCGAAACCGCCGCCGCGCCCCTGACGCTCACGCAGATCACCGACCTGCAGGCGGGCAAGACCGGGGCGCTGTTTGGCTGGGCCGCCTGCGCGGGGCCCCGGCTGGCGGGCGCCGACCCGGCGCCGCTGGCGGCCTATTCGGCCGCGCTCGGCCTTGCCTTTCAGATCGCGGATGACATTCTTGATATAGAGGGCAGCCTCGAGGCCACCGGCAAACGCGTAGGCAAGGACGCGGCGGCGGGCAAGGCGACCTTCGTTTCGCTGCTGGGCCTGGACGGCGCACGGGCGCGGGCGGCAGAACTGGTGGCCGAGGCCGAGGCGGCGCTGGAAGGCCATGGCGAGGCTGCCGAGAGTTTGCGGGCGCTGGCCCGGTTCGTTATCGCGCGCGAAGCCTGACGCGCCACAAGAGGGGTCCGGATGACCGACCGACCGAAGACACCGCTGCTGGACCGGGTGCGCACGCCCTCCGACATGAAGGGGCTGAGCGACAACCAGTTGCGGCAGCTTGCCGATGAATTGCGGGCCGAGACCATCAGCGCGGTGTCCGAAACCGGCGGGCATCTGGGCGCCGGGCTGGGAGTGGTGGAACTGACCGTGGCGCTGCACGCGGTGTTCGATACCCCGCGCGACCGGCTGATCTGGGACGTGTCGCACCAGTGCTATCCGCACAAGATCCTGACCGGGCGGCGGGACCGCATACGCACCCTGCGGATGAAGGACGGGCTGTCGGGTTTCACCAAGCGCTCGGAATCGCCCTATGATCCGTTCGGCGCGGCGCATTCCTCGACCTCGATCTCCGCCGCGCTGGGGTTCGCCATGGCGCGCGAACTGGGCGGCGCGCCAGACCCCAGCCTGGGCGATGCCATCGCGGTGATCGGCGACGGGGCGATCAGCGCCGGCATGGCCTATGAGGCGCTGAACAACGCGGGCCATCTGGGGCGGCGGCTGTTCGTGATCCTGAACGACAATGAAATGTCCATCGCCCCACCCACCGGCGCCATGTCCAGTTACCTTTCGCGGCTCTATGCCGAAGCGCCGTTCCAGGACCTCAAGGCCGCGGCCAAGGGCGCGCTGGAGTTCCTCCCGCCCCCCCTGCAGGAAGGCGCGCGCCGCGCCAAGGACCTGCTGAAACACGCCACCGTCGGCGGCACCCTGTTCGAGGAACTGGGCTTTTCCTATGTCGGCCCCATCGACGGGCATGATCTGGACCAGCTTCTGCCGGTGCTGCGCACCGCGCGGGCGCGCGCCACCGGGCCGATCCTGATCCATGTGGTGACCCGGAAGGGCAAGGGTTACCGCTTCGCCGAAGAATCGCCCGACCGCGGCCACGCGCGGGCGAAGTTCGATGTGGTCTCGGGCAAGCAGCACAAGGCCCCGTCGAACGCGCCCAGCTATACCGCCGTCTTCGCCAGGGCCCTGATCGACGAGGCCGGGCGCGACGAGCGCATCGTCGCCATCACCGCCGCCATGCCCGATGGCACCGGGCTGGACAAGTTCGCCGAACACTTCCCCCGGCGCATGTTCGACGTGGCGATTGCCGAACAGCATGGCGTGACCTTCTGCGCCGGGCTGGCGGCGGGGGGGATGAAGCCATTTTGCGCGATGTATTCCACCTTCCTGCAGCGCGGGTATGACCAGGTGGTGCATGACGTGGCGATCCAGCGCCTGCCGGTGCGTTTCGCCATTGACCGCGCCGGGTTGGTGGGGGCCGACGGGGCGACCCACGCGGGCGCCTTCGACATCACCTATCTGGCCACGCTGCCCGAGTTCGTGGTGATGGCGGCAGCGGACGAGGCCGAGCTTGTCCACATGGTCGCCACGGCGGCGGCGCATGACGAAGGCCCCATCGCCTTTCGCTTTCCGCGCGGCGAAGGCGTGGGCGTGGAAATGCCCGAGCGCGGGCAGGTGCTGGAGATCGGCCGCGGCCGGATCATCCAGGAAGGCAAGCGCGTGGCGATCCTGTCCTTCGGCGCCCGGCTTCAGGAAGTGCTGAAGGCGTCCGAGGCGCTGGCGGCGCGCGGGATCACCCCCACCGTGGCGGACGCCCGCTTTGCCAAGCCGCTGGACCGCGACCTGATCCTGCAACTGGCCGCCGATCACGAGGCGCTGATCACCATCGAGGAAGGGTCCATCGGCGGCTTCGGCAGCCATGTCGCCCAGCTTCTGGCCGAGGAAGGCGTGTTCGACCGTGGCCTGAAATTCCGCTCCATGGTGCTGCCCGACACGTTCATCGATCAGGCCAGCCCGAAGGACATGTACGCGGTGGCGGGCATGAACGCCCCGGATATCGAGGCGAAGGTGCTCGATGTCCTGGGCATCGCCAGCATGGGCGCGCGCCGGGCCTGACCTGTCTGCGATCGAACGCGTCCGCCATCAACGCGGTGCCTGCCGCGCGCCGGGCGCGTGCGGGGGGCGCGTGCGGGGGGCGCGTGCGGGGCGGGGCGGCTGCAGGATGGTTTCGCCTTGGCGCCGGTGTCCGTCCGCCCCGGGCTGTGGCCGGAACGCCATGGCCGCGCAGAATGCGCCCGGCAGGACCACTGCATTCGTTGCATTTGTTGTGACTGCGGGCCGAATTATGCCATGAGTCAGCGTATTGATCCGTCGCGCGCATACCCCCGACGATCCGGGAACGCATTTTCAGGAGGCCCCGCATGACCCCCGCCGAACAGTTCTTTCTGGAACAGGTCAACCGCGCCCGGCTCGATCCGCTGGCCGAAGCCGCGCGCTACGGGATTGATCTGAATACCAACATCACGGGCATGACCCTCACCGGCGAAGCGCGGCAACCGCTTGCTCCGAGTGCGCTGCTCAAGGACGCATCGCACCGGCATTCGCTCGATTACCTGACCGGCCAGGTCTTCGACGGGCATACCGGGTCGGATGGTTCCACGCCGGTGGCGCGCGCTGCGGACGCGGGGTATCCGTCAGGCTTCGTCGGCGAGAACGTGGGAGCACGGTTCGCGACGAACCCGCTGAACGCGGATGACGCGATGACTCAATCCGCACCCGGCAGCAGCAATCACCACGAAGGTCTGTTCCTCAGCCCGGGCCACCGCGTGAACCTTCTGCAGTCCGATTACCGCGAAATCGGCGTGGCGC
The DNA here is from genome assembly GCA_020832705.1 of Paracoccaceae bacterium. GTDB lineage: Bacteria > Pseudomonadota > Alphaproteobacteria > Rhodobacterales > Rhodobacteraceae > Rhabdonatronobacter. The sequence goes on from JAFIEE010000040.1 coordinate 10,300, forward strand.
AGGAACTTGGACCGATCCCGTCGGAATTCGTCGCCCTTGTCGCAGACGATCCGTCCCTGACCGACTGGGACTGGTTTGCCTCGGCGGTGACCGTGAAGATGGGAGCCGTGCCGGGCAGCACGTATTTCCTCACCGGGGTCGCCTATGTCGACACCGACGGCGACGGAGCCTACAGCATCGGCGAAGGCCGTGACGGGGTTGCTGTCAGCGTTGGCGACGTGAGTGTGGCGAGCGCTTTTGCGGGGGGATATGCCATTGCGTGGCCAGCGGCCCAGATCGAGGTCAGCTTCGACTGGGAGGGCACCATGCTCTCGGCGCAGGTGGACCTGTCGGAGGGCAATGTGAAGCTCGATCTGGTGGGCGGGCTGCGGCTCATGTCCTCGGGCGATCTGGTGCTCGGCGAGGGCGTCCTCGAGGCCGGGTTGCTGGGCGCGGCGGACCTGTCGCTGACCGGAAACGGGCTGGACAACCTGCTGCTCGTCGGGCGCGGCAACAACGTGATCGACGGGGGCGGCGGCCACAACACCGCGCTGTTTTCAGGCATGCAGGCGGATTACGACATCGCCATCGAAGCGGGCACCATCACCGTTGCGGACCTGCGCACGGACACCACCGCGCAGGGCACCAACACGCTGACCGGCGTCCAGACGTTGCGGTTCAGCGACGGCGACCTGCCCGGGCTGGACGGGCCAGACCCTGATCCTGACCCGGACCCCTTGCCCGGACCGGGCACGGGCCCGCACACGCTTGCGGGCACCATCACCGATGCGGGCGGTGCAGCGCTGGGCGGCACGGTCGTGCACCTGACGCATGATGGCGCCGATGCGCCCGCCCATGCCTTCACCACCGGCGTTGACGGCAGCTTCGCGCTGCACCCGGACGCCGCCACCGGCGGGCGACTGGACGCCATGCGCGCGCATGATCCCGTTGCGGACGGGCGCCCGACGGTCTTTGACGCGCTGGACGTTCTGCGCCTGGCCGTGGGGCTGGAGCCGTCCTTCGGGCCGGCCACGCCCGAGGCCTTCATCGCCGCCGACATGGACGGCAACGGGCAGATCGATGTCTTCGACGCGCTCGAGGTGCTGCGCGCGGCGGTGGGACTGGACAGCGCGCACGGCCCGCGCTGGATCTTCATGGACAGCGCGAGCCTGCCCGAAATGGACCGCACCTCGGTTGACCATGACCCCGGCATAGCCATCGCGGACCTCGACGCCGACATGACCGGGCTGGAACTGACCGGCATCCTGACCGGGCTTATGAGCGAGTTCGGCTGAAGGCGGCAGACCCGGCGACACCTTGACGCCCCGGACGCCGTGCCCTAGCGGTGCGCCGACCAGTTGCGAAAGGAGCGCGCCATGTCTACCCCATCCATCCTGATCCTGCCCGGCGACGGTATCGGCCCCGAGGTCATGACCGAGGTGCGCAAGGTCATCGACTGGTTCGGGCGCAACGGCCTGCCGTTCGAGGTCAGCGAGGACCTGGTCGGCGGCGCGGCCTATGACGCCCATGGCACGCCGCTGACGGACGCCACCATGGCACGCGCGCAGGCCGCCGATGCGGTGCTGCTGGGCGCCGTGGGCGGGCCAGCGTACGACGATCTGGATTTCGGTGTGAAGCCCGAACGCGGCCTTCTGCGCCTGCGCAAGGAAATGGACCTGTTCGCCAACCTGCGCCCCGCGCAATGCTTTGACGCGCTGGCCGATTTCTCCAGCCTCAAGCGCGAGGTGGTGGCCGGGCTCGATATCGTGATCGTGCGCGAACTGACCTCCGGCATCTATTTCGGCGAGCCGCGCGGGATCGTGGTCGAAGGCAACGAGCGTGTGGGCATCAACACCCAGCGCTACACGGAATCCGAGATTGCCCGCGTGGCGCGCGCGGCCTTTGAACTGGCGCGCAAGCGGTCGAACAAGGTCTGCTCGATGGAAAAGGCCAATGTCATGGAATCGGGCATCCTATGGCGCGAGGTGGTCACAAGGGTCCATGCCGAGGAGTATCCGGATGTGGAGCTGTCGCACATGTATGCCGACGCCGGCGCGATGCAGCTCTGCCGCTGGCCGAAACAGTTCGACGTGATCGTGACCGACAACCTGTTCGGGGATCTGCTGTCGGATGCGGCGGCGATGCTGACCGGATCCCTGGGCATGCTGCCCTCGGCCTCGCTCGGCGCACCCATGGCCAACGGGCGGCCCAAGGCGCTTTATGAACCGGTGCACGGCTCGGCCCCGGACATTGCCGGGCAGGGCAAGGCCAACCCCATCGCCTGTATCCTAAGCTTCGCCATGGCGCTGCGCTACAGCTTCGATCAGGGGGCGCAGGCGGACCGGCTGGAAGCGGCGGTGGAGCGGGTGCTGGCCGACGGGCTGCGCACCGCCGACCTGCTGGGGCCCGAAGGCGGCAGCCATGTTTCGACCGCCGCAATGGGGGACGCCATCGTCGCCGCGCTGGACGCCACCGCCTGAACACACGCGCCCTGCCCCCGGCATCTGCCGGGCCGCGTGACGCGCGCCCCGGCAGATGCGGGCGGCGGGCGCTTTCTCAACCCTCGGCCCGGCGGGCCCGGCGCCGCCGCGCGTTCAGTCCCAGCCCCGCCGCCAGCAGCGCCAGCAGCGCCAGCATCGGCCCGTCGCCGGCGCGCGCGTATATGGGCGCGGGCAGTGCGCCCGGCAGGGGCGCATCCACCACCCCGGCCACATTCAGCCCCAGGGACGCCTGGATGCCCCCGCGCGCGTCGATCACCGCGGAAATCCCGGTATTGGCCACCCGCACCAGCGGCAGGCCGGTCTCGATCGCGCGCAGCCGCGCCTGCGCCAGATGCTGGCGCGGCCCGGCCCAGTTGCCGAACCATGCATCGTTCGTCACTTGCAGGATCCAGTCGGCACGCGGGCTGACCCGGTGGTGGCGGGCAAAGATCGATTCGTAACAGATCGTCGGCAACACGGTGCCGAACGGCCCCCAGTCCTGCACCACCGGCCCCGGCCCGGCGCTGTAGCCCTCCAGCATCTGCGAGGCGAAGCCGGCATAGCCGCGCCCCAGCAGCGCCTCGGCCAGCGGGACGTATTCGCCGAAGGGCACCAGATGGTGCTTGTCATAGATCTGCGCGGCCATGCCCTCGGGGTCCAGCAGGGCAATGGAGTTGAAGTAGCCGCCATCCTCCAGCCGCTGGATGCCCAGTGCCACATGTGCGCCCCCGCCCGCTGCGGCAATCATCCGCAAACCGGCGCCGGGGTTCTCCAGCAGGAACGGCACCGAGGTTTCGGACCAGATCACCAGATCGGGCGGCGGCGTGCCGGGATCAGGCGGGGCGGCGGTCAGGTCCAGATGCCGGTCAAAGAACCCCCAGCGGTAATCCGGGTGCCACTTCAGGTGCTGCGGCGCGTTCACCTGCACCAGTCGCAGGTTCAGCGCGATCTGCGGTTCGGGCAGCGGTGCGGCCTCGCGCGTCGCACCCCAGAGCCAGACCCCGGCCAGCACCGCCGCCGCGCCCGCGCCCAGTGCCAGCCGGGGCCGCGGGCGCACGGCAAGGCCAACACCCGCAGGGGGCGCCACGGTCACCAGGCCCAGCCCCCGCCGGGAGGTCACGGAGGACAGTTGCGCAACCGGCGTGCCGATCCAGACATGCCCCGCCAGCGCCCAGGGGAAACCACCGAACAGCCATCCGCGCAGCGCCTCCGCCCCCACCAGCGCCACCGCCAGCGCCATGGGCTGCGTCCGGCCCGTCAGGGCCAGCCAGCCCGCGAGCCCCCCCGCCAGCGCCCAGAACAGCGCCATGCCGCCCGCCATGGCCGCCAGTCCGAAGGGCGCCATCCAGCCGTGGACAAGCGGCTCCACCATGAAGGGATGCACGATCCAGCCCAGGGCGAGCGCGAAATACCCGCATCCGGCGGCGAACATGCGCCCCGCCAGCGCGCGCGGCGCAGCGCCCGCGGGCAACAGCCAGAGCAGGGCGCCGAATCCGGCCAGCGTGGCCCACCACCAGCCCAGCGGCGCCTGCCCCGTGGCCATGACCGCACCCGGCACCGCAAAGGGCAGCCCGGTCCAGAGCGCGACACGCGCGCGGCGCCAGCGGGACGCCACGCCTCAGCTTGCCTGCGCTGCGGGCAGGCGCACCCGCAGGCGCTTGATCCGGCGGGCGTCGGCGTCCAGCACCTCGAAAGAGAGTCCGTCAGGATGCTCGATCACTTCAGAACGCGCGGGCACCCGCTCGGCCAGCATGAAGACCAGCCCGCCCAGGGTATCGACATCCTCGTTCTCTTCGGGGTCGGCCAGTTTCAGCCCGGTTGCGGCCTCGAATTCGTCAAGCGGGGTGCGCGCCTCGGCCAGCCAGACGCCGGGGCGCTCCAGCCGGAACAGGTCTTCCTCGTCGGTGTCGTGTTCGTCCTCGATCTCGCCCACCACCTGTTCGACCAGGTCCTCGATGGTCAGCAGCCCGTCAACGCCGCCGTATTCGTCGATGACCAGCGCCATGTGGCGGCGTTCTGACTGCATCTTCTGCAACAGCACCGCCAGCGGCATCGAAGCGGGCACGAACAGCACCGGCCGCAGCAGCGGCTCCAGGTCGATGTCATGCGAATTGCCGTTGAACCCATAGGTCAGCGCCAGGTCCTTGAGGTGCAGCATCCCCAGCGGCCGGTCCAGCGTTTCCACATAGACCGGCAGACGGGAAAAGCCGCTGTCGCGGAATACGCGCACCAGTTCGTCGCGCCCCACATCCAGCGGCACGGCGGCGATTTCGGCCTTGGGAATGGCCACATCCTCCACGCGCAGCTTGCGCAGGTTGGCAATGCCCGGAAGTGTGCCCTGAAGCCCGCCGTCCAGTGCTGCGGCGGCTTCCTCATCTTCGGGAGTGAGCGCGCCGAAAAGCCGTCCGAAGAAGCTGCGCTGCTCAGTGTCCCGCGGATCGTCCAGCGCGCCACGCGCCGCACTAGATCCGCCTGTCGTATCGCCCATCGGCCCTTTCCGTTGCTATTGCGGGGGTTCTGCCCCGGCGTCATATGGGTTCGCCACCCCGAGGCTGGCAAGTATCTCCGCTTCGGTATTTTCCATCAACGCGGCATCTTTGTCACGAATATGGTCATAACCCAGGAGATGCAGAACCCCATGGACCAGAAGATGCGTCACATGGGCCGTCGACGTGATGCCCAGCGCGCGCGCCTCGGCCATGCAGGTGTCATGCGCAAGGGCGATATCACCCAGCGATTCGGGGTCTGCAGGCGTGCCGGGCAGCGGCGGCGCCGGGGCCGCGCCGTCGATGGCTGCGCCCAGATCGGCAGCGGGCCAGCTCAGCACATTCGTCGCCACGGGCTTGCCCCGGAAATCGGCGTTCAATGCGGCGATGCGGGCGTCATCGCAGGCCAGAACGCAGACCTCATGCGCTGCAGGGTCATGGCCCAGATGTGCAAGGGCGGCGCGCGCCGCCCGCTCGGCCAGCGCGGGCAGGTCCAGTGCGTCCCAGCGCCGGTCCTCGATCACCACATCGACCAGCGGCAAGCGCTCAGACACCGCGCTCCTCATCGCGCTCATAGGCGTTGATGATCCGCGCCACCAGCGGGTGACGGACCACATCGGCGGCGGTGAAATAGCTGAAGCTGATGCCCTCGACGCCATCCAGTATCCGCTCGGCCGCGCGCAGGCCCGATTGCACCCCGCGCGGCAGGTCCACCTGGCTGCGGTCGCCCGTGATCGCCATGCGCGAGCCCTCGCCCAGCCGGGTGAGGAACATCTTCATCTGCATCTCGGTGGCGTTCTGCGCTTCGTCCAGCACCACGAAGGCATTGGCCAGCGTCCGCCCGCGCATGAAGGCCAGCGGCGCGATCTCGATCCGGCGCTCCTCCATCAGCTTCTGCAACTGCTTGCCGGGCAGGAAATCGTTCAGCGCGTCATAAAGCGGCTGCATGTAGGGGTCGATCTTGTCCTTCATGTCGCCGGGCAGGAAGCCCAGCCGCTCGCCAGCCTCGACCGCCGGGCGCGACAGGATGATCTTGTCCACATGCCCTTCGGAGAACATGTGCACCGCCACCGCCACGGCGATATAGGTCTTGCCGGTGCCCGCAGGCCCGATGCCGAAATTCAGCTCCCGCTCCATCAGCGCGCGGGTATAGGCCTGCTGCGCCTTGGTGCGGGGGCTGATGACCTTCTTGCGGGTGCGAATCTCCAGCCGCCCGGTCCGGAACATTTCCAGTTGTTCCTGCCCGCTCTCGCCATCGCCCGCGCCGCCCATGCGGATCAATGCGGCGATATCGCCCGCTTCGACCGTCCGGCCCTGCGCCAGCATCGCATACATGGCGTTCAGCACTTCGGCGGTGACGGCGCGCACATCTGCAGGCCCCATCAGCACAAGCTGGTTGCCCCGGCGGACGATCTGCACGCCAAGCTGGCTTTCCAGATGGGTGAGGTTGCGGTCGAATTCGCCGCACAGGTCGATGAGCAGGCGGTTATCGGCGAATTCCAGGCGGGTTTCGGTGCTGCCGTCCGGCGCGGGCGGGGGGGTCAGCGCGCTGATGCCCAAGCGGGTCTCCCTTCTGCTGTGCTGAACGAATGGTGCCAAGTCCGGCGCCAGCAGGCAAGCGCCGGGGTGCGGATTTCAACGGATTGTCACAAAATTCCCGCGCCGCGCCGCGTTCGGCGCCGCGCGGGAACCGCTCAGGCCAGCGCGTCGTTGCAGCGCCGACAGGTGCCGGGATGGGCGTGGCGGCCCACATCGGGCAGGATCTTCCAGCAGCGCAGGCATTTTTCGCCCTCGGCGCGCTCGAACACCACGCCTACGCCCGAAACCTCGGGCAGGCGGAAGGCCTCGGCGGGCAGCGGATCGCCGGTCAGCACGATGTCCGAGGTGATGCAGATATCGGCGAAATCCACAGTGCGCAGGGCGGCCAGCACCTCGGGGTCGCGCACATGGACCACCGGCGCGGCTTCCAGACTGGCGCCGATCACCTTGTCCCGGCGCTGCACTTCCAGCGCGGCGGTGACCACGCGGCGGGTCTGACGGATGCCCGCCCATTTCGCCGCCAGCGGCTCGTTCAGCCAGTCGGCGGGCGTGTCCGGAAAGTCCTGCAGATGCACCGACGAGTCGTCACCCGGGAAGCGCGACAGCCACACATCCTCCATGGTGAAGACCAGCAGCGGCGCCAGCCAGGTGGTCAACCGGTGGAACAGCAGGTCCAGCACCGTGCGCGCCGCGCGGCGCCGCAGGTTGCTGCCGGAATCGCAGTAAAGTGCATCTTTCCGGACGTCGAAGTAGAAAGCCGACAGGTCCGAGGTCGCAAAAGTGAAAAGCTTCTGGAACACGCCCTGGAAGTCATAGGCGGCGTAACCCTTGCGCACCTGCGCATCCAGTTCCGCCAGCCGGTGCAGCACCCATTGTTCCAGTTCCGGCATATCGGCGGGCGCCACGCGCTCGGCCTCGGTGAACCCGGCCAGGTTGCCCAGCATGAAGCGCATGGTGTTGCGCAACCGCCGGTAACTGTCGGCCACGCCCTTCAGGATCTTGTCGCCGATGCGCAGGTCGGCGGTGTAATCCGACTGCGCCACCCAGAGCCGCAGGATATCGGCGCCATACTGGTCGATGACCGCCTGCGGGGCCACGGTGTTGCCCAGCGACTTGGACATCTTCATGCCCTTTTCATCCAGCGTGAACCCGTGGGTCAGCACGCCATGATAGGGCGCGCGCCCCTTGGTGGCGCAGGCCTGCAGCATCGAGGAATGGAACCAGCCCCGGTGCTGGTCGGTGCCTTCCAGATAAAGGTCTGCAATCCCGTCGGGGCTGCCGTCTTCGCGGTCACGCAGGACAAAGGCATGGGTGGAGCCGCTGTCGAACCACACATCCAGAATGTCAAAAACCTGCTCATAGGCATCCGGATCATGCAGGTCTTGCAGCACACGCTCCTTGAACCCTGCCACATACCACGCATCCGCGCCTTCGGTCCTGAACGCGGCGACGATCCGCGCGTTCACCTGCGGGTCGCGCAACAGGAAGTCCGGGTCACCCGGTTTCACGCCTTTCCTGACGAAACAGGTCAGCGGCACGCCCCAGGCGCGCTGGCGCGAGAGCACCCAGTCGGGGCGCGCCTCGATCATGGAATGCAGCCGGTTGCGCCCGGTCCGGGGGGTCCATTCCACCAGCTTGTCGATGGACTCGAGCGCCCGCGCCCGGATGGTGGCGCCATGCGTGCCCATCCCGTCATCAAGCGGCTTGTCGATGGCGGCGAACCATTGCGCGGTGTTGCGATAGATCAGCGGCGCCTTGGAGCGCCAGGAATGCGGATAGGAATGGCGCAGCTTGCCCTTGGCGAAAAGCGCGCCCGCCCAGGCCAGTTGCTTGATCACGGCGACATTCGCCCCGCCTTCCTTGCCATCGGGCCTGACGATGACCTCGCCCCCGAAGAGCGGCAGATCGGCGCGATAGCTGCCATCCTCCAGCACGTTGTATGTCATGGGCAGGCCATGCTTCAGGCCGATCTGGTAGTCATCGTCACCGTGGCTGGGGGCGGTGTGGACGAAGCCGGTGCCGGCCTCGTCGGTGACATGATCGCCGGGCAGCATGGGCACGTCGAAATCCCATTCGCCCTGCGCCCCCTCCACGCCCCGGAAGGGGTGGGCCAGTGTCAGCGCGGCCAGTTCATCGCCCGTGACTGTGCGCAGGCGGCTGGCCTTGACCTTGGCGGCGTCCAGGGCGCTTTCGGCCAGCGCATCGGCCAGGATGATCCTCGCACCAAGTTCTGCCTTCGCGCCATCCATGCGCTCGGTGACGTAATATAGCCCGTATTCGATGTCTGGACCGAAGCAGACAGCGCGGTTCTGCGGGATGGTCCAGGGCGTGGTGGTCCAGATCACCACCTGCGCGCCTTCCAGATCGGCTGCCAGCAGACGCTGTGCGCTGCCGTCGAAATCCGCAGCCTCGTCCAGCGGCATCGGCGTCGCCCCGGCGCGCAGCACGGGAAACTTCACCCAAACCTGATGCGAGGTATGGTCGTGATACTCCACCTCGGCCTCGGCCAGCGCGGTCTTTTCCACCGGGGACCACATCACGGGTTTTGAGCCCTGATAGAGCGAGCCATTCATCAGGAGCTTCATGAACTCGTCGGCGATCACGGCTTCGGCGTGGTAGTCCATGGTCAGATAGGGGTCATCCCATTTTCCGGTGATCCCCAGCCGCTTGAACTCCTCGCGCTGCACGTCGATCCAGCCCTCGGCGAAACGGCGGCATTCCTGACGGAAATCGACGATATCGACTGCGTCCTTGTCCAGCCCCTTGGCGCGATACGCTTCCTCGATCTTCCATTCGATGGGCAGGCCGTGGCAGTCCCAGCCCGGCACGTAGCGCGAATCATGGCCCATCATCTGGCGCGAGCGGACCACGAAATCCTTGAGCACCTTGTTCAGCGCGTGGCCGATGTGCAGGTGCCCGTTCGCATAGGGCGGGCCGTCATGCAGGATGAAGGGCGGGCGCGCTCCGGCGGTCTCGCGCAGCCGGTCGTAGATGCGCAGGCGCTCCCAGCGGGCCAGCCATGCGGGTTCGCGGGCGGGCAGGCCGGCGCGCATGGCGAATTCGGTTTCCGGCAGGAACAGGGTGTCTTTGTAGTCAGGCTGGTCGGCGCACATGGCGGTGCCTTCTCGTTGACGCGCGGGACGGGTCCGGGCGCTTTATGGGACAATCGGACGGCATGCAAAACCCGGCCCCCTGAACGCTCAGGACGCCGGGCCGCTAATTCGTATGCCGAAAGAACGCCATCGCACCATGGCGCGCGTTATAGGGTGCCCCGGAAGCAGGGTCCAGAGGGGCGCGCGCTCAGCGCCCGGCCATCTGCATCCCCGCCGGGGCGCCCAGCACCACCGCCCACCACAGCTTGCCGTTGGGGTCCTGATGCCAGGCCACGCCCAGTTCGCGCGCGCGCGGGTCCAGCACAACGCGCCGGGTTTCGCGCTCAAGCATCCAGGCGTTCAGTGTCTCGGTCTCGGTCTCGAAGGTTTCGGAAACCAGCTCGCCCACGAATTCGCCCGAATACCCTGCGCGGCGGGTGCGCTGCATCGGGCTGGACCCGTCCGAGCCCCAGTGCCAGGGGCGGCTCTGGAACGACATGTCGCGCGCATGCGTCGCCGCCGCCGAGGTAAGCTGCGCATTGAGCTGCAATTGCGTCAGCCCGTTCTGTGCGCGCAGTGTGTTGATTCCGTCCCGCATCCGGGTCTGGATGCGCGGCGCGTCCGAATCCGAAATGCGATAGACCGAAGGCACCGGCCGACCGTCCGGGCCCATGCGCATCGGCGTGGTGGTGGTTTCGCAGGCGGCCACCCCGGCAACCGAAATCATCGACAGAACAAGCGCGCGGCGTTTCATGGCATTCCTCACAGACAACCCGCGCTGCATAGCGGCTTCACGACACGAGATCAAACGCAACTCCGCGTGAACACCGCCGACACATGGGCAAGGTTCCGCCGGAACGCCGCGAATCGCCCGCCAGAACCGCGCAAGGGTGCCGCAGTGTTGCCAAATTGACGACGCAGCGCCAAACTGAGCAGGCAAAGCCGATTGCAGCGTTGCATTTCCGCGTGCAAGATGGTTTCAGACGGGGACGACTATTCGTCTTGGGTGCCCGGGCGCAGGGTCAACACTGCAATCGGGCGAATACTGGAGGTTGACATGAAGAAAATCGCTCTGGCAGCAGCCCTCTCGATGGCCGCTACCTCGTCCTTCGCCGGTGGTCACGGCGGCAAGTATGCCGAACCGGTGATCGAGCCCGAAGTCATCGTCGAAGACACCCGCGGCACCGCCGCAGGCATCGTGGTTCCGATCATGCTGCTGGTGGTTCTGGCTGCCGTCGCCGCTTCGCGCTGATCGACTGCCGACAACGCTGCATTCCGAATGCTGCATCGGGGCGACGGGCAACCGTCGCCCTTTTGTGTTGGTCGCCCGTTTCAACAGCCAATGCGGCCGCTGCCGTTCCTTGCGCCAAGCCTGCGGCGGTCTAGCCCAGCCGCGCGTAACGCGCCTCGAGCACGTCGAAGGGCACGCCCGGCTCATCCTTGGCGCAGCGGATCACCAGCGATGACTTGACGTGGGCCACATTGTCGGCCGGGGTCAGTTCCTCGGTCAGGAAGCGATGGAACGTGGACAGGTCGGGCGCCACGCATTTCAGGATGAAATCGATCTCGCCGCTGAGCATGTGGCATTCGCGCACCAGCGACCAGTCACGGCAGCGCTGTTCGAAGGCCGACAGATCCGACTCGGCCTGGTTGTGCAGCCCGACCATGACAAAGACCTGCACCTCGAAGCCCAGTTCCCGTTCGTCGACCCTGGCGTGATAGCCGGTGATATAGCCCGCTTCCTCCAGCGTGCGCACGCGCCGCAGGCACGGCGGCGCGGAAATGCCCACCCGTTTGGCCAGTTCGACATTCGTGATCCGTCCATCGGCCTGCAATTCCGCAAGGATCTTGCGGTCGATCGGATCCAGTTTTGCCCCGGGCATACGCGCCTCTGCTCCCACTCGATTGCAGATCATTTAAGCGCGCGCCCCGGTTTGCGCAACATTGTTGCAGCATCGCGCAAGATTTTTCCGCACCTCCCCCGGTAACGGCGCGCGGACTGCCTGGCTGTCGTCAGGCGGCAAAGTGGATCGGAAAGCGTGCCCGGATCGCACGGTCCAGATCGGGCGGGACCGTGCAGCCGGCTTGCGCCAGTATGGCCTGCCTGCGGGCGCGGGCCGCGTCCAGCAGATCCGGGCGCCCGGCCTCTTCCCATTCGCGCGGGCTCATCCGGTTGGCCAGCCGGGGATACAGGTAATCGCGCTGCATCCGCCACAGTGTCTGCTCTGATCCCAGGTAATGCCCCGGCCCGTCCAGACAGACCGCGCGCATGGCCTCGATCGACAGGGCGTCCGCGCTCACGTCGATGCCACGCACGCAGCGCATGGCCTGGCCCAGCAGATCATCGCCCAGCACCAGCGATTCCGGGCAGAAGCCCAGCAGCGAGGCATGCATCCCGGCCGATTCATAGACCATGTTCAGCCCGGCAAGCCCCGCCAGCACGGTCGAAAACGCCTGTTCCCAGCCCGCCTGCATGTCCGGCAGCTTGCTGTCGGCCATGCCCGCCGCAGCGCCACCCGGCAGGCCATAGAACCGGTGCATTTGCGCGCAGCCCGCGCTCAGCAGCGCCTGTTCCGCGCTGCCGCCGGACATCGCACCGGTCCGCAGGTCCGACACAAAGGGCCAGGTGCCGAACACCGCCGGATGCCCGGGGAGGATGCTGTTGACATAGACCACTCCCGCCAGGCATTCGGCCACCGCCTGCACGATGGCCAGCGCGACGGACGCGGGCGCCGTCGCCCCGGCCTGCCCTGCCGAAAGCAGCAGCACCGGCATGCCTGCGCGGATGCACAACTCCATCGTCTGGCAGCTTTCGGTGGCGAATTTCATCGGCGGGACGACAAAGCAGTTGCTGTTGGAGACGAAGGGCCGCGCGCGCCAGGTCGCTTCATCCCCCGCCAGCACATGCAGCAGGTCCATGCAGCCGCTCACATGCGACGGGTCCGAGAACGAGGTGCCGACATGCTTGGCCGTGCCCGCGCAGCAGGCGTAGAGCGTGTTCAGGTCCATCTCGTAGTTGTCGGCGATGTCGCGGCAGACCATCACCCGCTGAAAGAAATGCAGATTGTCCAGATGCTGCGCCAGTTGCGCGGCCTCATAGAGGTCCTGCGCCGTGGACTCGCGGTAGGCGCCGGTGAACGGGTCCACCAGATGCACGGCCGCGCCCGCGGTGCCGTAATGCACCCGCGCGCCCGAAAGGTCGAGGTCATGCGCCGGGTCGCGGGCACAAAGGTGGAGGTCACGCGCGGCCAGCGCCAGCATGTCCTCGACCAACGCGCGCGGGAAGCGCAAGCGCCCGTCATCGCCCTGCACCGCGCCCGCAGCGGTCATGGCCAGCACGCCGGAAGGCGGCGCATCGGCAAGGCCGATCACCTCGAGCGCTTCCAGCGCGGCTTCGTGGATGCGCAGCACATCGGCATCGGTCAGCGGGCGATACTGGCCACCCGACAGCCCCGCACGCACCGGGCGCAGCGCGTCGTCCAGCGGTGCCGCGCGCGCGGCGACCCGCGCGGCGCGCCCACCCGATCGAGCGCTGCGGCGTCCGGCAGGGGCGGTTATGGCGTCGGCCGGAAAATCAGGGTCGCTCATCGGATCATCTCCCGGATCAGGCACGTTTCGCGCCCGGATGTGTCCGCCAGCATTCGCACCGGGCCTTGCTTTTTCAATTCATCCAGACCGATGATATTGATCGGGCTTTTCGATCAGGCGGGCGAACAAGATGCAGATGGACTGGATCGACACCTTTCTGGACCTGCTGGACACCGGCAGCTTCCACCGCAGCGCCGACCGGCTGGGGGTCGGCCAGTCCACGGTGTCGGCGCGGATCAAGGCGCTGGAACGCGCGCTGGGCGTGCGGCTGCTGACGCGGTCCCGCGCCGGAACGCGGCCGACAACCGAAGGGCTGCGCTTCGCCCCCGAGGCCCGCGCCATGCGGCGGCTCTGGAACGGCGCGCGGCAGCGAACGGGGGGTGCGGGTCCGCATGCCATGACGCTGCGGCTGGGCATCCAGCACGATCTGGCCGCAGGTGAACTGGGCGTCTGGCTGGCGGATGTGCGCCAGCGCCTGCCAAGCTGCGCGGTGCATGTGGAACTGGATTATTCGCCGCAGATGTGCGCGGATGTGGAAAGCGGCGTGCTGGATTTCGCCGTCCTGTTCACACCGCGGCCCCACCCGGACCTGCACTTTGTGCCCCTGGGCGCGTTGCGCTATCGCATGGTCAGCACCGGCGCCACGCGGCTGGCCGATCTGCACGCCGAAAGCTACATCTACGGCAATTACGCGCCCGCCTTCGCCGCCGACCATCGCGCCGCGCTGGAGAGGCTTGAGAACCCGCCGGTGTCGAGCGGGCAGGCGGCGGCGGTTGCCGGGCTCTTGCGGACGCTGGGCGGCGCGGCCTATCTCCCGCAGGCCATGGCCGAGGCGATGGTGGCCGAAGGCGCCGCCGCATTCGTGGCCGATGCCCCGCCGCTGAGCCAGCCGGTGCATGCCGCCATGCTGGCATCGCTGCGCAAGCGCCGGTTGCAGGCGGTGCTTTTGCAGATCACGCGCCAGCGGCTGGCAACGCTCGGCTCGGACACCGCAGCCGGTTGATCACTGGCGGTTGATCACGGGCGGTTGATCACTGGCCGACCTCAAGGCCACCCGCCCCGCCCGCGCGATCGCGCGGGCAGCGCCCTCGGG
>JAFIEE010000258.1 GCA_020832705.1 Paracoccaceae bacterium
CCCCCCCCCCCCCCCCCCCCCCCCCCCCCCCCCCCCCACGGCCCGAGGGCGCTTTTTCCCTGTCCCGCAAATTTCCTGTCCCGCAAGCCCGCACGGGATCAACAGGGCCAACCGGCCGCGAAGGCGCCGAGACCGGGCGCACGCCGCCCGACCGCTCCCGGACCGTCACGCCTCAGCGCGGGGACTCGTCATCCGAAACGGACCGGCGGCGGCGGTCCGAGGGCGGCAGCGAATCGCGCGAATCGAAATCGTTGATGTTGGGGCGGGTGGCCCGGCGGCGCGCGTCCCAGCGCGACAGCCCCAGCCACGCCAGCAGCCCCATCGCCGCCCAGATCAGCGCCTGCCAGACCAGCGGCAGGTCCGGGACAAGATACACCACAAGCGCGACCGTCGCCGCACCGATGGCAAAGCCGAGCGCGACATAGACCGTGGTCATGATCTCGACCACCAGAAACACCACCGCGATGATGCCCCAGAGGATCCAGTCCGGCAGGTCGAGCAACCCCATGGCTCAGATATCCTTCAGGATAGCCGCCGCCTCGCGGAAGGCGTTGGACGGCCCGCCCGGCAGCATGATCAGTTTCGCGTTGTCGGATTTCGACAGCCCTTCCAGCGCCTCGACCTGCATCCGCGCGGTCTGGAAGGTCAGCGCCTCGCGCGCGTTCTCGCCCTCGAGCGAGGCGGCGATCATGCGGTTGGCCTCGGCGTTGGCCTCGGCGATGGCGCGGATCGCATCGGCGCGGCGCTGGGCCTCGTAGAGTTCGCCATCGGCGTTCAGCTCGGCCGCGCGGCGCAGGCCTTCGGCGCGGGTGATGGCGGCGCGGCGTTCACGCTCGGCGGCCAGCACCTCGGCCATGGCCTTCTGCGTCGTCTCGTTCAGCCGCACATCGGTGATTTCCGAGCGCGAGATGCGGATGCCATAGGTCTGGCCCGCATCCTCCAGCGCTTCCAGCAGCGCCACGTTCAGTGACCCGCGGTCGGATTGCACCTGATCCAGTTCGACCTTGCCCAGTTCCGAACGCACCAGCGACTGCACCAGACCGATCACCAGGCTGTCGATGTTGTTCACGCGGAACACCGCCGCTTCCGGGTTCTCGATCCGGTAGACGACCAGCAACTGACAGCCGAACACCACGTTGTCGGCCGAAACCACTTCAAGCGAGATGTCGTTGAGCACCTGATCGTTGACCGGCACCTTGGAATGCACCTTGTCCAGGATCGGCACGATGACATTCACACCCGCGTCCAGTGTCCGGTGATAGGCGCCAAGCCGGGTGACAACATAATTTTCGGCCTGCGGGACGATCTTGAGGCCCATCAGGACCACGATCACCAGCAGCACCACGATTGCGAGAATCAGTTCCATCGACATCGCCCCGGTGTAGGTGTCATGAGCGCGAAGGGTGCGTCATGCACCCCGCGAAAGCAATGCGCAATCGCCGCGCCGACGGGGGCGGCGGCGCCCGCGTCAGCCCCTGAACGCATCCTTGCGGCGCCTGATCTCGGCGAAGACCTCGACATCGCGGGCGTCGGGCATGCCCACGGCGGCCTTCACCTCGGGCAGGTGCGCGCGCAGGAAGGGGTTGGTCGCCCGCTCCACGTCCAGCCGCACCACGGCCATCGGCTCGCCCGCCGCGCGCATCGCCTCGAACCCCGCGATCCGTTCCTTCAGCGCCGCGTTGTCGGGCTCGATGGTCAGGGCGAATCGCCCGTTCGAGGCTGTGTAGTCATGCCCCGAACAGATGCGGGTGCTGCCCGCCATGGTATCGAGCCGCAGAAGGCTCATCCACATCTGATCCGGTGTGCCCTCGAACAGCCGCCCGCAGCCCAGCGCCATCAGGCTGTCGCCGGTAAAGGCCAGATCGTCGGCGGGAAAGTGAAAGGCGATGTGGTTGGCGCAATGTCCGGACACGTCCAGCACCGCGCAGGGCGCATTGCCCACCGCGATCCCCTGCCCCGGCGAAACCGCCTGATCCAGCGGAGGCAGCCGCGCGGCATCGGCCGCGGCGCCGACCACATGCGCGCCGGTGGCTGCGCGCAATGCTTCGACCCCGCCAATATGATCGTTGTGGTGATGGGTGATCAGGATCTGGTTCAGCGTCCAGCCGGCATCGTCAAGCGCCGCCTGCACTGCATCGGCATCGGGCACATCGATCACCGCGGTCTGGCCGGTGGCCTCGTCGCGGATCAGATAGGCGTAGTTGTCCGACAGGCAGGGAACCGCACGCAACGTCAATGTCATGGTTTCTCTCCACGGATTCGGTTTAGTCTGGGCCAGAGTGCGACAGCAGCGCCGGGGGATCAATGCATCTCGATGTGACCGATCTGCGCGATTTCTATTATACAACTGCGCTGGGCCGCACCGCGCAGAAGGCGGTGCGTGATCAGATCACCACGCTCTGGCCCGAGACGCGCGGCATGACGGTGGCGGGCTATGGCTTCCCCGCGCCGATGCTGCGGTCGTTCCTGCAATCCGCCCGGCGCGTGGTCGCGCTGATGCCCGGGCCGCAGGGCGTGATGCACTGGCCCGCCGAGATGGACAACCATTCGGTCCTGGTCGAGGAAACGCAATGGCCGCTGGCCACCGACAGCGTGGACCGGTTGCTGGTGATGCACGGGCTGGAGAGTTCCGAACGCCCGGCGGCGATCATGGAGGAATGCGCCCGCGTGCTGTCACCCGGCGGCGAGGCGCTTTTCGTGCTGCCCAACCGGTCCGGGCTCTGGGCGCGGCGCGACGGCACGCCCTTCGCGCTCGGGCGCCCCTATTCGCTGTCGCAGATCACCGATCTGCTGGCGGCGCACGGGTTCGAGCCGCTGGACCATGTGGCGGCGCTGTTCTTTCCGCCGCGCGAAACGCCGTTCTGGCTCCGCTCGGCAGGGGTGCTCGAACGTATCGGACGGCGTCTGTCGCGCTACCACGCGGGCGGCGTGCTGCTGGTGCAGGCGCGGCTGAACCGGCCCGCGCCGACCCGCCCCGGCCTGCGCGATGCGGTCCGGCGCCCGCTGCGCGT
>JAFIEE010000259.1 GCA_020832705.1 Paracoccaceae bacterium
GACGTGCCTGTTCAAGGTCCTTGAGGCTTCGCTCGTTGCGGACTTCAGCCTCGATGCCCGCCCGGCGGCAACGCCGGGCAGCACCTCCGAAGTGCTGCGGGAGACATTTTGCGGGGTCGGGCGGGCAGGGCGCTGAGGGGGCGCTTTGACAACCGGCCTGACCCGGGCGGAATCCGCCCGGCCCTGCCTTGACAGCCCGCACGCTTTCCCCGATAGAGCGGCTTCCTGTCCGGGCACCCGCCCGCGCAGGCCAGATGACATGCCCGAACAGGGCACGCTGCCCGAAGGCACCGATCAACGCCCGGTCTGAACCCGGGGGCCACAGGGCGCGGCAGTGAAAAGGAAAAGACATATGTTTGCGGTTCTGAAAACCGGCGGCAAGCAATACCGCGTGAAATCCGGCGATCTGCTGCGGGTTGAGCGCATCGCCGCCCAGCCGGGCGAGACGGTGCAGTTCAACGAGGTTCTGATGCTGGGCGGCGACAGCCCGGTGGTGGGCGCCCCCCTGATCGACGGTGCCGCCGTGCAGGCCGAGGTGCTGGACCAGATCAAGGCCGAAAAGGTCATCCATTTCGTCAAGCGCCGCCGCAAGCACAGCTCGCAGCGCACGAAGGGGCACCGCCAGAAACTGACCCTGGTCAAGGTGACCGAGATCCTCGCCTCCGGCGGCGATGCGACGGGCGTCAAGGCCGCCATCGGCACCGGCGCGGTCCCGGGGTTCACGGTGGAAACCATCACCGAAACCGCCGCAGCCCCCGCTCCGGCGAAAGCCGCCAGGGCCGAAACCGCCCCCGCAGCGGATGCTGACACCGGCGCCACCGCCCCCGCCAACCTGCTGAGCGAAGCCCGCGACGGCGCGGGCGATGACCTCAGGAAGCTGACCGGCGTCGGCCCGAAGATGGTGGAAAAGCTCAACGAGGCCGGTGTCTTCCATTTCGACCAGATCGCCGCTTGGAGCGAGGCCGATGTTGCCTATATGGAAGAGCAACTGGGCGCCCGCGGCAAGGTTGCAGGCTGGGTGACCGAAGCCGCCGAACTGGCTGCAGAGTAAGGAGTAACGCAAGATGGCACACAAGAAAGCAGGCGGTTCCTCCCGCAACGGGCGCGACAGCGCAGGGCGCCGCCTTGGCGTCAAGATCTATGGCGGCCAGACCGTCATTCCCGGCAATATCATCGTGCGCCAGCGCGGCACCAAGCACTGGCCGGGCGAAGGCGTTGGCATGGGCAAGGACCATACGCTCTTTGCCACCACCGCGGGCCGCGTAACCTTCCGCAAGGGGCTGAAGGGGCGCAGTTTCGTATCCGTGCTTCCGGCCATCGACGCCGCCGAGTAACCGCAGGGTCACACAAGACATGTAAGCGGGGGTCGGCAGAAGCGTCGGCCCCCGTTTCGCATTTCCGGCGCATGTCCGGGCGCGGCGCGGAGGGAGGACCGCACCGCACCCCGAAGGACAGCCGCCGAAGGCCCGCGCAGGGCCGCTGCGCAAGGAGGAGAGCGCATGATACACCAGAGCACCGCACAGGTTCCGCAGCCGGATAACACCCGGGCCGCGCCGCAGACCATCGCCGCCGACCGGCTGGTGCTGCGCCCGATCCGTCGGTCGGATGCCGGTCTTCTGCGGCTTTATGCGGGCGACCGGCGCGTGGCCGAAGGCACACGCTCGATCCCTCACCCCCTGCCCCCCGGTGCCACCGAAGCCTTTGTCGAGCGCGCCTGCTCGGACCGGGCGGACGAGGATGTGTGGATCATGGACGGCACCGCCCACGGTTCGGCCGAGGTGATCGGGGTGATCTCGCTCAAGCCACTGGACCGCGAGCAGAGCCAGATCGGCTATTGGGTGGCGCCCGCCTTCTGGAACACCGGCTTTGCCTCGGAGGCGCTGCGCGCCATCATCGCCGCAAATCCGCACAAGGCGCGCACGCTCTTCGCCGAGGTGTTTCAGGACAACCCGGTCTCGGCGCGGGTGCTGACCAATTGCGGGTTCGAATTCCTCGGCGATGCCGAGGCGCATTCGGTCGCCCGTGGCGCCACGGTGCCGACCTGGACCTATGTCCGCAAGATGTGACCCGGACCCGCCAGGCGGCGCGGGCCCCATGAAACTGATCGTCCTGTCCGATCTGCACCTGACCGCGCCCGGCGAAACCATCATCGGCATCGACCCCTGGGCGCGGCTGGATCAGGCGCTGGCGCATGCGCAGCAAGTGCACCCGGACGCCACCCGCTACGTGCTGCTGGGCGACCTGACCCATGACGCCCCGCCAGGCAGCTACGAGCGGCTGGCCGCACGGCTGGCGCGGCTGCCTGTGCCGGTGTCGATGATCCCGGGCAATCATGACGACCGCGCCGCCCTGCGCGCCGCCTTCCCGGATCACCCTGTCTGCGGGGCGGGTTTCGTCCAGTCGCTGACCGACACGGAAACGCACCGGCTGGTGTTCCTTGACACGCTGGCCGACGCGCCCGACCCACGCCATGCGGGCGCGCTTTGCCCGGCGCGGCTGGACTGGTTCGCCCGCGCGCTCGATGGCGCCGGGAACCGCAAGGTGGTCGTGTTCATGCACCACCCGCCGCTTGCCGTGGGCTTTCCCGGGATGGACCGGATCGGACTGCTGGACGCCGCCGGTTTCTGGGCGCGCGCACGCGGGCGCGTGGCGCATCTGGTGCTGGGGCATCTGCACCGCACGGTTTCGGGGACCTGGCAGGACACCGGGTTCACGGTGCTCAAGAGCATCACGCACCAGTCACCCCTGAACATGCACGATACCTCGACAGGGCTTTGCGTGGCCGAACCGGGTGCCTATGGCATCATCCTGCTGCGCCCCGAGGGCGTGGTGGTGCACAGCGATGACTTTACCCTGACGGACATCGGCCCGGTGCAGTCCGACGCACGCTCGGTCTGACCCGGGCTGCCGCCCTGCCCTCAGCCCATGCGCCCGCGCCGGCCACGGCCCGAGGGCGCCGCGCCCCCT
>JAFIEE010000260.1 GCA_020832705.1 Paracoccaceae bacterium
GGCGGGGGTGCCCTGCCTGCACCTGGTGGACCGCGCCGGGGGGTATTGAGACCGCGCCCGCGCGCAAGCGCCCCCGGGGCGGGCCCACCCCCCCGCCCCTGCACGCCCCGGGGGCGCTTGCGCGCGCATTCAGGGCGAAGGGTTCTTCGGCGCCTCGCGCACCCTATATGCGGTGCATGACACAGCATGACACACCCGCCTCCGCCGCCACCGACCCTGACGGGCCCTGGCCCACCGCGCGCGCCGCGCTCCTGCTGCTGGCCACGCTGGCTTTCGTGGTCTCGCCCTACTTCACCGACGGCTTCAGCGGCTTCGACCCGGACCTGTTCCCCGAACCGCAGCGCAACCCGCCGGTGCAGCCTGCGGGCTATGCCTTCGGCATCTGGGGGCTGATCTATGCCTGGCTGATCGCGCTGGCGGCGTTCGGGCTGATCCGGCGCCGCAGTGACCCGGCCTGGGACGCGCCGCGCCTGCCGCTGATCATCAGCCTGGGCGCGGGCAGTGCGTGGATCGCGGTGGCCAATACCAGCGCGGTCTGGGCCACGGTGCTGATCTGGGCGATGCTGCTGACCGCGCTGGCCGCGCTCTGGCGGGTGCCGCAGGGCGACGGGTCGGCGCGCTGGCTGGGGGCGGCGCCGGTTGCGCTCTATGCGGGCTGGCTGACGGCGGCCAGTTGCGTGTCGGTCGGGCTGATGCTGGCGGGCTTCGGGGTGACCGGGCCGGTGGCGGCGGCGCTGCTGGCGCTGGCACTGGCGGTGGTGATTGCGCTAACGGTCCAGGTCCGGCTGGGGCGCGCGGCGCTTTACGGTGTCGCTGTCATCTGGGCGCTGGTCGGCGTGGTGGTGGCGAACAGCGGCGGGCCCATGGTCGTCGCCCTGTGCGCCGGGGCGGGGATCATCGCCGTGATGGCCGCGATCTGGCGGGCGGCACGCACGCCTGCGGACGGGGCTTCCCTTGCCGGGGTGCGGTGGTAGAAGGGGGCCATCCCCACCACGGAGGCCACCCCATGCCCACCGATTTCGACGCCACCCGCGCGCTCTTCGACCTGCCCGAGAGGGTGATCTACCTTGACGGAAACTCGCTTGGCCCCCTGCCCCGCGCGGCCGCTGCCCGCGTGGCCCATGCGATGACCGAGGAATGGGGCAAGATGGTCATCACCGGCTGGAACCGCGCCGGGTGGATGGCGATGCCCAGCCGCATCGGCGACCGGATCGGGCGGCTGATCGGCGCCGAGCCGGGGCATGTGGTGCTGGGCGACACGCTGTCGATCAAGGTCTATCAGGCGCTGGCTTCGGCGCTGGAGATGGTGCCGGACCGCCGCGTGATCCTGTCGGACACCGGCAACTTTCCCACCGACCTCTATATGGCCGAGGGGCTGTGCCGTACGCTGGGTCAGGGGCATGAGCTGCGCACCGTCGCGCCCGAGGATGTGCTCGAGGCCATCGACGGATCGGTCGCGGTGCTGATGCTGACCGAGGTGGATTACCGCACGGGGCGGCGCCATGACATGGCCGCGCTGACCCGGCGCGCGCATGAAGCGGGCGCGCTGACGGTCTGGGATCTGGCGCATTCCGCCGGGGCCTTCGCGGTGGATGTGGCGGGCACGGGCGCGGATTTCGCCGTGGGCTGCACCTACAAGTATCTGAACTCCGGTCCCGGCGGCCCGGCCTTCATCTATGTCGCCCCGCGCCACGCGGACCGCGCGCGCCCGGCGCTTTCGGGCTGGCTGGGGCACGAGGAGCCCTTTGCCTTCGACCTGGCCTATCGCCCGGCGCGCGGCGTGGAGCGGATGCGCGTGGGCACGCCGCCGGTGCTGCAGATGGCCGCGCTCGATGCGGCGCTGGACGTGTGGGAAGGCGTGGACATGGCCGATCTGCGCGCTCGGTCGCTGGAACTGCAGGACCGCTTCATCGAAGGGGTGGAAGCCGCCTGCCCGGCCCTGACCCTCGCCACCCCGCGTGATCCCGCGCGACGCGGCAGCCAGGTGAGCTTCCGCCACGCCGAAGGCTACGCCATCATGCAGGCGCTGATCGCACACGGGGTGATCGGCGACTTCCGCGCGCCGGATATCCTGCGCTTCGGCTTCACGCCGCTTTACCTGCGCCCGGTCGATGTGGACAAGGCGGTGGCGGTGCTGGCCGAAGTGATGGACAGCCGCGCCTGGGACCGGGCCGAATACCGCACCCGTGCCCGCGTGACCTGAGACCGCTTCCGGCAATCCCGGGCGCAGATGGCAGGGAAGTCCGCTTGATCAAGGCCAGCAGCCTGACGCGGAAGCGCATTTCCTGATGCCTCTGCACGGCGCCCGGTCAGCCGGACCGGCCCCCGCCGGAACGGCCCCCGCCGGAACGGAAGGTGCAAGCGTCACCTTTTTTCCGTGAAACAACGTCCACGCGGACCTTTCCGATATGGATTGCGTGCCGAGCGCCCGCCCGGATGCGGTGCCCGTGCGTTCAGGTTTCGAAGAGCCCCCCCTGCGGCTGCGGGCGCGGTGCGGGCAGGCCCAGATGCGCCCAGGCCTTTGCCGCCAGCATCCGCCCGCGCGGGGTCCGCGCGATCAGCCCCTGTTGCAGCAGGAAGGGTTCTATCACCTCTTCGATGGCGTCACGCGATTCCGACAGCGCCGCGGCGATAGTCTCCACCCCCACCGGGCCACCGCCGTAATTCTCGGCCAGGAGCGACAGATACCGCCGGTCAGCGCCATCAAGCCCAAGGTGATCCACCCCCAGCCGGGTGAGCGCGTCATCGGCCAGCGCGCGGGTCAGCTTTCCGTCACCCTCGACCAGCGCGAAATCCACCACCCGGCGCAGCAGCCGCCCGGCGATGCGCGGGGTGCCGCGCGCGCGCCGGGCGATCTCGGCCACGCCATCATCCTCGGCGGCCACACCCCGCAGGCGCGCGCCCCGCCCCCCGCTCTGGCCCCATTCGGGGTGGGGGTTGACCGGACGC
>JAFIEE010000001.1 GCA_020832705.1 Paracoccaceae bacterium
CCCGCAAGGGGGCTGGACTCCCCCCGGAGTATTTGGAGCAAGAAAATGGGGGCGGGGGGCGGGGGTGGTCATGCCGCCCTCCGGCGCTGGCGTTCGCCTTCGGCGGTGGCCTGCCCGCGCGAGAGCCGCACCGTCAGCCAGCCGAAGCCGCGTTCGCTGATCCAGGTCAGGAACAGGTAGAAGACCAGCAGCGCCAGGAAATACCACACCCGCCAGTCCGGATGCGGGTAGGTGTAGAGCGAGGTCTTGGCTCCGCCAAGTTCGCGCGCCCAGAACACGGCATCCTGAATGCCCAGCAGGAACAGCAGTGGCGTCGCCTTGACCAGGATCTGCCAGATGTTCGACAGCCCCGGCAGCGCGAAGACCCACATCTGCGGCAGCACGATGCGGCGGAACGCCTGGGCGCGCGTCATGCCGTAGCTTTCGGCGGTTTCCACCTGCGCGCGCGGCACCGCCTGCATGGCGCCATGAAGCGTGTTGGCCACGAAGGCGCCGAAGACCAGCGCGAAGGCGATGATCGCCATGGTGAAGCCATAGACGTTGCGGGTCCAGGCGCTGGCGCCGACCGGGGGCATCTTGGCTTCTCGGCAGACGATGAAATCATTGCCCTGCCGGATGGGCTGGTCCCAGTCGGGGCAGTTGATCTGATGGAGCACCCATTCGATCCCCTGTCCCAGCGCGATGGGCACGAAGAGGAAGAACACGATATCCGGCACGCCCCGGATCAGGTTGACGTAGCCGCGCCCGATCAGGTTCAGCGGCACGGAATGCGACCGCAGCGCCAGCGCGCCGAGCATCCCCATGCCCAGCGCCACCGGGGCGGTGATCATCAGAAGCAGGATCACCACCAGAAACGAGCGGTAGAACGCCAGATGCGTGCCACTGGTGAGGTAGCAGGCAAACCACTGCCAGTCCGGCAGGATCGAGGGATCGGCGCAGAATTCGAACATCGCGCACCCGAGAAGATGGCGGGGCGCTCAGGCCCCGCCAGGCGATGTCAGGATCAGAAGGTGGGCGTGTCTTCGCCGAACCAGCGGATCAGCAATTCGTTGAGCGAGCCGTCTTCCTTCATCTCGGTGATCACCGCGTCGAAGGCCTCGCGCAACTCGTCATCGGACTGGCGCAGCCCCATGCCGACGCCGCCGCCGATGTGCATCGGATCGCCGATGAATTCCAGGTCCGAGGATTCCTCGACGATCGGGCGCAGGAAGTCGCCATCGGCCAGCACCGCATCGGCCTCGCCCGCGCGGACGGCGGCGATGGTCTCGTCCGGTGTGGGGAATTCGATCAGGTCGGCGTCGGTTTCGGCCACGTATCCCGCCTGCACGGTGTTGGACTGGGTGGCGATCACGCCGTTGTCGATCACCGACGGGTCCGTGCCGATCAGCGCGGCGTAGCGGGACGGGTCAGGCTCCTTGTAGTTCTGGGTGAAGGAGATCACCTCCTGGCGGGCTTCGGTGATGCTCATGCCGGCGATGATGGTGTCATAATTGCCGGCCACCAGGTTGGGAATGATCGTGTCCCAGTCGTTGATGACCCATTCGCAGGTCAGCCCGGCGCGTTCGCACATCGCGTTGCCGAGGTCGATCTCGAACCCTTCGAGCTCGTTGTTGTCGTTGATGAAGTTGAACGGCGGATAGGCGCCTTCGGTGCCCATGCGAACCACATCCTGCGCCGCCGCACCGGATGCGGTCAGCGCCAGCGCGGCGAGGGTGAGTGTCAGTTTCTTCATGGATTGCTCCCTTTGGTTGGACTTTGCTTCGAATTGCCGTCAGGCCGGTTCGGTGGCCCTCAGGAACTGCCTGAGACGCGCCGAGGCGGGCGCGCCGAAGACGGTATCGGGGGGGCCCTGCTCCTCGATCCGTCCCTCGTGCAGGAACACGACATGGTCGGAAACATCCGCCGCCAGGCGCATGTCATGGGTGACGATCAGCATGGTGCGCCCTTCTTCGGCCAGGGCCTTGATGACGCGCACCACTTCCTGCTCCAGTTCGGGGTCCAGCGCCGAGGTGGGCTCGTCGAACAGGAGCGCGCGCGGCTCCATGCACAGCGCGCGGGCGATGGCGGCGCGCTGCTGCTGGCCGCCTGACATCTGCGCGGGGTAAACCTCGGCCTTGTCGCCGATGCCGACCTTGTCCAGAAGCGCGCGGGCGCGGGCCTCGACCGTGGCGCGGTCCTGTTTCAGCACCGTCAGCGGGGCCTCCATCACGTTCTGCAGCACCGTCATGTGCGCCCAGAGGTTGAAGCTCTGGAACACCATCGACAGGTTGGTGCGGATGCGCGTGACCTGGGCACGGTCGGCGGGGTGGCGGCTGTTTCCGGACCCGCGCCAGACGACGGATTCGCCATCGAACAGGATATCGCCCTGCTGGCTGTCTTCCAGCAGATTGCAGCAACGCAGCAGCGTCGACTTGCCGGACCCGGAAGAGCCGATGAGCGATACCACATCGCCGCGATGGGCGGCGATATCGACCCCCCTGAGCACATCGAGCGCGCCAAAGCTCTTGTGCAGGCCGCGAATCTCGATGACGGGGGGTTCGTTCATGTGCACCGTTCAAGCCATACCAGACCGGGGCAAGTAGGGCGCAAATCCGGCGTGAATGCAATCCGGTTTTGCGATTCGCCGCCGCGCAGGGGCCGGGGCGCGCTTCAGTGCCCGCCTGCGGGCAGATTGCGCAGCACCTGCGGCAGGGTTTCGGGCAGGTCCTCGGCGATCAGGCCGGGACCGAAGGCATGCGCAGCCTGCACATGCGCCCAGGCCGCGGTGCATGCCGCGGTGGCGGGGCCGTGCCCGCGCGCAAGAAGCCCGGTGATCATCCCCGCCAGCACATCGCCCGACCCGGCGGTGGCCAGCCATGGCGCGGCGCGGTCATAGGCGGCGGCGTGGATCGCAGCGGTCCCGTCAGGGGCGGCAATCACCGTGTCAGGCCCCTTGAGCAGCACCACGCAGCCCGCCCGCACAGCCGCCATCCGCACGGCATCAAGCCGCGAAAACGCCGACCCCTTGTCGGCGGGGGCCTCCAGTGTCGCGGCCAGGTCAGGGAACAGCCGCGCGAATTCGCCGTCATGGGGGGTCAGCACGCAGCGCGGCACGCGGGCCGTCAGCGCGAACAGGTCCGCAGGCGCCCCTATCGGCCCCGAGAACTGCGTCAGCGCATCGGCGTCCAGCACCACCCCGCGTTCGGCCGACCCTTGCGCCATCTCCAGCGCCGTCAGCACCAGCGCGCGCGGACCGGCGCCATGCCCCAGCCCCGGACCCATGCAGACGGTGTTGATGCGCGTGTCCATCAGGATATCGCACAAGGCCCCGGCATCAGCGATTTCGCGCAGCATGATGGCGGTCAGTTGCGCCGCGCATTCGGGCATGGCTTCGGGCGGCGCGCCCACCGTCACCAGCCCGGCGCCGATCCGCAGCGCCGCGCGCGCCGCCAGCCGCGCCGCCCCGCTGCGGCCCGCCCCGCCGGACAGCACCAGGGCATGACCGTGATGGAACTTGTGGCCATCGCGCTTGGCCAGCCACAACCGCGCCGATGCGCCGTCTTCCAGCCGGGCGGCGCCGGGGACAGGGGTGTCCGGCAATCCGATACCGGCCACCACCAGGGCGCCGCAGTGGTGTGGCCCTTCGGCCAGGTAATGCCCCGGCTTTGCGCGGTGAAAGGCAACCGTCAGGTCGGCGCGCATGGCCGTGCCCAGCGCCCGCCCGCTGTCGGCGCACAGCCCCGAGGGCACGTCCACCGCCACGATCAGCGGATACCTGCGCACCCGTTCGCGCCAGAAGCGGATCCCGTCAACGGCATGCTGCGCCGCTGCGGGCATGGGGCGGCTCAGTCCGGTGCCGAACAGCGCATCGACGATCAGATCGGGCGCCTGCGGGCCGAAGCCGCCATCGCCAAGGCCCTTCGCGGGATCATCCAGCGCCACCACGGCGCCCCGTTCGGCCCAGGCATCATGGTTTGCGCGCGCATCGGGTGGCAGGCGTGCGGGGTCGCCCAACAGCCAGGTTTCGACCTGCCAGCCCCGGTCGTGCAGCAGCCGTGCGACCACGAACCCGTCACCGCCGTTGTTGCCGGGACCGCAAAGCACCGCCGCGCGGTGTGCGCCTGCGGCCAGCGCCGGGCGCGCGGCCAGCGCCGCCGTCACCACGGCCGCGCCCGCGCGCTCCATCAGGACAAGCCCGGTCACTGCACCCGACTCGATTTCCGCCGACTCGACGGCGCGCATTTGTGCAGATGTCAGGATTTCAGCCATAATCTTGCGCCATTTGTTTTCATGCTGCGCAGTTATTGTGCAAAATGCCCGAATTATTTGCGCTCACGCCGGATTCCGGGAAGGGCGGGTGGCGCGCCGGGCGGTCTGGATTGTCGTGGCAGGTGCAAGATGGTCTTTCACTCGGGAAGTCAGGCAACCGGCCCGGGGGAGCGTGCGCAGATGAAGAAGATCGAAGCCATCATCAAGCCTTTCAAGCTTGATGAAGTCAAGGAAGCGCTTCAGGACGTCGGCGTTCAGGGGCTCTCGGTGATCGAGGTCAAGGGGTTCGGGCGCCAGAAGGGCCACACGGAACTGTACCGTGGCGCGGAATACGTGGTCGATTTCCTGCCCAAGGTGAAGATCGACGTGGTTCTGCCCGACGACCAGGTCGAGGCCGCGATCGAGGCGATCATTTCCGCCGCCCGCACCGACAAGATCGGCGACGGCAAGATCTTCGTCTCGCCTGTCGAACAAGCCATTCGCATCCGCACCGGCGAGTCGGGCGAGGATGCACTCTGAAACACCGGCGCGGCGTGCCGCCGCGCGGGAGAAAACCCAACCAAGCAAAGGGATGAGCACCAGATGAGCACTGCTGACGTTCTGAAACTGATCAAGGATGAGGACGCCAAGTTCGTCGATATCCGCTTCACCGACCCGCGCGGGCGGCTGCAGCATGTCACCATGATGGCCGATCAGGTCGACGAGGATTTCCTGGAAGAAGGGCTGATGTTCGATGGCTCGTCCATCGCCGGGTTCAAGTCCATCGACCAGTCGGACATGAAGCTGATGCCCGATCTGGACAGCCCCTATGTCGACCCTTTCTATGCGGAAAAGACCGTCTGCCTGCACTGCAACATCCTGGAGCCCGACACAGGCGAGCATTATGACCGCGACCCGCGCGGCACCGCCGTCAAGGCCGAGGCGTATCTGAAGTCCAGCGGCATCGGCGACACCGCCTTCTTTGGCCCCGAGGCCGAGTTCTTCGTCTTCGACGATGTGCGCTTCTCCACCTCGATCAACAAGGTCGCCTATGAAGTCGATGCCATCGACGGCTCCTGGAACACCGACACCGAATACGAAAGCGGCAACATGGGCCACCGCCCGGGCGTCAAGGGTGGCTACTTCCCCACCAACCCCACCGATTCCGGCCCGGACCTGCGCTCGGAAATGCTGACCACCATGGCCGAAATGGGCATGAAGGTGGACAAGCACCACCACGAGGTCGCAAGCTGCCAGCACGAACTCGGCCTGATCTTCGGCTCGCTGACCAAGCAGGGCGACGAGCTGATGAAATACAAGTATGTGGTCCACAACGTGGCCCATGCCTATGGCCGCACCGCCACCTTCATGCCCAAGCCCATCAAGGGCGACAACGGCACCGGCATGCACTGCAACATGTCGATCTGGAAGGACGGCAAGCCGCTCTTTGCCGGCGACAAGTATGCCGACCTGAGCCAGGAAGCGCTGTGGTTCATCGGCGGCATCCTCAAGCATGCCAAGGCGCTCAACGCCTTCACCAACCCCTCGACCAACAGCTACAAGCGCCTGATCCCGGGCTTCGAAGCTCCGGTGCTGCTGGCCTACTCGGCGCGCAACCGCTCGGCTTCGATCCGTATTCCGTGGACCGAAAGCCCCAAGGCCAAGCGCGTCGAAGCCCGCTTCCCGGATCCGTCCTGCAACCCCTATCTGGCCTTCTCGGCGCTGCTGATGGCGGGCCTGGACGGGATCAAGAACAAGATCGACCCGGGCGAGGCTTCGGACAAGGATCTCTACGATCTGCCCCCCGAGGAGCTGGCCGACATTCCGACCGTGTGCGGCTCGCTCCGCGAGGCCATCGGCGCCCTGGAAGCCGACCACGAGTTCCTGCTGGCCGGTGACGTGTTTACCAAGGACCAGCTTGAAGGCTACATCGCCCTGAAATGGGAAGAGGTCTACAACTACGAACACACCCCGCATCCGATCGAATATCAGATGTATTACAGCTGCTGACCGGCGCTGAAAGACATGCGGACCCCCGGCATTGCCGGGGGTCTTTTTTTGTGCAGTTTCAATAGGCTGCCAGAAGTTTTCGGTGGTGCTGACATTATTCCTTGTCAGCCCCTGAAAAAAACTGCAATCCTTTCCGGAAGCTCCGGCGCCAAGACCGGGAGCCAATAACGACATATTCCCGGGGAGGGATGCATGCCCGATGGGGCCTTGCCTGTTCTTGATGTCAGGAACCTCAAGACCGTGTTCCGCACGCGTGCGGGCGAGATTCATGCGGTCAATTCCGTCAGCTTCCAGTTGCGCCCGGGCGAATTGCTGGGGGTGGTCGGCGAGTCCGGGTCGGGCAAATCCGTCACCATGATGTCGCTGATCGGGCTTCTGCCCTCGCCCCCGGCCGAGGTGCGCGACGGCAACGTGATGCTGGGGGACAAGGACCTCCTGAAGATCGGCGAGGACGGGCTGCGCGCGATCCGGGGGCGTGATGTGGGTTTTGTCTTTCAGGACCCCATGACCTCGCTCAACCCGGTGTTCACCGTGGGGTTCCAGATCATGGAGCCGTTGCGCCGCCACATGGGCATGGACAAGGCGCGTGCACGCAAGCGGGCGGTGGAGCTTCTGGAACTGGTCGGCATCCCCGATGCCGAGCGGCGGCTGAAGGACTTTCCGCACCAGTTTTCCGGCGGGATGCGCCAGCGGGTGATGATTGCCATCGCGCTGGCCTGCGACCCCAAGGTGCTGATCGCCGACGAACCCACCACCGCGCTGGATGTGACCATCCAGGCGCAGATCATCGAACTGGTGAAGGGCCTGCGCGAGAAGCTGGGCATGGCGATCATATGGATCACCCATGATCTGGGCGTGATCGCGGGCATCGCCGACCGGGTGATGGTCATGTATGGCGGGCAGGTGGCCGAGCACGGCCCGGTGCGCGAGGTGTTCGCCAACCCGGCGCACCCCTACACCCGCGCGTTGCTGAAGACCGTGCCGAAGCTGCGCGAGCCGCGCGCCGACAAGCTGCGCGTGATCGAAGGCCAGCCGCCGATGCTGGGCGCGCACCCCACCGCCTGCCCGTTCCGCGCCCGCTGCGAGCATGCCTTCGAGCGCTGCGCCCGCGAAAACCCGCCCCGGCGCGAAATCGGCGCGGGTCATGATGTCGCCTGCTGGTGGGACCATCGCACGGGAGAGCCGGTATGAGCGTGCCGCGCAAGAAGCTGCTGGAGGTGCGCGACCTCAAGATGCATTTTCCCATCACCGGCGGGCTGCTGCGCCGTCAGGTCGGCGCGGTCAAGGCGGTGGATGGCGTGTCCTTCGACATCTACGAAGGCGAGACGCTGGGGATCGTGGGCGAGTCCGGCTGCGGCAAGTCCACCTGCGGGCGCGCGGTTCTGCGGCTTTATGATATCACCTCGGGGTCGATCAAGATCGACGGGACCGAGATCGGCACCATGGGGCAGTCCGCCCTGCGCCGGATGCGCCCGAAGATGCAGATGGTGTTCCAGGACCCGCAAGCTTGCCTCAACCCGCGGATGACGGTGGCGGGCATCATTGCCGAACCGCTGGAAGAGCATGGCAAGCTTTCGGGCAAGAAGCGGCTGGAGCGGGTGTACGAGTTGATGGACGCGGTCGGCCTGAACCGCAATTTCGCCAACCGCTACCCGCATGCGTTTTCCGGCGGCCAGCGCCAGCGGATCGGCATCGCCCGCGCGCTGGCGCTGAACCCCAGGTTCATCGTCTGCGACGAACCCATCGCCGCACTGGACGTGTCGATTCAGGCGCAGGTGGTCAACCTGCTGGAAAAGCTGCAGGACGAATTCGGCCTGACATACATGTTCATCAGCCACGACCTGAGCATGGTCAAGCATATCGCCGACCGGGTGGCGGTGATGTATCTGGGCAGGATCGTCGAACTGGCAGAGCGCGACGAACTGTATGAGCGCCCCCTGCACCCCTATACCGAAGCGCTGATGTCGGCGGTCCCCGAGCCTGACCCGGCGATCGAGGCCAAGGTCGAACGCATCATCCTGCGCGGCGATGTTCCGTCACCGTCGAACCCGCCAAAGGGCTGCAATTTCTCCACCCGCTGCCCGAAGGTGATGGATATCTGCCGCAAGCTGGACCCCGAATACCGCGAGGCGCGGCCCGGCCATTTCGTGGCCTGCCATCTGCATGATGCGGGCATCATGAATAACGAGCCGAGCGCCGGAACAACCGGCGCCACCCCGAGGAACGAGCATAAACAACAAGGAGAGGACGCATGAAACGAAGAACAGCCCTGATGGGTGCCGTCGCCGCCGCCGCGCTGGTGCCGGGGATGGTCATGGCCGACGAGCGCACGCGCGGATCGTCCGGCCATCTGAATGTCATCTACTGGCAGGCCGTGTCCACGATGAACCCGTTCCTTTCGGGCGGGACCAAGGAGATGAACGCCTCGTCCATCGTGCTGGAACCGCTGGCGCGCTTCGACAACATGGGCGAGCTGGTGCCCTGGCTGGTCGACGAGTTGCCGACCCTGGAAAACGGCGGCGTGTCCGAAGACCTCAAGACCATCACCTGGAAACTGACCGACGGCCTGCTGTGGTCCGACGGCACCGACGTCACCTCGGCCGATGTGGTGTTCACCTATGAATACTGCACCCACCCCGAAGGCGGCTGCTCGTACCGGGACCGCTTTGCCGGGATCGAAAGCGTCGAGGCGGTGGATGATCTGACCATCAAGATCACCTTCGAGGATGCGACGCCGAACCCCTATCTGCCGTTTGTGGGCGCCGGGTCGCCAATCATCCAGCAGGCCCAGTTCGCTGACTGCATGGGCGCGCGGGCGCCGGAATGCACCGATGCCAACTTTGCCCCCGTCGGCACCGGCCCCTACACCGTGGCCGATTTCCGCCCCAATGACGTGATCCAGTTCGTGGCGAACGAGCACTATCGCGTCCCCACCCAGCCCTATTTCGAATCGATCACCTGGGCAGGTGGCGGCGACGCCACGGGGGCCGCGCGCGCCGTGTTTCAAACGGGCGAGATGGACTACGCCTGGAACCTGCAGCTTGCGCCCGAAGTGATCGAACAGATGGAAGCGGGTGGCCGTGGCCAGTTGCTGGTGGACTTCGGCCCGCTGATGGAGCGGATCGAGATCAACTTCACCGACCCCTCGCCCAGCCTGCCCGAGGGTGAGCGCGCAACACGCCAGCACCCGCATCCGATCCTGTCGGACATCCGCGTGCGCGAGGCGCTGAGCCGCGCCATCGACCGCGAATTGCTGACCGAAATCGGCTTTGGTCCGATGGGCCAGCCGACCTGCAACTTCATCGTCGCACCGCCGGCAATGGCTTCTCCCAACAACGACAACTGCCTGGTGCAGGACATGGACCGCGCCAACGAGTTGCTGGACGAAGCCGGCTGGGAGCGTGGCGCCGACGGCATCCGCAGCAAGGACGGCATGCGGCTGGAACTGCTGTTCCAGACCTCGACCAATGCCGTGCGCCAGGACTTCCAGGCGCTGATCCAGCAGTGGTGGCGTGAAATCGGCATCGACACGCGCTTGCGGAATGTCGATGCGGGCGTGTTCTTTGGCTCGGATCCCGGCAGCAACGACACCTATCTGAAGTTCTATGCCGATGTTCAGATGTATGCCTCGCTGTTCGAAGGCACCGACCCGACCCCGCACCTGGAACAGCGTCGCTGCGGCCGCGAGCCTCAGCCCAGCACCCAGTGGCAGGGTCAGAACATCAACCGCTACTGCAACGAGGAATATGACGCGCTCTGGGCGGAACTGAACCGCGAGCCCGACCCCGACCGTCGGCAGGAACTGGTGATCGCGCTCAATGACATGTTCGTGCAGGACTACGCGCACCTGCCGCTGGTCGCGCGCGGCCGGGTTTCGGCTGCGGCCAACACGGTCGGCGGCCTCGTCCTGAACGTCTGGGACAGCGAGCACTGGAACCAGGCCGAATGGTACCGGATCGCGGATTGATCCGGCCCTGAAACCACCCGCTCCGGCTTCGGTCGGGGCGGGCTGGCAATCACGCTGCCGAAGCTGCGGGGCATTGCGGAATGTTCACATACACCCTTCGCCGACTGGCCTTTGCCGTGCCCACGGTGCTGGTCATAAGCCTGATCGTCTTCCTGATGCTGGACATGGCGCCCGGCGATCCGACCGGCAGCCTGCCGCTGACCATCCCGCTGGAAGTCCGCGAACAGATCCGCCAGGCGCTTGGCCTGGGCGATCCGGTGCTGGTGCGATATTTCAAGTGGCTGCACATGATGGTCATCATCGAACCTTCGCACATGCTGGCCAATGCCACCGGCTGGAACATCGCCATCGAAGGGCCGCGCATCCTGTCCTGGCAGACCCGCTCGCCGGTGGGCGACATCATCGTGCAGCGCATTCCGCAGACACTGTGGGTCGTGGGGCTGGGCTATCTGTTCGGCATCCTGATTGCCGTGCCGATCGGCGTGATTTCGGCCTACAAGCAGTATTCCTGGTTCGACCAGACCGGGACATTCATTTCCATGGTCGGCTTTTCGGTGCCGACCTTCTTTACCGGGGTGGTGTTCATCCTGATCTTCTCGGTCTGGCTGGGCTGGTTTCCGTCCATGTATGACACCACGCACCGGGTGCGCGACTGGGACAGCTTCCTGTTCCAGGTCCGCCAGATCGCCATGCCGGTTGCGGTGCTGGCGCTGTTCAACGCCAGCCAGATCAGCCGCTTCATGCGCGCCTCCATGCTGGACAACCTCAACCAGGATTATGTCCGCACCGCCCGCGCCAAGGGGCTGATGGAACGCACGGTGCTGCTGGTCCATGTGCTGCGCAACTCCATGATCCCGGTGGTGACCGTCATCGCCATCGGCATTCCCACCGTGTTTACCGGCGCGATCATCACCGAACAGATCTTTCGCGTGAACGGGCTGGGCGATGCGCTGATCCGGGCGATCTATGTCAGCGACTGGCCCATGGTGCAGACCATCACCTTCATCTTTGCGATCCTGATCGTGCTGTTCAACCTGATTGCCGATGTTCTCTACGGCATCCTTGACCCGAGGATCCGCTATGAGTGAGACAGCGCCCGCCCCCGCCGCCGAGGACGTCCACGACCTGCGCCCGCCGCGCAACCAGTGGTGGGATGTCTGGGACCAGTTCAAGACCCACAAGGGCGCCATGGCCGGGATGATCGTGTTCATCTCGATCCTGCTGTTCGTCTTTGCGGGGCCGTGGGTGTGGCAGGTCGATCCCGGCCTGATCGACATCCGCTCGCGCAATCAGGGGTCAAGCTGGGCCCACCCGATGGGCACCGACCAGTTGGGCCGCGACCTGCTGGCCCGGATGATGTATGGCGGCCGGGTATCGGTGGCCGTGGGGCTGACGGCGATGCTTCTGGGGCTGGTGCTGGGCACGCTGATCGGGGTGCTGGCGGGGTATTTCAAGCTGTTCGACGGTCCGCTGATGCGGGTAACCGACCTGTTCCTCGCGCTGCCGCTGCTGCCGCTGCTGCTGATCCTCGTCACGCTGTTCCGGGACCCGCTGGAAGGGGCCTTCGGTCAGGCGATGGGGGTGTTCGCCCTGATCGTGGTGGCCATCGCCATCACAAGCTGGATGCAGACCGCGCGGATCGTGCGTGGCGACGTGCTGGCCCTGAAGGAACGCGAATTCGTGCTGGCGGCGCGCTCCATCGGCACGCCCGCGCGGCGGATCAACACCCGCCATATCCTGCCCAACGTCATGTCGCCGATCATGGTTTCGGCCACGCTCGGCATCGCCTCGGCGATCATCACCGAAAGCGCGCTGTCGTTCCTCGGTCTGGGGTTCCCGCCGGATTTCCCTACATGGGGGCGCATCCTCTATGACGGGCGCGACTGGATCGAACAGTATCCGGCGCGCGTGGTCTGGCCGGGTGTCTTCATTTCCCTGACGGTGCTGAGCGTCAACTTCATCGGCGACGGGCTGCGCGATGCCCTTGACCCGCGCATCCGCGGCCGCTGAGCCGGGCGTCTGCGCACCTCTGCGTTACCGAACTGCCGCAGTGCGCGCCATGCGCGAACCGGGGCGCATGCAGGCCGTTGTGCGGCCGGTCGCATTCTGACAATGGCCGGGAAAGGGTCGGCATTTCCGCCGACTCCGAGTCCGGAGCCTCTGTCATGTTCGTGTTTCCTTCGCTTCGTCGGGTCCTTCTGGGTCTTGGCCTGGCGGTCGGTCTGCTCTCCCCGGTTGCTGCGGACGCGCCGCGGTTCGAATTTGCCGTGGGCGGTGCGCTGGGGATCGGGCCGGACTACCCTGGTGCGCGCAGTTACGGGGCCGGGGTCGGCGCCCAGGTGCAGGTGCACCGGCTGCGCCTTGGACGGTTCACTCTTGCCGAGCGGGACGGCTGGCGCGAGCAGGACGGCTTCGGCATTGCGCCGGCCTTGCGCGTGACGGGCGCCCGCAAGGCCAGCGACCACCCCGAGCTTGCCGGCACCGAGGATGTGGCGCGGGCTATCGAACTGGGCGTGCGCGTGCAATACAGGACCGAGGGCTGGCAGGTGTTCACCACCGTCCGGCATGGGCTGCGCGGTCACCGCGGCTGGGTGGGCGAGGCCGGGGCCGACGGCTTCCTTGCGCTGGGCGCGCAGACAACGCTCAGCGCGGGTCCGCGGATCGGGTTCGGGGATGGCACGTTCCAGCGCACCTATTTCGGGGTGCCCGGCAATGACGGCATCGGCGTGAAGTCCATCGGACTGCCGGGCTACACGCCGCGCGCGGGCATTCATTCGGCGGGGCTGGCGGTGGGGCTGGTGCATGAACTGTCGCCGGAATGGGCGGTGTTCGGCGGGGTGAGCTATGACCGGCTGATCGGCCCGGCGCGGCATTCGCCTATCGTGGCCGCCGGGTCACGCCACCAGTACGGTGCCAGCATCGGCATCGCACGCAAGATCAGCCTGTTCTGAACCCCGGATCGTGCGGCGCGCGGGCACGGCTGCTGTGACAGGATGTCGTATCGTCATATTGCAATTTGTCGGCTTTCCTTGGGTGCGCAATTCGTGGCAACGCAAAGGAGACCTCATGCCCCGCCTTCCCCGCACCCTCGCCAGCGCCGCCCTTGGCGCGGTCATGCTTGCCGCCGCGCCCGCCAGTGCCGATGACGCCGCCGCGCTGGTCACCGTGGTGACAAGCGAGCAGCCGCAGACCCAGCTCATGGCCATGGTGCTGACCACCCAGGCGGTGGAACAGGGCGCCAGCGCGCGGATCCTGCTCTGCGGCGCCGGTGGCGATATCGCGCTTGCGGACGCGCAAGACACCGCCACCGCCCCGCAGCCCCCGCACGACATGAGCCCCCAGGGCATGCTGCAGATGCTCATGGAGCGCGGGGTCACGGTCGAGGTCTGCGCCATCTACCTTCCCGGACTGGGCGCCGATGAAAGCGTGCTGATCGACGGTGTGGGCGTTGCCCAGCCCCCGGCCATGGCAGGGGCCATGCTGGACGAAGGGGCGCGTGTCTGGTCCTTCTGACCGGCCTGCCGGTTCATCCTGCCCCCAAAGCCCCGGCTGAAACCGGGGCCAATGCGGGGCCGGTGGGGGGGCAGCGCACCGCCCGCGCGCCCGCAAGGGCGCGCGCCCGGCCCAACCGGCGGCGGGGGGGGGGGGGGGGGGGGGGGGGGGCGGGGGGCGCGCCCCCCCCCCCCCCCCCCCCGCCCGGCCCAACCGGCGGCGCCGGATCTTCGATCCGGCACCGACGGGCGGGAGCGCCCCTTTCCCGCTACTCTGCCGCCTGCGCGTAATCTTCCATCGGCGGGCAGGTGCAGATCAGGTGCCGGTCGCCGTGAACATTGTCCACCCGTCCGACCGGCGGCCAGTACTTGTCCACCCGGAAGCTTGCAGGCGGAAAGCAGCCCTGTTCGCGGCTGTAGGGGCGGTCCCATTTGGCGACCAGATCCTCCACCGTATGCGGGGCGCGTTTCAGCGGGTTGTTGGCGGCGTCAATCTCGCCCGCCTCCACCGCGGCGATTTCTTCACGGATCGCCAGCATCGCGGTCACAAAGCGGTCGATCTCGGCCTTGGTCTCGCTCTCGGTCGGTTCCACCATCAGCGTGCCCGCCACCGGCCAGCTCATGGTTGGCGCGTGAAAGCCGTTGTCGATCAGCCGCTTGGCGATATCGTCCACGGTGATGCCCGCTTTCGCGAAGGGCCGCGTGTCCAGGATGCATTCATGCGCCACCCGGCCCCGGTTGCCCATGAACAGCACGTCATAGGCGCCTTTCAGCCGCGCGGCGATGTAATTGGCGTTCAGGATCGCCACGCGCGTGGCCTGCGTAAGCCCCTCGCCCCCCATCATCAGGCAATAGGCCCAGGAAATCAGCAGGATCGAGGCCGAGCCGTAAGGCGCCGCGCTCACCGGCCCCTCATCGCCCCCGGTTTCCGGATGCCCGGGCAGGAAGGGGGCCAGATGCGCGCGCACCCCGATCGGTCCCATGCCGGGGCCGCCGCCGCCATGGGGAATGGCAAAGGTCTTGTGCAGGTTCAGGTGCGACACATCCCCGCCGATCTCGCCCGGCTTGACCAGCCCGACCATGGCGTTCAGGTTCGCCCCGTCGATATAGACCTGCCCGCCGTGCTCATGGGTGATGGCGCAGACCTCGCGCACGGTTTCCTCGAACACGCCGTGGGTGCTGGGATAGGTGATCATGCAGGCGGCCAGCCGGTCGCCTGCCGATGCCGCCTTGTCGCGGAAATCGTCAAGGTCGATGTCCCCGTTGGGCGCCGATTTGATCGCCACGACCTTCATCCCGCACATCTGCGCGCTGGCCGGGTTGGTCCCGTGCGCCGACATGGGGATCAGACAGATGTCGCGCTCGCCTTCGCCCCGGCTGCGGTGATAGGCCTGGATCGTCAGCAGCCCCGCATATTCGCCCTGCGCGCCGGAATTGGGCTGCATGGACATGGCGTCATAGCCGGTGATCTCACGCAGTTTCGCGGCCAGATCGTCAATCACCTGCGTATAGCCCTGCGCCTGATCGGCGGGGGCGAACGGGTGGAGGTTGGCGAACTCGGGCCATGTGATGGGCAGCATCTCGGCTGCGGCGTTCAGTTTCATGGTGCACGATCCCAGCGGGATCATCGCCCGGTCCAGCGCCAGATCGCGGTCGCCCAGACGGCGCATGTAGCGCATCATCTCGGTTTCGGCCCGGTTCATGTGGAACACCGGGTGGGTCAGGTAATCGCTTTCGCGCCGCAGCGCCTGCGGAAAGCCCAGCCGCTCGCGGTGCGGCGGCACGCCTTCGATCCCGAAGGCGCGCAGGACCTTCATGCAGGTTCGTTCGTCGCAGGTCTCGTCCAGGCTGATGCCCACCCTGTCGGCGCCGACCCGGCGCAGGTTCAGCCCCTCCAGCCGCGCGGCGGCCAGAATGCCCGCCTGGCCCACGCCGACCTCGATCGTGATGGTGTCAAAGAACGCCTCGGTCAGAACCTTCGCCCCGGCGGCGCGGAGCGCGCGGTGCAGCCGCTCGGTCAGCCCGTGCACCCGTTCGGCAATCGCACGCAGCCCCTGCGGCCCGTGAAACACCGCATACATGGAGGCCATGACCGCCAGCAGCGCCTGCGCGGTGCAGACATTCGAGGTCGCCTTCTCGCGCCGGATATGCTGTTCGCGGGTCTGCAGCGCCAGCCGATAGGCCGGGTTGCCGCGCGCGTCGATGCTGACACCCACGATCCGCCCGGGCATGGAGCGCTTGTAGTCGTCCCGGCAGGACATGAACGCCGCGTGCGGCCCGCCATAGCCCATGGGCACGCCGAAACGCTGGGCGCTGCCTACGGCAATATCGGCCCCCATGGCGCCCGGTTCGCGCAACATGGTCAGCGCCAGCAGGTCGGTGGCCATCACGGCCACGGCCCTGGCCTCGTGCAGCGCGGCGATGGTGTCGGTGAAGTCGCGCACATCGCCATGCGTGCCGGGATACTGGAAGATCGCGCCAAAGACCGCTGCGGGGTCCAGCGCCTCGGGCGCGCCGATGATCACCTCAATCCCCAGCGGCGCGGCGCGGGTCTGCATCACGGCAATGTTCTGCGGGTGGCAGTTTTCATCGACGAAGAACCCCGTGGCCTTCGATTTCGCCACCCGTTTCGCCATGACCATCGCCTCGGCGCAGGCGGTGGATTCGTCCAGCAGCGAGGCATTGGCGATGGGCAGCCCGGTCAGGTCCGCCACCATCGTCTGGAAATTCAGCAGCGCCTCCAGCCGCCCCTGGGCGATTTCCGGCTGATAGGGGGTATAGGCGGTGTACCAGCCGGGGTTTTCCAGAATGTTGCGCTGGATCGCGGGCGGGGTGACGGTGCCGTAATACCCCTGCCCGATGAGCGAGGTGAGCACCTGATTCTTCGCCGCCGCGCGGCGCAGATGCGCCAGCATCTCGCCCTCGGACAGCGGCGCCCAGCTCAGGGGGCGATCCTGCCGGAAACCCGGCGGCACGGTCTGGTCAATCAGCTCGTCCAGCGAGGCGACACCGAGGACCGCCAGCATCGCCTCCATTTCCGCAGGCGAGGGGCCGATGTGGCGGCGGTTGGCGAAATCATAGGGGTTGTAGTTGCTGTAGGTCATGGGGTTACCTTTGCGGGTCGGCATATTTTTCAGTGAAGCGCAGCGTCAGGCGCAGGTTCTCGGTATCGATATTCAGATCTGTGAATCGGAAGACCCCGATATAGCCGTCGCGCGCTAGGGTTTGGGCATCGCGGTCCCGCTGCACAACCACCAGGTCATTGCCTTTCAGAGCCACGACAAGCTCCTGAAATCGCTTCTGATTCAGGTGTTCGGGATATATCTCGGCGCTGTATCCGTCCCGACCTTGCCGGTGCAGGTGGTGGAGGACGCCCAGCATGCGCCCTTCAACCTTGGCTACCCAACGACCGCGCTGGCCGCGTATGTCGACCCGCCGCAGCATGTCAGGCGATGAAATCCTTGTATTCGTCCTCGGACATGAACCCGTCCAGCACGCTCATGTCGTCAAGCTTCATCTTGAAGAACCAGCCGTCGCCGGTGGGGTCTTCGTTGACCAGCGCGGGTGTGTCGGGCAGGGCCTCGTTCACGGCGACGATCTCGCCGTCGCATGGGGCCAGGATGTCGGACGCAGCCTTGACCGATTCGATCACGCAGACCTCGTCACCCTTGGCGACCTGGGTTTCCAGTTCGGGCAGTTCCACGAACACCACATCGCCAAGCTGTTCGGCGGCGTGTTCGGTGATGCCGACCACCACCAGATCGCCCTCGACCCGCAGCCATTCGTGTTCTTCGGTGTATTTCATTGCGCGCGCTCCCTCACGTTTGCAGTTGTCTATTTCCTGTATCCGGGCGGGCGGAAGGGCAGGTCAACCACCTGCGCCGGATGGCGCCTGCCGCGCAGCTCGCCGAAAACCCGCGTGCCGGGGGCGGCCAGTGCGGCGGGCAGGTAGCCCATG
This sequence comes from Paracoccaceae bacterium, assembly GCA_020832705.1. GTDB lineage: Bacteria > Pseudomonadota > Alphaproteobacteria > Rhodobacterales > Rhodobacteraceae > Rhabdonatronobacter. The sequence continues at coordinate 17,654 of JAFIEE010000001.1, forward strand.
GACATCGGGCCTTCGATGCTGGGGCCATAGGCGCCCGAGGTGACGGTGCCCAGCGGTTCGGTGGCCGCTTCATCGGCGAACAGGACCGTTCCCGCGCGCATCGGCGCCCGGCCCTCGGGGCGCAGGCCGACGCGGCGGCGGGCCGGGCCGTCCTCCAGTTGCCGGAGGATCACCCCGGCCCCGGGGAAGCCCCCTTCGCGCGCCCCACCCCGGCGGCGCACCTTCTGGATGGCCCAGCCCAGCGCAGCCTCGACCGGTGTGGTGTCTCGGGTGATGTCATTGCCATAGAGGCACAGCCCCGCCTCCAGCCGCAGGCTGTCGCGCGCGCCAAGGCCGATAGGCGCCACCTCGGGGCGGGCCAGCAGCGCGCGGGCCAGCGCTCCGGCGCGGGCCTCGGGCACCGAAATCTCGAACCCGTCCTCACCGGTGTAGCCCGAGCGCGAGACCCAGAGTTCCGCGCCGTCCCAGGCATGGGTCGCCACATCCATGAAGCGCATGTCGGCCACGCCGGGCACCAGCGCGGCCAGCACGGCCGTGGCCTGCGGGCCCTGCAGGGCGATCAGCGCGCGGTCGGTCACCGGCGTGACCGTCACCCCGTCCAGATGCGCGCGCATATGCGCGATATCAGCGTCCTTGCAGGCGGCATTGACCACCAGGAACAGATGATCGCCGCGGTTGGCCACCATCAGGTCATCCAGAATCCCGCCCCGGTCATCGGTGAACATGGCGTAGCGCTGCCGCCCCGCGGCCAGCCCCTGCACATCGACGGGCACCAGCCGTTCCAGCGCCGCCGCCGCCCCGTCCCCGCGCAGGATCACCTGCCCCATGTGGCTGACATCGAACAGCCCGGCGTGGGCGCGGGTGTGCAGGTGTTCGGCCATCACGCCGGGCTTGAACTGCACCGGCATTTCATAGCCTGCGAAGGGCACCATCTTGCCGCCCAGATCCAGATGCAGGTCATGCAGGACCGTGCGCTGCAATCCTTCGGTATCCGCCATGCCGCCCCCTTATCGCTGCCGACGTGTCGCTGCCGGATACCCGGCACTGCCAGGACGAGCCGTGCCCGCCGCCCAGTGCCCCCTCTGTCCTTGCGCCTGAGATCGTTATCCCTTCGGCGGGCGCGCGGGCGCGCCACTCTCCAGAGTGCTGTTGCCGGTCCGGTCCTTCTGCCTGAGAGTTTACCGGGGCGGTTGCTCCTTCGGCCCTGACGACAGTGCGCCAGCGTCTCCCGAACACGACGCGGCCACGCTAGCGTATGCCATGGTATCCTGACAAGGGGTTTCCGGGGCGGGCGGGCGCACCCCTCGCGCGGGATCAATTGCCCCGCCAAGCCTGCCCCCAAGCCGACCCCCAAGCCGACCCCTTGCCATTCCCGGCCCTTCGGCGCAGGTTTGCGGGCATGAGCGACCCGTTCTTCTTCGGCTACGGCAGCCTTGTGAACCGCCGCACCCATGGCTACCCCGAGGCCTTCCCGGCCCGCATCAGGGGCTGGCGGCGCGCCTGGCGCTATTCGCGCAGCCACAAGCGCACCTTCCTGACCGCCGTGCCCGCACCGGGGGTGGAAATCGACGGGCTGATCGCGGCCGTGCCGGGCGGGGATTGGGCGGCGCTGGACCAGCGCGAGGCCGGGTATGAGCGCCACCCCGTCCCGCACCCGGAACTGGTGCACCGGGCCGCGCGGCAACTGGCGGCGCAGATCTACGCGATTGCGCCGCGCAACATGGCCGACCGCGTGCATCCGATCCGGCTGAGCTATCTTGATGTGGTGGTGCAGGGCTATCTGGATGAGTTCGGCGAGGCCGGCGCGCGCGACTTCTTTGAAACCACCGACGGCTGGGACACCCCGGTTCTGGATGACCGCGCCGCGCCCAGCTATGCCCGGCACCAGCAACTGCGCGCCGATGAGCGCGCCTTTGTGGATGACGCGCTGCGCGCGCTGGGCGTGCGTCTGGTGCAGCCGTAGCGTCAGCGCCGGCGCCATGTCACGGGATGGCGCCAGCGGTGCTGTCGGGGGCGAGTCCCTCGCCCGGCGCTCAGTGCATCTGCCGTTCCAGCAGTTTGCCCAGCGCGCTGTGGCGGTCACGCCCCATCAGTTCGCGGGTGATCCGCATGGCGGCTTCCAGTTCCTCGACCGTGCTGGCGGCGCGGATCTGGTCGGTGCAATATTCCATCACCTCGCGCGGGCCGATGGCAGGGGGCGGTGCCGCAACCCGGGCGGCACGCTCCGCCGCCGCGGCGGCGCGGGCCGCGCGCGCATCCAGCAGGGCGCGGACCTCGGCCTCGTCGGCGAAGACGTCGCCTTCGATCCCGGCAAAGGCGCGCACCCGCGCGATCCGCGCGTCCGAGCAGTCCAGCAGCGCCGCCAGCGCCGAGACCTTGCCCATGGGCTTGCGCGATCCGACATAGCCGTAAGGCGCATTATCCGACCGCTTGAGCACCCGGTCCATCACCGGGTCGATCACCGTCACGATATCGGTGATCCCCGATTCCTGCGCGTATTCCAGCGATCCGACCATCAACTCGCAGGTGGCATAGGAGATCGAATTCCGCCCCTTGCCCCGGTCCAGCCGGTCCGTGTCCACGCAGAACCGGGTCGATTCCCACAGCGTGGCGCTGCGCATCGGCGGTTCGCCGTCCAGGATGGACGAGAACACATCCGCCAGCATGTGCGGCCCCGTGGTCTGAAGGGCCCGCACGCAGGCGACGACATTGCCTTCATCGTCCAGCCCGACAACATAGGCGGGATCGAGCGCATCGAAATCGTCGATCTCCTTGCCGTCGGTGATGGTGACATCCCAGCCCAGCCGATCGCCGAACACACGCGCCCGAAGGCGATACATTTCATCCAGGACATCGGCGAAGCGGTCAGCGTTCAACGCATCGATCACGAGAATCATTTTTCCGGCCTCCGATTGATTGCCTGAAAAAGGATACAGCCAGAGGGAGAGCGCACCATTAGGGAAATCCCGTATGTCAATCCGTTCGGTTGAAGCATGAGAAAGTCATCCGAGATATTTGCGCCGCGAAAGGGTCATGGCGTCACTGGCCGCGCGCGCTGTCTGAGCGGTGTCAACGGCAAGCGGCGGCGGGGGATGCACCCCGCGGCCCGTGTCACGGCGGCGGCGGAAGCCACACGCGCGGGGCCTTTTCTTTTCCGCCGCGCTGGTGTAAGCGGCCCCCACATGCGCGTGGGCCCGCTTAAGGCATGAGATCGAATCGGCTGCATGGCCGTGCCGTGGGTCCGTTTGCGCAACCGAAACGCAACCGACCCGAAAGAGACCCGCACCCATGGCCAATACGCCCCAGTCCAAGAAACGCGCCCGCCAGAACGAGCGCCGCTATGCCGTCAACAAGGCGCGCCGCTCGCGCATCCGCACCTTCCTGCGCAAGGTCGAGGAAGCCATCACCTCGGGCAACGCCGATGCCGCCAACGCCGCACTGCTGGCCGCCCAGCCCGAAATCGACCGTGGCGTGACCAAGGGCGTGCTGCACAAGAACACCGCCGCGCGCAAGAAGTCGCGCCTGTCGGCACGGATCAAGGCCCTGACCGCCTGACACCCGCCGCGCGGCACCATGCCGTTCCAGGGCCCGCCCCCCGTGGCGGGCCTTTTGCATGCGCTACTGGAACACGGCCCGCGCGGCCCCCATATGCGCAGCCGGATCGCGGCATCACGGTGGAGGGCAGGATGATCCGGCAAGGCAAGGGCGCTGCATTGGGCGCATTCGCGGGGCTGCTGCTGGGCATGACCCTGCTGGCCGTGAGCCCCACGTCCCTGCGCGCCGAGTCCGAGGCCCGCGTGCCCGCCGACCGCGCCGAAATCACCCTCAGCTTCGCCCCTGTGGTACGCGAGGCCGCGCCTGCCGTCGTCAATATCTATGCCAGCCGTCTGGTCGAACAGCACCGCAGCCCCTTCGCCTCGGACCCGTTCTTCGGCAACCTGTTCGAAGATTTCTTCGGCGGGTTCGGCGGCGGATTCGGGGGTGGATTCGGGGCCCCCGCCCCGCGCGTGCAGAACGCGCTTGGCTCCGGCGTGATCGTCGCGCCCGAGGGGATCGTGGTCTCCAACCATCACGTGGTCGGCGATGCCTCCGACATCCGCGTGGTGCTGGCCGACCGGCGCGAATACGCGGCCGAGGTGATCCTGAGCGATGCCGAAAGCGATATCGCGGTGCTGCGGCTTCACGGCGCGGCGGACCTGCCCGCGCTGGGCCTTGCCGACAGCGACCGGGTCGAGGTCGGCGAACTGGTGCTGGCCATCGGCAACCCCTTCGGCGTGGGCCAGACGGTCAGCAGCGGCATCATTTCGGGGTTGGCGCGGTCCGGCATCGCGCTGGGGTCCGGGCGCGGGTATTTCATCCAGACCGACGCCGCCATCAACCCCGGCAACTCGGGCGGTGCGCTGGTGGACATGCAGGGGCGGCTGGTGGGCATCAACACCGCCATCATGACCCGTGGCGGCGGCTCGGTCGGTGTGGGCTTTGCGGTGCCGTCGAACCTTGTGGCGCAGGTGGTGGCGCAGGCGCAGGACGGGCAGGACCGATTCCGGCGCCCCTGGGCGGGGGTGCGCGCGCAGGCGCTGGACGCAGCCCTGGCCGAGGCTTTCGGCATGACCCTGCCCGAAGGCGTGGTGCTGACCGACCTGCACACCGAAAGCCCCTTTGCCGCGGCCGGGCTGCGCCCGGGCGATGTGGTGCTGGCGGTGGACGGCGGGCCGGTGAATTCGGCCCCCGAAATGATGTTCCGCCTGGCAGCGACCGGGATCGGCGGGGCGGCGGAAATCGACTATCTGCGCGCGGACGGTTCGGCGGAAACGGCCACCGTCGCCCTGATTCCGCCGCCCGAGAGCCCGCCGCGCGACCCGCGGCTGATCCGTGCCGACAGCGCCCTGCGCGGACTGGGTGTGGAAACCGTGAACCCCGCCGTGATCGCCGAATACAACCTGCCGCTCGATGCGCGGGGCGCGCTGGTCACGGACCTGCGCGATATTGCCGCCCGCACCGGGTTGCGGCGCGGGGATATCGTGCTGGCCATCAACGGTGCCGCGGTGGCAGGCAGCGCCGATGTGGAACGCGCGGCGCGGACAGCCGCACGCAACTGGCAGGTCGAGGTGCTGCGCGACGGTCGCCGCCTGGCGCTGCGCTTCCGGCTCTGACGCCCCTTTCCCGCGCCCGCAAGCGCGCGTAACCTGGTGCCCATGGCAGATCTGTTCGATACCGCCGCCAAGGGGCAGGACAAGGCGCCCGGCACCACCCCCGGCGGTGCGCCCGACACTGCGCCCGACACTGCGCCAGACACCGGGCCCCGCCCGCTGGCCGACCGGCTGCGGCCCGCGCGGCTGGCAGATGTGATCGGACAGGATCAGGTGCTGGGCGCCGACGGCCCGCTTGGCGCGATGCTGGCGGCGGGGGCGCTGTCCTCGCTGATCCTCTGGGGGCCGCCTGGCGTCGGCAAGACCACCATCGCGCGCCTGCTGGCCGATCAGGCGGACCTGCATTTCATCCAGATCAGCGCCATCTTCACCGGCGTCCCCGATTTGCGCCGCATCTTCGACGAGGCCAGGCTGCGCCGCCGTCAGGGGCGCGGGACGCTGCTGTTCGTCGACGAGATCCACCGCTTCAACAAGGCGCAGCAGGACGGGTTCCTGCCCCATATGGAGGACGGCACCATCATTCTGGTGGGCGCCACCACCGAAAATCCCAGCTTCGAGCTGAACGCCGCCGTGCTCAGCCGGGCGCAAGTGATGGTGCTGGAGCGACTGTCACTCGCCGATCTGGAACGTCTGGCGCAACGGGCCGAGGGCGCGCTTGGCACGCCCCTGCCGCTGACCGGCCCCGCGCGCGAGGCATTGCTGGACATGGCCGATGGTGACGGGCGCGCGCTTCTGAACCTGATCGAACAGGTGGCGGCGTGGAATGTGGCGGGCAAGCTGGACACCGAGGCGCTGGGCCAGCGCCTCGCCCGGCGCGCGGCGCAGTATGACAAGAGCGGCGACGCGCATTACAACCTGATCTCGGCGCTGCACAAATCGGTGCGCGGCTCGGACCCCGATGCGGCGCTTTACTGGCTGGCGCGGATGATCGACGGGGGCGAGGACCCGCGCTATCTGGCCCGCCGGATCACCCGCATGGCGGTCGAGGATATCGGCCTGGCCGATCCGCAGGCGCAATCGGTCTGCCTGCACGCATGGGAGGTCTACGAGCGCCTCGGCTCGCCCGAGGGCGAACTGGCGCTGGCGCAGGCGGTGACCTATCTGGCGCTGGCGCCGAAATCGAACGGGGTCTATGCGGCGTGGAAAGGCGCGCAGCGGCTGGCAAAATCCACCGGTTCGGCGCCGCCGCCGAAACACATCCTGAACGCGCCGACGAAGCTGATGAAGGATCAGGGCTATGGCGCGGGCTATGCCTATGACCACGATGCCGAGGACGGGTTTTCGGGGCAGAACTACTTCCCCGAAGGCGTGAAGCGCCCGGTCCTTTACGCGCCGCCCGAACGCGGCTTCGAGCGTGAGTTGCACAAGCGGCTTGACTATTTCGCCAAGCTCCGCGCGCGGCGGCAGGCCGAGTGAGCGCCCGAGAAGGGTGTGGCGTGCCCTTCGCGGGCACTCAGGCGCGGGGTCGGTCGGGCGCATTCTCCAGTCGCGCCACCGCCCAGCGGGCGGCATCGGCCACCGCCGGGTCCGGGTCATCGCAGCGCGCCTGCGCTGCCGCGCGCAACGCGGCCAGCCCGGAATTGCCGATGGCATAGAGCACGTTGCGCACGAACCGGTCGCGCCCGATCCGCTTGACGGGCGAGCCCGAAAACAGCGCCCGGAAGCCTGCATCATCCAGCGCCGCCAGATCCGCCAGCCGGGGCGCGGTCAGTTCCGGCCGCGCGCGCAGGCGCATTTCGGTCGCACTCTGCGCGAACTTGTTCCAGGGGCACACGGCCAGGCAATCGTCGCAGCCATAGATGCGGTTGCCCAGCCCCGGGCGCAGGCTTTCGTCCACCGGGCCGCGGTGTTCGATGGTCAGATACGAGATGCAGCGCCGCGCATCGAGCTGGAATGGCGCCGGAAACGCCTGCGTGGGGCAGATGTCCAGACAGGCGGTGCAGCTTCCGCAATGCTCGGTCTCGGGCGTGTCGGGGGGCAGGGGCAGGGTGGTGAACAGCGCACCCAGAAAGAACCAGTTGCCCAGGTCCCGCGACAGCAGGTTGGTGTGCTTGCCCTGCCAGCCCAGCCCCGCCGCCGCCGCCAGCGGCTTTTCCATCACCGGGGCGGTATCGACAAAGACCTTGATCTCGCCCCCCGCCTGCGCCAGCAGCCAGCGGCCCAGCCGCTTGAGCCGTTTCTTCACCGTGTCGTGGTAGTCGCGGTTCTGCGCATAGACGGAAATCGCGGCGCGGTCGGGGCGGGCCAGCACCGCCAGCGGGTCGTGTTCGGGGGTGTAGAGCTCGGCCAGCATGACCACCGCGCGCGCAGCGGGCCAGAGCGCGCCGGGATCGCCCCGCCACCCCGTGCGCTCGGCCATCCAGCCCATCTGCCCGTGACGGCCCAGCTCCAGGAACCGGGCCAGCCGGGCCGGGGCCTCGGGGATCGCATCGGGGCGGGTGACGCCCATCGCGGCGAAGCCCTCGGCCAGGGCCTGTGCGTGCAGGGCGGATTTCAGCGCGGCGGGGTCCATGCCCCCCATCTAGCCCCTGCGCGCCGTTTCGGAAACCGCCCACTGGCCCTGCCGTCAGGGTTCGGTTACCCGATCGGCGATCGGCCCACGCACTCTGAGCACTGGCGCTCGGGGGGCCTGTTCCATATCGACACCGTCGAAGTGCAGACAAGCGCGACCAACACGACAGCCACGACCGGTTGTGGGCGCCCCTCGCGGACTTTGTCGCAGCCCATGATTTCGCCCGTCGGCGAAAGACGCTGAGCGATATCACGCCATTCGAACATGCCTGCAAGACCTGGACTTCAGAGCCGGGCAGCTTCACCCTGCACCCGACCCAACAGATGCCGGGCCAGCAGATGCCGGGCCAGCAGATGCCGGGACTGAACACCTAACCAGGGGGATGATTCCCCAACCATTCACCATCAAGAGAAAAGGGCCGACGCACCGCTGCGCCAGCCCCATTATCGAGAATTCGAAGCGTGCCGCCTCAGAAGCGGAAGTTCACGCCAAGCCGCACCTTGTGGGCGCTGGAACGGTAGCTGACCGTGCCGTCCCGTTGGCTGCCCGGGATATCGTCCCAGTCTCTGTAATAGGCGCCGCCAGCGACGCTTCTCAAGCCGACGTAGAGATACTCGGCGCTGATCGAGATGTTGTTGGAGACTGCGTGTTCAATGCCGCCACCAGCGGCAAAGCCCATTTCCCGACCGCTGTAGGGCAGGAACCCCCTCTCCTCAGCATCCGGGCCGTGATTGTAATCGTGGCGATAGTTCACATCGGCCCAGGCAAGGCCACCAGTCGCGTAGAACAAGGTCTGGTCCGCAGCGAGTCCGGCGCGCGCCCTGAGCGTCGTCAAGCTGTTCCACGAAGCTTCGGTATACGAGGTATATTTGTTGTTGGTGGGGCCGTCATGGATGTTGATATTTTCGAAGTTGGTGACCATGTGATCAACAACCCCGCCGACCACAAGACTGCCCATTTGCCAGTCGTAGCCAAGGGCCAGGCCGACACCGCCACCACCGCTTGCCATCGACGCGCCATCACACGCAACCCAGCACCAGTGGTCAGACGTTTCGGAATTGAGCATTCCGTAGGCGCCGACGCCCCCCACATAGGGGCCCGTCCAGTCATAGCCGACAGAGGGCTGCGTGAACGTCACCGGCTGCTCGGGCATCACAGGGCTGTTGCTGCCCGCGTTTGCGGCCGTCGTGCACATGGCGCCAAGCACCGCGCCAGCAGCGAGTTGCTTGAGCATATCTAGCTTCATTTGAACCTCCATCGGTCAATGGTTGCAGTTTTCGAACGCTGATCCATGCAAAGCCATTTCCGAAATGACCTGCCCGTTCATGAAGCGGGGGTCGCCCAACGCGCCTTCCTGATCAATCGCTTTTCAGAGAGCGACTATTATCGAAAGAGATCGCGCGGCGTCTGATCAACGCCGTCGGCTGGGCCGCAACGGCGATGTGACTGCCTTTTCGAGCGCTCATGCACTGACACCGTTCTGAGGACGGATTTCGCCATTTCAGTTCTGCCAGATTCGCGGTCCAGCAATTTCGAGGCAGATTCGTCCTCATGCAGTCAGCCACTCACGCAGCAGGCACAGGTTGGCGAGCGCAAGGCGCGTGAAAGCGGGTCATGGTTCATGGCGAGGCCGCGGTAGCGAGCCCCCGTCAGCGGCGTGTTCGTGCGGGATACGGGGGGCGCGCGCTTGGCTTTCTGCGTTGCGGCGTGTAGGAGGCGGGCAGTCAACTTGGACCCGGGCGCGATTCCCGGGTGGCTCTTCCGGCCGCCGATCCGCCGGATAACATGAAAAAGAAGACTTCCCGGGCGGCTGGTCCATGATCACGCGGGCGGGAACGGGACATGCATGATATCTCTTGACGCGTATCGTCGGCAGTGGACCGGCAATATCCGGGGCGATCTGCTCTCGGGGCTGGTTGTCGCACTGGCGCTTATTCCTGAAGCCATCGCCTTTTCGATCATCGCGGGCGTCGACCCCAAGGTGGGGCTTTACGCCAGCTTCTCCATCGCCGTGATCACCGCGATCACGGGCGGGCGGCCGGGCATGATCTCGGCGGCCACGGCGGCCACGGCGGTGCTGATGATCACGCTGGTGCGCGATCACGGGCTGGAATACCTGCTGGCGGCAACGGTTCTGGCAGGGCTGTTGCAGATCGGCGCGGGGCTGACGGGGCTGAGCGCGATCATGCGCTATGTCTCCAAGTCCGTGATGACCGGCTTCGTCAACGCGCTGGCGATCCTGATCTTTATTGCACAACTGCCCGAACTGGACCCGCGCAGCGTGACCGGGATCACCTATGTTCTGGTCGCCGCCGGGCTGGCGATCATCTATCTGTTTCCGCTGCTGACCAAGGCTATCCCCTCGCCGCTGGTGACCATCATCGTGCTGACGGCACTGGCCTGGGCACTGGGGCTGGATGTGCGGGTGGTGGGCGACATGGGCGCGCTGCCCGATACGCTGCCGGTGTTCCTGATCCCGGATATTCCGCTGAACCTGGAAACCCTGTGGATCATCCTGCCCTATTCGGTGGCCGTGGCGGTGGTGGGCCTGCTGGAAAGCCTGCTGACGCAGAACATCGTCGATGACCTGACCGACACCAGTTCCAACCGCAATCAGGAATGTATCGGCCAGGGTGTCGCCAATACCGCAACCGGCTTCATCGGCGGGATGGCGGGCTGTGCCATGATCGGCCAATCCATCATCAACGTGAAATCCGGCGGGCGGGGGCGGCTGTCATCCTTTGTCGCCGGGGTGTTCCTGCTGATCATGGTGGTGGGGCTGGGCGATCTGGTCAGCATCATCCCCATGCCCGCGCTGGTGGCGGTGATGATCATGGTCAGTATCGGCACATTCTCGTGGTCTTCCATCACCAATCTGCGCACGCATCCGCGCTCCAGTTCGGTGGTGATGGTCGCCACCGTGGTCACGGTGATCTATACCCATAACCTGGCCATAGGTGTGCTGGTGGGCGTGCTGCTGTCCGGCATCTTCTTTGCGGGCAAGATCGCGCAGCTTTTCCGCGTGACCACCGACATCAGCCCTGACGGGCGGGTGCGCACCTACCGGGTGGAAGGGCAGATGTTCTATGGCTCGGTCGAGGATTTCATGGCAGCCTTCGACTTCAAGGAAGCGCCGGAGCGCGTGATCATCGACGTCAGCCGCGCCCATATCTGGGATATCTCGTCGGTGCAGGCGCTGGACATGGCGGTACTGAAATTCCGCCGCGATGGCGCCGAGGTCGAGATCAGGGGCATGAACAAGGCGTCCGAAACCATCGTCGACAAGCTTGCCATCCATGACAAGCCGGGCGCGATGGACAAGCTGATGTCGCACTGAGGGGGGGCTGGGACATGACCAACAAGATCATCGCACTGGTGGATGGCTCGATCTATGCGCAAAGCGTGTGCGAACACGCGGCCTGGGCTGCGCAGCAGACCGGCTGGGCGGTCGAACTGCTGCATATCCTTGGCCGCCGCGAAGGCGCCGGGAAGGCCGATTATTCAGGCTCCATCGCCCTTGGCGCCCGCACCGCCCTGCTGGAGGAACTGGCCGAACTGGACGCACAGCGCGCGCGGCTGGTGCTGCACCGGGGCCGCGCGATCCTGGAAGATGCCCGCGCGATCCTCGATCAGGCCGGGATCAACGAGATCACCACCCGCCTGCGCCATGGTGATATCGTCGATACGGTCACCGAGCAGGAATCCGGGGCCGAGATGGTGCTGGTCGGCAAACGCGGCGAGGCGGCGGATTTCGCGCGCGGGCATCTGGGGTCGAATCTGGAACGGATCGTGCGGGCCAGCACGAAACCCGTCTTTGTGGCCGCGCGTGCGTTCAAGCCCATCGAACGGGTGCTGATCGCCTATGACGGCGGCGCTTCGGCCATGCGGGCGGTGGACCATGTCGCGCGCACCTCGCTTTACCGCGGCCTGCAGGTCAGCGTCATCACCGTCGGCACGGCCACCGACACCGCGCGCAAGGGGCTGGCCGATGCAAAGGCGATGCTGGCTGCCGCCGGGATCGAAGCCGCAACCGATATCGTCAGCGGCCAGCCCGAAACCGCGCTGGCCAGGCTGGTGGAACAAACCCCCTTTGATATGCTGGTGATGGGCGCCTATGGCCATTCGCGCATCCGAAGCCTGATCATCGGCTCCACCACGACCGAGATGATCCGCTCCTGCAAGGTGCCGATCGTCCTGACCCGGTGACCGCATGCCCGAGCCCTCGGATGACGACCTGCATGAACGCTACCGCCCTCGCCTCGTGGAGGAGGCGGTCGAGCTGGATGCGGCTTCCGGTATCACGACGGCAGACCGCAGGCCGGTCAAGCTGGACCAGCAGAGCGTCGGGCGGCTCAGCCGCATGGATGCGCTGCAGCAACAGGCAATGGCGGTGGCGCAGGAAGCCAGGCGCCGCGCCCGGATGACCGCCATCGACGCGGCGCTTCGGCGGCTGGACGCGGGCGAATTCGGCTGGTGCACGCATTGCGGCGAGTTCATCGGCATCAAGCGGCTTGACCTCGACCCCGCACTGATGCGCTGCGTTGACTGCGCGCGCTGAAGACCGGCATGCGGACCTTCCTCGCCTTCCTCCGTGCGAATGCGCCCTGGCTGGCGGCCGGTTTTCTGCTGACCTTTGCCTCCAGCTTCGGTCAGACGTTCTTCATCTCCGTCTTTGCCGGGGAGATCCGGGCGGAATTCGATCTGTCGCATGGCGCATGGGGCTCCATCTATGCCATCGCCACCACCAGTTCGGCGGCTGTGATGATCTGGGCCGGCAGCCTGACCGACCGCTTCCGCGTGCGCCATATCGGCATCGGGGCGCTGATCGGACTGGCGCTGGCGGCGGCGTCGATGACCTGGATCGCCGAGGTCTGGATGCTGGTGGCGGCGATCTTCCTGTTGCGGCTTCTGGGGCAAGGGCTCATGGGGCATGCCGCGATGGTGGCGATGGCGCGCTGGTTCGTCGCAACACGGGGGCGCGCCGTCTCGGTCGCCGGGCTGGGCGTTGCGGCAGGCGAGGCGCTTCTTCCCGTCACCTTCGTCGCCCTGCTCGGCGTCTTCGATTGGCGGGCGCTGTGGCTGCTCGCGGCTGCGGCGCTGATTGCACTCGCGCCGGTTCTCTGGTCCTTGCTGCGTCAGGAGCGCACGCCGCAATCCTTCGCGCAGGACAAGGGAAGCGCCGGAATGCACGGCCGCATGTGGACACGCTCCGAGGCCCTGAGGCATCCGGTCTTCTGGCTCATGCTTCCGGCGATCCTCGGGCCGGCGGCGTGGAATACGGCGTTCTTTTTCCAGCAGGTGCATGTGGCCGAGGCGAAGGGCTGGGCGCACATGACCCTTGTCTCCCTGTTTCCCCTCTATACGGCCACCAGCGTCGTTTTCATGCTGGTGGCAGGTGGTTTGGTGGACCGACTGGGCAGCCCGCGTCTCGCCGCGTTCTACCTCCTGCCGATGGCGGCCGGATATCTGGTCTTTGCACTGGCCGGGAGCGTCCCGGTCGGGATCATGGGGATCGTTCTGATCGGAGCGGGCGTGGGAATGCATGTCACCATGATGGCCACGTTCTGGGCCGAAGCCTTCGGAACCCGGTATCTGGGATCGATCCGCGCCGCGATGGCCGCGGTCATGGTGCTTGGAACCGCGCTGGGGCCTGCGATGACAGGCGCCATGATCGACTTCGGATATCCCTTCCCGACCCAGAGCTTCGGGATTGCCGCGTATTTTCTGATCGCCGCCGCCATGGCGGCGATCGCGGGAGGCGTTGCAGCACATGGGCGCATCGCAACTGAAGATGCACCGCAAACCCGGGCCGACACGGATTGAGGTCACATGATAAACTTCGCCTTTGCCCAACTTCGGGCGGTTGTGTGACCACAGACACCGCTCAGGGCGGAAAACGCTTGCTCAACTGGCAAGATCAGCCGATCTTGACGCCAGACGGCAGGTCACTTGGGGAATGTCGGCAATTGTAGCGGACATCTGATCCGGACGCGTGGGATCTTCGGATCGATGACCGAGTCAGGGGCGCTTGCCGGCATCACGGGATCATTTCCCGCTGACCGCACAGCGAGCCGCCTTGCGTCCGATCTGGGCAGATATGTCAACGCTTCGCTGCAGTTCCCCGAAAAGCGCAAATGACCCTGGCAGCTTGGCAGCCCCCTGGCCGAGGGGGCGCGGGGCATGGCGTTTGCAAAGCCTGGCTCAGCCTGGCGCGGGTGGCGGCAGTTGCAAAGCGGCTTGGTGAACCGGATTTGCCGGCGGCGGAAAGCGGTTTCACTGGCGGGGCGCGCGGCGGGCGGCTACGTTCGGGGCATGGCAGCATGGGAGAGCACCTTGCCCGCAGCCCCGTTCACGCCCGCCCAGAACACCGCACTGAAGGCGCTGGCGGCGCGCACTGCGGACCTGTCCGACTGGTGCGCGACAATCTTCGACTTCGGCGAAACCGCCTGGCGCGAATACCGCTCGGCCGAGTGGTATGTGCAAAGACTGCGGGCCGAAGGCTTCACGGTCGAGGAAGGCTCGGGCGGGATGCCCACGGCGTTCTGCGCCGAATGGGGCAACGGGTCCGGCCCGGTGATCGGACTTTACGCCGAATATGACGGTATCCCCGGCAACTGTCAGGCGCGCGGACCCCGCCGCGCCCCACGCCCCGGGCTGGGGTTTCAGGCGGGCGGGCACACCGACCCGCATTCGGGGCTGGGCATTGCGGGGCTGGGCGCCGCGCTGGCGATCAAGGCCGCGATGGAGCGCCACGGCATTGCAGGCGGCATCCGCTTCACCGGCGAACCGGCGGAAAAGCTGCGCGGCTCCAAGCCCATCCACGCCGCACGCGGCTATTATGACGGGCTGGCGGCGATCCTTTCGTTTCATCCGTTCTACATGCTGCCCATGTGCAATACCGTGCGCTGGGACACGCATTGCGGCGCGGCCTATGCGATGGTCTATCGCTTCATCTGTGACGCGCCGGAACGCTGGGGCGCCCATGACGGCGCGCCCATCCCGCAGGCCCACAGCGCCGTGCGCGCCCCCGGCGCGGGCGAGGCGCTGACCCTGATGTTCACCGCCTCCAAGGCCCTGCGCGAGTCCATGCTGCCCCATACCGGCGGCTGGTCGATCTCCGAGGCGGTGCTGACCCATGCGCAGGCCACCGCCGACAACCTGCCTGCCGGGCTGGCTGAACTCCAATACATGATCCGGGTGCCCACGCTGGCCATGGCCGAGGCCGTGACCGCCGCGCTGGACCGCAACGCCGAGGCCGCCGCCGCCATGACCGGCTGCCGCTGGGAACGCCACTGGGTCAGCAAATCCCGCCCCGGGCTGGCCAATCACGCCATGGCGGGCGCGGTCTGGGACTGCCTGCGGACCCTGGGCGCGCCCGAATGGGGGCCGGAGGCGCGCGCGGTCGCGCAATCCATCCAGCGCGTCCTGGGGCTTGAGCCGATGGCCGATCCGTTCATCCCGGAAATGTCCGCGCTGCTGGCCCCGCAGGACGCCGAAGCCGCCCTGCGCCGTGACCTGCCGCCCGCCCAGACGCATTCCACCTCGGACGACTATACGGACATGTGCTGGCACGCCCCCACCGCGCGGTTCTACATCGCCCGCCCGGCCCTGCGCGCGCCTGCAGGCTTTGCCTATCCCGCCTGGGTAATGAATGCCCTGGGGGGCATCCCCGCCACCATCGACCCGATGGTGGAACGCGCGGCACAGGTGCTGGCCACCACCGGGCTGCGGGTGCTGGAAGATGCCACCCTGCGCGCCAATGCCGCGCAGGAGTTCGAGCGCCGCACCGGCGGCGGTATCGGCGGGGCCGAGTGGCTGGCGCCCTTGTGCGACTATGACCCGCCGATCCACTTCCGCTGGCCCGAATATGTGACCACCCCCCGCGGACATGACTGGTGGATCCCCTCGGCCATGGCCCACGCCTGACCCTGCACGCCGAAGCGTGCCGCGGACATCCAGACCCCGGTCGCCCCGTTCATGGCCCAGACCAACACCGGCCATGACCTGCGCCATCTGTTCGCCGACTCAGAGGGCACTCTGGGGACGATGGCCCGCCGCGCCGTGTGCCGCCTGTGCCCGGCGCCTGCACCGCACGCGACCGTTATGGGCGCGCGGTCGGATTGCGCCGCCGCCGTGCGCGTGGGGGCGCGCGCCCTTTTGCCACTGCCCCGCCCCTGGCCGCGCGGCCCGAGGCCGACGATACGCCGGACGTGATGACCCCGCGCGAAGCGGCACTGCAAGACGGCACCGTGTCCAGAGCGCTGTGCGCCCGGTCGCAGATGATGCGATGGCAGGATTTCCAAGCACCAGGCCGCTCCATCAACCAATGAAGCCGGGGGACTCAGTCAAGAAGCCTTGCCACATGCCAGCGCCCGGCTTCGTGCACCATGTCGTCGCGCCCCGAAAGCGGCCCCGGCCGGAACAGGGCCGAAGCCAGCGCCCGCTGCTGGTCTTCGAGGATGCCGATATCCTCGCGCGCCACGCGCAGCCAGCGTTCCTGATAGGGCGCGGCGCGTTCGGCGAAGTCCGGCAGCGCGACGGTATCCTCCGGGAAACAGCCGCCGATCTCGATCCGGGAGGCATCTGCGCTCAGCGGCGTCACGTTGAGCCACCACATGCAGTCCTGCGCGACGGCGAATTGCGTCAGCGGATGAAGCAGCGTGAAATACGTCCCTTCGCGCGCGTCCTCGTCCAGCCCTGGGATCGGGTCGAATGGCGCACGCGACCTGTCGAGGCTGCCGATACTGGTGCGGCTGAGCACCTGCATGCACAGCCAGTCGCCGCGCGTGGGGATCGCGCGCTGGGTCTGCGCCCCGATCGAATCGCGGTGTACCGTCCCGGTGTGATAGGTCTCCATGGCGTTTTCAAGAAACAGCTTCCAGTTGCACCCGGCCTCGATCTCGGTGGTCCAGGTGCAGCGCATCCGGTCCATGCGGTGCGAGGCGAACCGCTCCGGCAGATCGCCAAGCTGGTCCTCCAGCGACGGGCCGTCCTGCGCAAAATTCACGAACACGAACCCCGCCCAGCTGTCGATGCGCAATGGCACCAGCCCGTTTTCCTTGCGGTCGAAGCCTTCGGCGTCCTGCATGTCCGGGCACCCGTACAGGCGGCCATCGCTGAAATAGCTCCAGGCATGATAGGGGCACATGATCCGCGCCCCGCAGTTGCCGCTGCCCTTGACCAGCAGCGACCCGCGATGCCGGCAGTAATTGGCGAAACACCGCAGCACCCCGTCCTGCCCCCGGACCAGAAAGATCGGGCCGCCCTGGGTGTCGAAGCTGCGGTAGTCTCCGGGGTTCGGCAACTGGTCCTCGCGGCACAGGAAGAACCAGTGGCGCAGGAATATCTTCTCGCGTTCCGCGGCGAAGATGTCGGGCGAGGTATAGATGTCGGCGGGCATCGACCGGGCGACCCGCAGGGGCGCGATCGCGGCTTCGATCTTGTCACGGTCAAGCTGCATGATGCTTTCCTCCGCTCAGGGTTCCAGTTCGATCGTGGCCCAGGTTTCGAAGCAATGCCCCTGCGCCAGCGCGGTCACGCCGATGGTGGCCCGGCCGCCAAGCCCGCGCTCGGGGCCGAACACCTCGACCAGCAGGTCGCTCAGCCCCGAGGAAACCTTGTGAACCTCGGTGAAGCCGGGGGTGCAGACCACGAAATTGAGCGTGCGCACGATGCTGCGCACCTGGTCCAGACTGCCCACGGCCTGACGGATGCCACCAAGCAGGTTCTGCCCGCAGACACGCGCCGCGGCATAGCCTTCGGCGGTGCCAAGGGTGTCGCCCAGCCGCCCGCCCATGACCGTGCCATCCGGTTTCTGCCCCACATGGCCGGACAGGAACAGCAGATTGCCCATGCGGTGAAAGGGCTTCATGGTCCCGTAATCGGCGCCGTAGTAGCCGGTGGTATCGAAGTCGGGGATATCCAGCCCCATGGCGATGGCCATCTGTTCCGGGGCCATCTGTTGCGGCGGTCGGGTCATCTCAGCCCTCCTCGAAGCCATAGAGCGTGGCGGGGTTGTCCACGAGGATCTGTTGCATCCGGGCTTCGGACCCGCACCATGCGGCGAACAGGTCCACCAGCAGCGCGTCGTCGGGCGGATCGCCGGGTTTCGACGGGTGCGGCCAGTTGGTCGCCCAGACGCAGCGTTCAGGGAAGCGGTCGATCAGGGTGCGCGCCAGCTTCGCCACATCGGCATAATCCGGCAGCCCGGTTTTCGAGGTCTCGTAGACCCCGGATGTCTTGACCCAGACCTTGCCGGAATCGAGCATCCGGCACAGCGCGCGGAACCCGGGGTGATCCGTGTCCACGGGTTCCAGGAACTTGCCGTTGTGGTCGATCACAACCGGGCAGGGCAGCGCCATGATCTCGGCCTCGCGGTCGTGCAGGAAGCGGCCGTCCATCTGCAACTGGATGTGCCAGCCGAAGGGCGCGATCCGCGCCGCCAGCGGTGCAAGCTTTTCCCATCCCAGCACGCCGCCCGGCAGCATGAAGAAGCGCAATCCGCGCGCGCCCGCGCCGGTCAGGCGCTGCAGCTCGGCGTCGTCGGCGGTGTCATCGACCACCACCACCGCGCGGCCGTCCTGGCCCAGACGCTCCAGCGCCATCAGGGTGCAGCGGTTGTCGGTGCCATAGGCCGACGGCTGCACCACCACCGCCCGCGTCAGGCCAAGGGTCGCGCGCAGGGCCATGTAGGCATCGATCGATCCCCCCGGCACCGGCTTGAACGGCGAATCTGGCGGCGCGGGATACAGGGCCGGGTCGCCATAGATGTGCATGTGACAGTCGCACGCACCTGCGGGCAGGCGGGTGCGCGGCGGGTTTGCGGGCAGAAGGCCGGTCATGCGGGTCTCCTCAGGCGGTCCAGCCGCCGGGCCATGTGGCCGTTCACGGCCAGTTCGGGCAGTTTTCCGTCGATGAGGTCGCGGATCTGGCGCACGGTCTCGAAGGCCTGATGATCGGTCGCCGCGCGGGTCAGCCCGGCGACATGCGGCACCGCGATCACGTTCGGCAGGGCCGCCAGCCGTGGGTGCGGCTGCTCGTCGTGTCCCATGCCGACATCCAGCCCCGCCCCGGCGATGCCCCCGGTTGTCAGCGCCTCTTCCAGTGCATCCTCGTCCACGACGATCCCGCGCGCGACGTTGACGAAATACGCATCCGGCCGCATCCGGGCAAACGCGTCGCGGTTCATCATGCGTTCGGTTTCGGGTGTGGCATAGGCCGCGCAAACCACGAAATCGCAGCCCAGGACGGTGTCAAGATCGGCCTGCGTCACGCAGCCATTGACAAGGCGCTTGTAGGGATCGAAGGCCAGCACCTTCATGCGCGCGGCAATCGCCAGATCGGCAATGCGGCTGCCGATGGCGCCAAAGCCGATGATCCCCATGCTGGACCCCGCAAGCTGCCGACCCAGAACCATCGGCTGGTCGGCGATGCCTTGCTTGTATAGCCGGTCGCAGATGGCGAACCGCCGTCCCAGCGCGATCACCAGCCCCAGCGCCGTTTCGGCGACCGCGTCGCCGTAGCCCGCACTGCAGCGCACCACCAGCGTCCCCGCGTCCGAGGCGGCGGCGACGTCGATGTTGCGGATATCGACCGCGCAGCGCATGTAGACCGCAAGTTCGGGCAGGGCCGCGAAAACCTCGGGCGTGCCCGGCGCCAGACGGTCGGACAGGATGATATCCACATCCTGCGCCGCCGCGATCAGGTCCCTGCCCCGCAGCGGCGTGTCGGTCCCGTTCAGGCGCACCTCGGCAAGGCCGCGCAACGCCTCCACCGCCTCCAGGCTGTAGAAGTTCTGGAGCAGGTCGTTGTTGTGGGTGATCAGTATCTTGACCAATTCAAGCCTCCTGTCGGTGGGCATTGCGGCCCAGATACATCAGGTTCAGCGCGGTCACCGCCACATGCCCGGCCAGACATGCGGTCATGCCGCCGACATCATGCGGGGGGCTGACGGTGTTGATGTCCACCGCGACGATGGGCAGCCCCGCAAGCGCGTTCAGGAAATCCAGGCCCGTGGCCGCGTCGGGGCCGCCCCAGGTCGGCGTGGCGACGCCCGGCGCCGCCGAAGGGTCGAAGAAATCCATGTCGAAGCACAGATAGAGGGGCCGCCCTTCGGTTCTGGCGCGGACCTCGTCCACCACGTCATCCACGCCGCGCCTGCGCAGCTCCGCCCCCGAGATCAGGTTGTAGCCAAGCGCGCGGGTGTGGTCATAGGCGCCGGGCGCCATCAGCGTGCCGCGCGCGCCGATGTGGAAGGAGCGCGCCACGTCGATGATGCCTTCCTCGGCCGCGCGGGTGAAGGTGGTCGAGGTGTTGTAGCCCTCGCCTTCATAGGCATCGGTGTGGGCGTCGATATGCAGCACCGCAAGGTCCGGGTAATGGCGGTGCAGGGCGCGCAGTTGCGGCAACGTCACCAGCCCGTCGCCGCCAAAGGTCACCGGATAGCCCCCCTGCGCGACAGCCATGTCCAGCGCTGACTCGATCGCCGCAAGCGCGGGCCCGGTCTGCCCCGAGACCACCGCCACATCCCCCAGATCGACCACGTCCATCGCGGCAAGGATGTCGCGGTCGCCCAGTTCCGGCAGCACCGGGCGCACCAGCCCGGACTGTTCGCGGATCGCCCGTGGCCCCTGACGCGCGCCGATACGCGTGGGATGCGTGCCACAATCGAAGGGAATTCCCAGAATGACCCCCTGACCGGGCGTGATGGCCGTGGCGGCGGGCACGCTCATGAAGGTGCCTGCAGGCACAAGCAGGTCATCGGGAAAGGCTGTCATCACTGTGCTCCGCGATTATACGTCATGGCCAAGATAGAGGTCGCGCAAGAGGTCATCGCCGATTTCGGACCCGGGGCTGGTATGGACCACACGGCCCAGCCGCAGGACGGTGACCATGTCCGACAGCCGGATCGCCTCGACCGCGTTCTGCTCGACCAGCAGGATCGTGGTGCCAAGGCGCCGGATCTCGAGGATCCGCTCCAGGATCAGTTCGACCATCTGCGGCGCCAGCCCCATGGTGGGTTCGTCCATCAGCAGCAGTCGCGGCCGCGACATCAGCGCGCGCCCGATGGCCAGCATCTGCTGCTCGCCCCCCGAAAGCGTTCCGGCAAGCTGCTTGCGCCGTTGCTCCAGGATCGGGAAAAGGGTGGTGATCGCCTCGAGATCCTCGGGCACCGAGGCGTCTCCGGGGCGCAGATACGCGCCCAGTTGCAGGTTTTCCAGCACTGTCATGCGCGGGAACACACGCCGCCCTTCCGGCACCTGCGCCAGCCCCATGGCAACCCGGGTTTCCGCGGCGACCCCGGCCAGATCGCGGCCGTCGAACCGGATCGAGCCCGCGGCCGGGGCCAGCAGCCCCGAGATCGCGCGCAAGGAGGTGGTCTTGCCCGCGCCATTGCTGCCGATCAGACTGACGATACTGCCCGGCGCCACCGAAAGGCTGACGTCCTCGACCGCGTTGATGACGCCGTAACGCACCGCCAGCCCGCCGACTTCCAGAAGCGGTGTGCTCATGCTGCCTGCCCCAGATACGCGGATTGCACCAGCGGATTGGAAAACACCTCCTTCGGGGTGCCGTCCGCCAGCAGGGCGCCATGGTGCAGCACGCTCAACCGGTCGCACAGTGTGCGCATGATCTGCATGTCATGCTCGATGATCAGCACGGTGATTCCCCGGTCGCGGATGGCGCGGATGATATCGGCCAGTTCATCCTTCTCGGCGGCGTTCATGCCCGCAAGCGGTTCGTCCAGCAGCAGCAGCCGCGGCTGCAGCATCAGGGCGCGGGCGATTTCCAGGCGACGCTGGTGGCCATAGGACAGCCCGGTCGCCATCTGCTCGTCGCGGCCCCGCAGCCCGACGAAATGCAGCGCCTCCAGCGCCCGGGCCCGCTGGCTTTCCTCTTCTTCGCGTGCCGCACGCGACCGCCGCAGAAGCGCTGCGAAACTGGCCCGGAAATGCCGGTGCGCGCCAACCAGCGTGTTTTCCAGCACCGTCATCCCGGCGAAATTGCGGATGTTCTGGAAGGTGCGTGCAATCCCCGCGTCGGCGATTTCCCACGTGGGGCGGCCATGCAGGGGGCGGTCCGCCAGTTGCATGCTGCCCGCGCTTGTCGGCACCAGCCCGGTCAGCGCGTTGACCATGGTGGACTTGCCCGCCCCGTTCGGACCGATCAGCCCGTGGATGGCTCCGTCGGCGACCTGCAGGTCCACCGCTTTCAGCGCGAACAGCCCGCCGAATTCCACCGTCAGGCCCCGTGTTTCCAGAAGCACGCTCATTTCGACATCATCAGGCTGACGCGCGCCCGCGCCGCCAGCCCCTGCGGGCGGTAGATCATCAGCAGCACCAGCACCAGACCCAGCGCGGCGTAGCGCAGTTCCGGATGGGCCTGGATCAGCGGCATGCCCTGCGCCACCTGCAGGAAGACGATCCAGAACAACGCCCCCAGGAACGGCCCGATAAAGGTTCCCAGCCCGCCCATGACGATCAGCATCAGGATCAGGATGTTTTCGAACAGCGAGAAGCTCAGCGGGCTGATATATTGCTGGGAATGCGCGAAGAACACGCCGACCAGCCCGCCGATGAACCCTCCGGTGGCATAGGAAAGCAGCTTGTAACGGGCGGTCGGCACGCCCATCGCCTCGGCCGCGACCTCGTTCTCGCGGATCGCGACCCAGGCGCGGCCCACATAGGACCGCACCAGCCGCGCAATGCCGAACACCACCAGAATGCTCAGCGCCAGACCCAGAAGATACAGGTATTTCGGCGACATCAGCGGCATCCCGAACAGGCTGGGCGTGGGGATCCCGCGGATCCCCATCGGCCCGCGTGTCAGGTCGATCCAGTTGGTCGCCACGATGCGGATGATCTCGTGGAAGCCCAGGGTCATGATCGCCAGGTAGTCGCCCCGAAGCCGCAGCGTGGGCGTTCCGATCAACGCCCCTATGAGCGCGGCCAGCGCCCCGCCCAGGAACAGGTTGGCGTAGAACAGCCACCAGATGTCCGCCGGATCGATGCCGAAGCGGCCGCGCAGGACCAGCACGAACAGGATCGAGGTGAAATAGGCCCCCACGGCAAAGAACGCGACGAAGCCCAGATCCAGCAGCCCCGTGAACCCCACGACGATGTTCAGCCCGCTGGCCAGCATCCCGTAGGTCACCACGAACACCAGGATGCGCAGCCAGTAGTCATTGGTGATGATGAAGGCCAGCGCCACCGCGATACAGGCCAGCGCGATGTTCAGCACCGTATTGCCCTGTCCAAGCCAGCCGAAGAACCGGTCAACGGGCGCGAAAAGTCCGCGCGGCGCGACCTGCTCGCCCACCAGGCTGCCGGCCGGGGCCTCGTTCAGTTCCTTGCGGCCCAGGATTCCCTGCGGGCGAAAGGCCAGGACCAGGATCAGGATCGCAAAGCCGACCGCATCGCGCCACGCCGCACCGTTGGGCAGGTATCCGGCGGCGAAGGTTTCGACGAATGCCAGCAGCATGCCCCCCAGCGCCGCGCCTGGGATCGAT
Organism: Paracoccaceae bacterium; assembly: GCA_020832705.1. Lineage (GTDB taxonomy): Bacteria > Pseudomonadota > Alphaproteobacteria > Rhodobacterales > Rhodobacteraceae > Rhabdonatronobacter. The sequence continues at coordinate 40,824 of JAFIEE010000001.1, forward strand.
CCGATCCCGCCCAGCACCGCGGCGGTCAGCGCTTTCAGACCAGGCAGGAAGCCCATTGTCGGATGCGCAAAGCTGTAGGTCTGGGCATAGAGCACCCCGGCCAGCGCGGCAAAGGCCGACCCGATCAGGAACGCCATGGCGATCACGCGGTTGACCGGGATACCCACCAGCCGCGCCGCGGTCGGGTCCTCGGCGGTGGCGCGCATGGCCCGCCCCATGCGGGTATACTGCACGAACAGGGTCAGCCCGATCATGCTGGCGATGGCGGCGACCAGCACGAAGATTTCCATCACCCGGATATAGATGGTGTCGAACAGCACGATCGGCGGCAGTTGCCCCAGCGCGAAGCGCGGAAAGCGCAGCTCCTCGGGGCCCCAGATGCTTTGGGCCACCGACTGCAGCAGCACCGAAACCGCAATCGCTGCGATCAGCGGCGCCAGGCGGGGCGCGTTGCGCAACGGCCTGTAGGCCAGCCGTTCGACCACAACACCGAGCCCCGCCACGATCACGACCGCCAGCGGCAGTGCGACCAGGAACGGCAGCGCGGGCATCGGCGCCTGCCAGCCGAACAGCGCAACCGAGGGCAGCATCAGGCTGACGCAGATGAAGGCCCCGAGCATGAACAGCTCGCCAAAGGCGAAGTTCACAAGCTGGATCACCCCGTAGACCAGCGTATAGGCCACGGCGGCCAGGGCATAGATCGCGCCCAGCATGAGCGCATTCACCAGAAGCTGGCCAAAGATGTCCATCTGTGTCGGGTTCCCGGGGCTTGGATTTCGGCAGACGTCGGCGCCACGCAGGGTCGCGGCGCCGACGCGGCGGGTGTGGTTCAGTCGGCCAGCGTGAAGGTGCCGTCCTCGACCCTGAGGAAATACAGCGCGCCGTCGCGGTCGCCCTGCGCGTCGAAGGTGGTCGGGCCGGTCACGCCGGGAAAGGCATCAATCGCGCCGAAGGCGTCATTCAGGGCCGCGCGCGTGAAATCGCCGCCTTCCTCGGCCATCCGGATCGCTTCGGCGGTCACCATCATCGCGTCATATCCCCGCGCCGAAACCGCGTGGGGGTAACCCCCTACCCGGGCGCGGTTGGCGTGTATTATGTTTGCCGGCGGGGGGGTGGCCACCGACGGGTCGAACATGCCGTAGACGATCATGCCTTCGACCGCCGGGCCGCCAAGGGTGATCAGTTCCGGGTTCAGCGACCCGTCCGTGCCGAGGATCTGTGCGCTGATGCCCAGATCGCGCGCCTGTTCGGCGATCTTCGACGCCTCGCTGTAGAAGCCGCCAATGAAGATCGCATCCGGGCGCGCCGCGCGGGCGCGTGTCATCTGGGTGCGGAAATCCCGCGCGCCCAGGAGATAGGTCGCGGTGTCGATGACCTCCATCCCGGCTGCAGTCGCGGCGGCGGAAAACGCATTGGCGACACCGATGCCATAGTCGTCCTGCTGGTGGATGACATAGACCGTGGACAGACCCAGTTCGGTCGCGGCGTATTCGCCCATCATCGCGCCCTGCACCGCATCGGTCAGGATGTTGCGGCGGAACCACGGGCTTGCGCCCGAAAGATCGGGGCTGGTCACGGCCGAGCCGACCACGGGCAGCCCGCACTGGTCATAGATCGGCACGGCGGCCAGCGCGATCGAGCTGAAGGAATACCCCAGCACCGCCGCCACACTGCTGTCCGAACAGAAGCGCTGCGCGATCAGCACGCCCTCGCGGGCTTCGCCCCGGTCATCCGCGATGACCAGATTGAAGCTTGGCCCGCCCGAGGCGGCAATCTCTTCCATCGCGAGTTCCACGCCCCGGCGCATGTTCACGCCGAAGGCTGCGAAATCGCCGCTGAGAGCGGCGGTAAAGCCGATGCTGTGGCTGTCCTGCGCCGCTGCTGGCTGCATGCAGACGAGCGTTGCCGCCACTACCGCCAGAGATGTTCTGATGCCGTTCATCCTTCACTCCACTGTTGCCGGACCCAAGGGGCCACCCGTTTTGTCGGACCGTCGCCAGGCGCCTGCGAGAACGAAGCATGGGATGCTTCGCGGCACGCTCATGGCATAACTTTTCTTTATGCCAGATATCTCCTTTTTTTCTTGATTTTTCTTGGCACTTCCGAGATGCTAAGCGCGATCCAGCACATGTCAATAAGAATTATTCATGCCTGTCGACTCAAGTCTTCTCATCGGCCTTCGGGCAGTCATGGAAAACGGATCGGTCACCCGTGCCGCCGCAATTCTGGGCATCACACAGCCCGCGATGAGTGCAAAACTGGCGCGTCTGGAACAGGAGCTCGGCTTCAAGCTGTTCGAACGCGACGGCGGCAACCGCCTGCGGCCGACGTCACGGGGCCTTGATTATTTCGAGGCCGCGCGTCCGACGCTGGCCATGCTGGACCGGCTCGAGATCACGGCGGAGCGCCTGCGCACCGGGGCGACCGGAACGCTTGTGATCGCCGCGCATCCTTCGGCGTCGATCTCGCTGCTTCCCGGCGTGCTGGCGCGCTTCCGGACGCAATTGCCCAACATTGCCGTCAAGATGATCAACCGCACCTCCGAGGAAGTGCGGAGCTATTTCGAGGCAAGCATCGTTGATATCGCCGTCGCCGAATACCCGGTGGAACTGGCCAATGTGGAAAAGCGGCGCTACCGGCTGGAATGCGTGGCCATCGCCCCCGAGGGGGCGTTTGCTCTGGGCGGCGAACGGATCAACCCGTCCGCGCTGGCGGACAAGCCGTTTGTCGCCATGACCACCGCGCGCATGATCGGCCATCAGATCCGCAACGCGGTGATCGAATCAGGCGGAACATTTGCCAAGGTGGTGGAGGCCGAATACTTCAGCACCATCTGCGCCCTTGTCGCGCAGGGACAAGGGGTTTCGATCGTCGACGCGTGGTCGGCGCAGATGTTCCGCAACCTCGGCCTGACCGTACACCGTCTGGATCCGCCGTTGCATTATGAGATCGCAGTCTTCTATCGGGCGGACCGCCCGCGCAGCGAGGCCGCGAACCTCTTCCTTGGACTGCTGGATGAGCACTTGCACAATTCACCTGCATCGCAGGCGAATTGATCGTCGCGCCGCCGGGCGGCGGTCATTTTCGAAGCGTGCAGTCAGCGCGTCTCCAGAATTTGCCGCGCCCAAGCTGGTGGCGAATAGGAAAACTGCTCAAGTTCCCACGAAAAAATATCGGCGACAGTATCTAGTTGGGCCGCAGAAAGCTTGATAGATGCCCTCTTGGTGTAAACCCCTTTGGCACGTCCTATGTCCGTTGCGTCGAGTGGAACGCCCAAGTCATCAAAAACAATCTGTAGCTGCTCGACAAGTTCTTCAAATCGCAAAATTCTATCTACGAGAATCTCATTGGTCTTCGGGTGACAATATATGTATTGATTAAAGGGGACTTGGCCGACCCCATTGGTCCTTCGGGCTTTTATTTTCTTGAGATCATGCAAATAATTGTCTATGTTGAGCTGCCGGTTTCTCTCCGCCCGCCACCTCAAGCCTGACAAGACAACGTCGTACGGATTTCTAACGACTGCGAACTTAAAATAGGATTCAAACTCCTCGGGCAGCCGGTTCTTTATGCGCCACGCCGGCATATGGTGAAAAAAATTTCTACTCTTGTGGCTTATTGACGATTTAAGCAGCTTCATATACTCAAGGCGAACATTGAACCGTAGGCTTTCGACAATATCTGGAATTGGATTGAACATTCCCCGATAGTTTCTTGGCTCATGCCCATCTTCACGAACCACGAAAGGTGTTAAGATATCGTCAGGTCCGCAAGCTTTTGAAAGCAGTGTTTCTACACTTGTTCCGGCAGTTTTTGCTGTCTTCACGAAAATGAAGCGGTGCTTGTGAGAGACTATCATCGTACCCATTCTTTGTTGAGGCAAGATTTTCCAAGTTATCAGCGGTTCAGTGGGACGCAAGCATGAATGCTGCAGTCGATCAAGACTTGTCAATCCCGCCGATGCACGACACTCGGATTTGGAGCAGAACGGGCCACGAACCGAAACGCGACTCCCCTGTTCCGCCGCTTTATATCGCTTACATGCAGCGGCGGTATCCTGCCCTGACGAGAGCGGATCACCGCCGGGAATGTGATCATCCGGGACGGGAAGCTACGTCTTGCATAGTGCACCTTGATCCAGCATCCCATCAGCAGCAACCGCCATCGCAGGGCATGAATGCGCCTGGCGTCTTCGGCCCGCGCGAAAAGATCGATATCGTTGTCCCAGGGCAGCAGACGCCCTTCCCGGTAGATACCGAGCAGAGTTCCGCCATCAATGCAGAAATCAATTCCGCTCCGATGCAAGAGGTCCGCAACACGCGGCAAAAGCTGCTCTGCCTTCTGCAACAAGCGCCCCTCAAGTCTTCGGCTGCCCGCCATGTTCAGTCGCCCCCTGTGAGTGCGTTGAGCGCCTGTCGCAACAACGTGCTTGATGTGGTTTCTGTGTAGGGAAAATAGACAATCTCTACATCGCGATCCTTGAATTCGCGCTCCAAGGCGTTCCAGGCGGGGGTTCCACGCCAGTCGCTCCCCACCATCATCTTATTGAAACGCAATCGCTCCCATGCAGCGATCTTGTCCATGTCGTCCTGCGGGACGACCTGGTCAACAAAGCGCAGGCTTTGCACAATATCCACACGCTCGGCAAAGGGAATAACCGGCTTCTTCTTCTTTCTTTGAAAACAGAGTTCATCGGTCGTGACACCGACAATGAGATAATCGCAACTCAGTTTCGCGCGGCGCAGGATATTCAGATGCCCAATGTGAAAAAGATCAAATACACCAGTTGTGTATCCGATACTGCCTTGACCCAAGTCCCCGTTCATTGCGAACCATCTCCTTATGAAATGCTCTGGCCGTATGTATTAATAAGTCCCAGGTCTACGTCCTGCCCCCCTCACCAGAGACAATTGCACTATCATCTTTCACCCAAGAATAATCCTTGACTGGCACCCGCCAGTCACCATAGCGCGCGGTCAGATACTCTTCGACATGCGCGGGGATCGGATAGGTCTTGCCCTTGAATTCGATTTCGTCAAACTGATCGTAATACTTCCGCGAAATTTTCTTGTGAACCTGATTCTTACAACCAATCACCCAATGATAGTCAACACCATCACAATATTTCAGAAATATATCAATATGCACTCTGTCACCATTGATCTTGGGAATATAGCCGATCTTCATGCTTCTTGGCGCACCTTCCGGAATCGGCCCATACGCCTTCTTTGACGGTCTGATCTTGATCCAACATCCCATCATAAGCAATTTCCAGCGCAAGGCGTAAATGCGTTCAGCGTCCTCTGCCCGCGCGAAAAGATCGATATCATTGTCCCATGGCAGCAGGCGTCCCTCTCGATAGATTCCGAGCAATGTGCCGGACTCGAGACAGAAATCGATTCCGCTGTCACGCAACAGATCGGCCACACGCGGCAAGAGTTGCTCCGCCTTCTTCAACAAACGCCCCTCTAGTCTCCGGTCTCCCGCCATGGTCATTCGCTCCTTGTGAGTTGACTTAACGCTTGCCGCAGCAGTGTGCACGACGTTACTTCGGTTCAGGGTAAGAACTTGTCTTCGAATTCTTCAAGCTGTATCAAAGAACTTGCCCAAGCCTTTCGACATAGGATCGCGCACAGCGGTCCAGATCCTCGGGTGTATCGATCTCATGCCAGAAACCGTCACCGGCCTGAACCGGAAAGATGGTCGAGCGCTCGATGATCGTGGCATAGGCATGGGCCGGAAACATTTGCAGACCCTTCTTAGCTGTCAGAACGGCGGCCGTCTCGAACAGGAGGGCAGAATCCTCGGCCCCAAATTTCATCAACTGCAGGCTTTGTGCATGGGCTTCAGCGGCCGGGACAGCCTTGCTAAAGCGCGTGATCCGGCCCTCTTCAATCACGACATTCATTTCGCCGTCAATGAGCGGCAAACGATCATCGATCAGGGCCGCAGTGGCGGCAGGCGCATTGATCAGGTGGCCATGCCTTCCCGCGAACAAAAGACTGAATTTGTCAAGGAATATTACTCCTCCATGCGCGTTTCAGAAAATCCTGATGCGCGCAGGCACAGGTGCGGGTGTCTTGCCCCGCACAAACGCCGATCCCGCATCCGGTGCGATTACGCCTTGCTGACCTTTATCCACGACTGCGAGATTCCGGTTTCGCATTCATCGCGAATCGGCTCCTTCTTCCAGCCCTATCTCAAGCCCCATACGCCGGACATCCTTCGGTGTGAACAGCGTGCGGCGCCACAACTGATTGGATGCCCTGTCCCGAGTTCGCATATCCGAGATATACCCAGGATCAGGGGTGCGCCATGTCTTGCCGTAATAGCCTTCGAGGATGCGCTCGGCATTGTTCGGCACCAGAACGGGCACTCCCGCCATCATGACCTGCCGGGCCGGCAGGATATCATCGCGCGTGCAGCGCACCTTCTTGCCGGTATACATGATCAGATCGTCCCCGTGGAACCAAAGCGGAACGCCCAGGGAAATGATGACGTCTTCCCCCTGACGATGTACGCTCAGATCTCTCCGTACTTGCGTAACCAACGGCCAAGCCTCAAGGCGTTTCGCGAATTCAAGAGCCTCTTTCCGCACCTCTTCCGGGGTTTCGAGGTCCGACAGGTAGCTGACGTCGAAATCATCATCGTTTTCGATCACCCCGCCCTCGCGGATACAGCCCAGCAAGGTGCCGTAGGAAACAAACAACGGCTTTCCGGTTGCAGCCTCGAACCTTGCGGCGATGTCGACATAGGCATCCAGGTATTCCTGCTGCCGCTTGGCGACTGCGTTCGGGTTGGCCTGTGCCAGCTCTCCCTTCTTGGTCAGCAGGTTCCCCTTTGCAGCGAGACCAGCGAGTTCCCCGGACGCGTTTGGAATCCGGACGCGGATGGCATCTGCGCCGCCATGGGACAGCCGGGCGCCGGTGTCGTCGACGATACTCAGCCCACATTCAGTCGGGAAGGACCTTACGAGCTCATGCCCAAGCAGGGCGTCGAACTTTGTCTGTCGCCCGGGCAAGTTGCGCTTGCAAACAGGGATGTCGTCGATGTGAACTGTCACCGAGGGCGTGTTACCCGACTTCACCGCTCCCGCGATGAATATCCCGCCTTTCGACTCCAGCGCGTCAAATGTCCCTCCCGGGCGGAGGGCCCGGACGATCGCGGCGAGCGCGCTGGTTTCAACGACAATGCGGCTTGCGCCGGTTTCCGTCGGAACAGACCCTTCGCGAAGTCTCTGGCGCCGCGTCAGTTCAGCCTTCCAGGTCGACCTTCCAATTATCCGCCAGCGGGTCAGGGTATCGATCCCCGGCAGGTGCACCATCAGCCACACGATGAGCGCATGCAGGCCGCGCCCGATGGGCGGAACGTAACAGGCGGCCCGGACGAGCCTTATGTATAATGTCTGGGACATTCTTCCCCCATGCGCCTTTCAGGAAAACCGGATGCGTGCAGGCACAGGTGCGGGTGTCTTGCCCCGCACAAACGCCGATCCCGCATCCGGTGCAATACCGCGTTGCTGCCCCTTGCCATCGGACCTGTCACAACGACAGCCGTCTTGCATCTTCGCGCGAGACACGCATGCCATAGTGCAACATGACCGCCGCCGCTGTCAGTGCGGCCACAGCCGTAAAGACAACAAGGAAGGGCATCTGCACATTGAACAGGATTGCACCCAGGAAAAGCGGCGCCAGCGTCAACTGATTGAACTCCCGCGGCAGGCTCGACCGCATCCGGCGCAACACCCCCCCGCGTTTCGGCCCGTCAGGCTGGGCAGTGTCCGGTTTCGGCAGAATTCTGGCCGCCTTCTGGTGCACAAGCCGCATCAACAGGCTCAGGTTGCTTGCAAGCCCACCGAGCAGGATGAACTCTCCGGAAAAGAAGTAGACCGGTGTTGTCTGCTCGACATAGAGACCAAGCGCGAGCGGCATGAGCATGTAGCAGAAATAACCGCCGACGGCATCGAACCACGGGCCGAACAGGGATTTCAATCCGTTCGCCCGCGCAATGTTCCCGTCGACACAATCCAGCAGCGCAACAAGAACGAACACGACGGCGCCGATGAGTGCGAGCACCCTGTCTCCAGTGGCGATCAGAAACGCCGCAGGGAATGCCAGCAGCAGCCCAAGGAGCGTGACCTGATTGGCCGTGACCCCCATCCGGTGCAGAACCCAGGATACGGGGATCGAAACCGGGCGAAACAGGTATCTTTCAACCGTGCTTGCGCCGTCCTTCTTGGACTGAGGGAGATAGGACTTGAATTCTTCAAGGGTCACAGTGTTCTCCGGTTCAGACAGGTGCCGCCCATATTCATCCTGCTGCCTATTGTTCAACGGATCACATTTCTTGCACAGGGCAGTATCAGTGAATATCACATTGATATGTCATGATTTTCGAAGGTTACTCAGTATAGAATACCGGCGCGTCGGGGTCGGGCGTGATGAATTCCCTTTGCAGCGTGGTCTCGATCGCCTCGGCAAGCGGCGTCTGGGCGGTGAAGCCTTCGACGGCGTGTGCGGCACTGGCGAAACGAGTCGTCGCGCAGAACTTCCGCACCCTGATCGCGCTGACGGGCAGCGTTCTGCCGCTGATGCGCGCGGCCACATCCGCTGCATGGCCTGCGACCATGCCCAGCCACAAGGGCAGACGCAGGCCGACCCCTTCCTTCCCGAAAAGCCGCCAGCGCACCAGCGCTACCAGTTCATTCATGGTCAGGTCGGGCTTGTCGACGTAGTTGTACAGATGCACCCCCGGACCGAAACCCGCAGCAAAATGCAGAAAGGCCGCAACGTTCTCGACATAGGCCATGGACTTGCTGTTCTGCCCGTTGCCGATCATCACGAACTTTCCGGAACTGATGAAAGACAGCAGGTTGAAGACATTGCCCCGGTTTCCAGGTCCAAACACCACGGTTGTCGTTCCTCGATCCCGAATGCAAGAAACCATGCTGCACCTGCAAAGCCCACCGGCTGACCTGCCGGAAATTGCAGCAAGTGCAGGTCAACGCGGGCAAGGGCTTGCAGGTAATCACGAGGCTCAAGGTTTCGGGCGCCCCGATGTTCGGAGAGAGTGTGACCGATGTCGCCGGGTATTTCATCGACCCGCCGGATGTTGCCGTTTCGCTGTCTCCTGACGAGACGTCCCGGAACCAGGCGTCGGCCGGAACCAGGCCCCGGATCGCACGCAACCGGGGCTGCCGCTCAAGGAAGAACCAGCCCAAGCCCCTGAAACCGATACCTCCAGACCGCGCCTGCAAATTCCCGGAGCGCGCCGCTGGGAAATCGCCACGGGATTTGCGACAAGACCCGCACCGGACCCGGCTTCGACGGCGTCAGAAGATGAGGCGAACCACCATCACGATCACCCAGACCCAGGCCAGGGCGCCAAGTACCGCACACGGGAGGATATACCATCCGGCAGACCATCGCTGCGCCCGTTTCGGGGCTTCGCACGCCCTGTGCGATGATTGTGAAACGTCACTCGTTGTGAATGCCATCGAAGCCAACTCCATTCGGGATGTGCCCCCCCGAAGCCCGATGATCCGGCAACGGGGGGCAATGGACGTGCCTCAGCGCATCTGCTCCGAAATGCTGCTGCTCGATACCGGAACGGTGATCATTCCGCCCGAAGGCGTTACGTCGATCTGGCCGACCTCGACACAGGCCGGTCTGCTCCAGAGTTGATCCGATGTTTCAAAGCGAAGGCGCGTGATCCGCATGTCGTCGGAAACCCAGGTGTCGTGGACAAGGCCGATCATGGTCCCCGTGCTGTCAAAGACAGGCATGCCGGTAAAGTTCTGCGAGTTACCCTCGCCTATGCACCGCGGCATACCCCCGCGCATCGTGACTGTCCCGCGCGGGACGACCGGCGTTCCCGGCGTGGCGGACCCATTCCCGCCGTTGCCGCCATTGCCGCCGTTTCCACCGTTCCCGCCGTTTCCGTTCCCGGGCTCACCGCCATTCGAGCCATCGCCGATTCCGACACCGATCAAACCACCGCTGCCCTCACCGCCGACACTGACACCCGCGGCGCCGCCGGTGCCGTCGCCACCGACACTGACACCCGCGGCCCCGCCGGTGCCGTCGCCCCCGACACCGACGCCTGCAACACTGCCGCTGCCGCTGCCGCCTATGCCGACGGACACCGCAGCGTCATCCGCATCCTGGCCGACCCCGACAGAGACAACACCGCCCAGGTTGACCCCCACGCCATCGCCCAGGAATGCTTGTGCCTGGACGGCGGGGAAACAGATAAGCGCGCAGATCACGCCCGATACGGTGGTTCTGCGCGACGTTGCCGAGAATTTCTCAAGCATCGACAATTCTCCATCTTAACATCAAGTGACTTCAGGTCCCACGCTGCGCACCGGAACGGATCAGCACCTCCGAAGAAATCGAGGCACTCGGAACATTCGGCGACGGAGTTGCAATCAGAGGGTGCGCTCGCCCACTCTCTCTAAGGCAGTCCGCCAAAGGGGTGATATCCGCCTTTGGGTCGAACCATACCAAAGTGCGATACCGTCAAATTGCAGCAAGTCACTGTTTATATTATATAAATATCAAATCCGCGCGTGCACCCTGGCGCGCGGCGGCCAAGACTTCGGGGCTGCAGGGTCTGCCAGGCCGCCGCATCGGACCTTCGGTCGATAAGTCGGCGATCAGCCTGAGGGTGTATGTCGCACGCGCGGCGACAGTCGTATCAATGCACGGATCGCCTGGCGCCGAGCGTCGCACCGTGTCGTCAGTTCGCGGTTTTAACAGGTCCCGCGCATGAGGTTGGCTATCACGTGAGCGCCTCGGGTCCCGACTTCGCCGGGGGTCTTGCGGCCCGGGTTGAACCAAATCCGGGCCGCACCATGAGAACGGAAGCAACCGGTGCGCGAGGAGCAGTTGCAACGAATACGGACTGAAACAACACGGGATCGAGCTGATGAGCATCTCTTCGAACTTTTCGCCGACCGGCGCCTCTCGACCGTCACGATTGCATGAAGCGTTGCGCGCGCTGGCCGCGCGCTGGTCGGGCGGCAGCCCGGACCAGACCGAAAAGACCTGCAGCGCGCGCATCAGCAGCCCGCACAGCGCCGACGTCTCGCGGGAACTTGTGGAGTCGCTCTTCACGCGTGAGTCCGCGTTGCGCGCAGGCCTTGCGGATGATGGCATCAGCGACGCGCTTGCGACGGTGTGTCACCTGGAATGCCATGTCGTCTGCGCCGGCGGGGGGCTGGCCGCGCATGCGTCATGGCTGTCGGACCGGTTCCGGCACGTCCGGTGCTGGACCAGCGTCTGCAGCGCCACGAACTTTGTCGTCGCACCGCGCAAGCCGTCGCCGCGGTTCCTGCTGGTCGATCATGATGTGGTCTCGGCCCGCGCCGATGTGGTGAGTGACCTGATCCAGTTCCGTCGCCATGAGCCATTGACCCCCGTAATCCTTGCGTCGCGGTGGTTCCGGCGCCACGAGTTTTCGCGCCTGCGTTCCGCCATTGCGGATGTGTCTCTGGCGCTGCCGGTCAGCGGCGAAACGATGGAACAGGCCATTGTCCAGGCGGTTGCGAATTGTGACCGACACCACTGACGCCGTGGCGGCCGAAAGCCATTGAGTTGTCCTGTTGACCGGCTTCGTCTATGCAGGAACGGATCAGGCGACAGGAAGTGCTCGGACGTGACGCCGGAATCCGCACGCGCAAAAGGACGCTGGGCAGCGGTGTTGCTGTGTCTCGTGACACTTTCCGCACCGCTTGCCGCCAATGCGCAACCCATCGACCGCACAGCGGCAGTCGCCGTCGCGGCTGACCGTGCGCCCGAGAACAGGTATCTTGATGTCATTGACGCACTCGAACGTCAGGGATACCGGATCCTCGCCGTGCGGCAGACGCTCTTGCGCCGCGTCCTGATCCGCGCCGAGACCGATATCCACCTGCGCGAGATCGTGGTCAGCCGTGCGAACGGTGGCATCCTGCGGGATGTCATCGTCGAGGAATACACCGCCGTACGTCGCTGGATCGATGACGCGCCCCCGGCGGATATCAGACCCGGCGACATCGACCCAACGTTGCTTCCGGACTAGACCCCCCATGCACAGCGGCTCCGGAGATCTGCATGAACGCGTCAACCCTGTCCTGCGGAACCGGACATGAAGCGCCACAGCAAAGGAACGCTCGTCCTTCTGGTCTGCGCTCTCGTCGTCCAGTTCATGGGGGCGGGATTCTTCATCGCGAAGATCCTTTCCGATGTCTTCCTGTTCCGGATCCCGTTCATTCCGTGGGAAATGGTCGAGGTCCTGGAGCTGATGGCCAGTGTCGGGCTGCTGTTCGGGGTGGCGAGCAGTGTCACCCTGATCCTGATGTCTGTCCGCAGGATCGATCGCCTTTCGGACCAGATCACTGCTCTTGGCGGGCAGTTCCAGGAATACATCGACCGTCAGTTCCTGGAGTGGAATCTGACCCCGACCGAGCGCAATGTCGCCCTGCTGGCAATCAAGGGGTTCAGCAACGCCGAGATCGCCCGTCTTCGGGGCACGACCGAGTCAACCGTCAAGTCGCAACTCACATCGATATTCCGCAAGACAGGCCTTTCGAGCCGTCAGCAATTGACGACCTATTTCATCGAGGATCTGGTCTCAACCCTCGATCAGGGGCCGCAATAGGCGCCCGGGCGCGCGGCTGCAGCCTGCCATGTTGCGGTCATCAGGATGGGGGGCGCGTCCGGCCCAGGCAGCGCGGGCGCAGGATTCTGCACCGCTATTGCAAATTCGGATGCACCCTGCGAGAGTGGGTCCCCTTTGCGGTTGGTCACGCTGCAGAAACAACCTCTGCGCGAAAGGGAGGGGTTCACAATGTATCCGGAAGTTGCATGTTCCCGGCGAATGGCCCGGACTCTGGCCACGCTTGTCGTTGCCCTGACACTGGGCCTGGGCGTGAATGCGCCTGCCCGGGCGCTTGACCTCAATCTCGGTGGCGCGGGCGGTATCAGTGTCGGCATCGGTGGCGGGGGCGGCGGGCTTGGCGTTGAAGCGAATGTCGGCGGGGACAGCGGCATCGGCGCGGGCGTCAGCGTCGGTGGCGAGAGCCTTGCGGGCGTGGAGGCCTCGGTCGGGGGGGACGATGGGGTGAATGCGTCGGCGACCCTGGGCGGCGACTCGCTGCTTGAAGCGGAGGTGGGTGTCGGTGGCGGGTCTTCCGGAACGACACCACCGGGCGAAGACCCGGGCGCGGGTCCCGGGCCGGACCCCGAGGCGCCTTTCCCACCGATTGACGGGGTCCGCTTGCAGGACGTGTCACCCGATCTGCTTGCTGCTGCACGCAGGGCGCGGTGTCGGCATGACGGCAACAGTTCGGCCTATGACGGTTTTGTTGTGTTCGATCCGCAGGGCACCGCCGTCGGTGTGGTCCACGGCGCGCGGGTATCGACCGGCCTCGACATCGCGGATCTGTGGATGGCCACGCTTCCCCGCGACGGTCTGCGGACAGGTTGCGTGCTGATCCGCGCGCCGCAGGCGCGTGTCGGAAACGGTGCCATGCTCATCGCCGTGCCCTGGGAGCGCCTGGCAACTTCGCTGACCCGCTGATCGCATCGGCATCGCTTCAAGCGGCTCCCTGGCGCGACCTGTCGGGGAAACGGCTGTCCGGGGTGCGCACCGGTCGGGTGTCCACGCCCGCTCCTTTCACGCTTGCGCTGGTCGCGGTCCGGTGGACCTCATGTAAGCTGCGCCAAGGGTGATCGTCTTGCCCTCGCGGCGTTCCGCGGCCGGAACAACCGTGATCTGCGCCAAGATGCCTTCCCGCACCCCAGCGCCCAGCGCCCAGCGCCCAGCGCCCAGCGCCCAGCGCCCAGCGCAAGGACTGCACGATAGAAACGTGGAATCAAGCATCCGGTTGGCGCTATGCAGCCAGCATCCCTTCCAGTGCGCGGGCAACATCACGCATGTATTGCGTGTCATATCCCGACCGGTTTTCCAGAACGCTCAGATAGGCCGCCACCCTGCCGTTGGCGGGGTTGACCATCAGGTATTGCCCGCCATAACCCGAATGCCCGAACATGCCGGCGCCGACCATGAGATGTCGGCTGTAGCGCTGCCACGGGCGACGCGGAGCAAGCGACAGTGCCGGTCTGTCAAGGCTTTCGCGCAGAAAACCGGCATCGCCGACAGCGCTGCCGTCCCCCCCAAGCCCGGCCCGCGCCATCAAGAGCCCAAGGCGCGCCAGATCGAGCGCGCTCAGGCAGCCGCCGCCGGAAAGCGCGGGCATGCCTTCGGGCGAAAGGCTGACATGAAACGCCCCCTCGTAACCGGCCGCATCAACGATGTCGGCCAGCATGGCCGTCAGATCGCACAGGCTTGCACAGATCATTGTCAGAACATCGGTATTGGCCGATTTGTAGTGTGCCGCAGCGCCGTCATGGCGCGCGCAGTCGCCTGAAATCCCGGCCAGGAAATCGCGCAGGCTTGGCTCGGGGCTGCCATCGGCGTTCAGACGCCAGCCCAGCGACAATTCCTCGCGGTAACAGTCGGCGTCAGGGTCTGCGTAATCCTCGTTGAAATCGTTGCGCACTGCCATATCGAGCAAATCGCCCACCGATGCGCCCGCATAACCCGAGCCAAGCCAGGGCAGATAGTCCCCGGCGGGCAATCCCGGGTCGAGCAAGCCATCTGCTATCAGGCGCCCCGCGACCAGATGTATGTGCATCTTTGTTACCGACTGGATGGAATGCGGTCGGTCAAGCGCGAAGTCCGGAGCCGCCCGAGCATGGAGGACTTGGTTGCCCTGCGCCACCACCAGCGCCGAAAAGGCCGGATGACGCGTAAGCCTGGCCCTTGCCACGCAAGCGGCAACGGCTTGATCTGGCACGTCATGGAGGGTCAGCACGTTGCGCGCGCGCAGCATGAGCGCCTTGCGAAAGAGCGTGTGCAGGTTGTGAAACCCGTGCCGACGCTGCGCGGGACGGTTCCAGCCCTGCAGATTGTCGGGCCCCACGGTCAGCGCCGGATTCGGATGGGTTTCGGGTCGCTCGCTCATCATGCGCCCTGCCGATGGACCAGCGCATCGACGATCAAGCAGCCCTCGGAGCCGACGAACAGCGGGTTGATCTCGATCTCGGCTATTGTCTCGTCCTGCATCATGCCCTCGGCAAGCTTTGACAGCAGCGCCACCAGGGCGCTTGTGTCGGCGGCAGGCGCGCCGCGATAGCCCGCCAGAAGGGGCGCCACCCGCAGACCGCTCAAGGCCCGCCGCACTGCATCCGGGGACGTGGGCAGCAGCAATGCGGCAGTGTCGCGCAGAAGCTCGACCAGCACCCCGCCGGCCCCCAGGGTCAATGCCGTGCCGAAGCGGGGATCGCGCCGCAGGCCAACCACCAGTTCGACAACCGGGCGCGGCGCCATCGATTCGACAAGGAAGCTGTCGGTTACGGCCTCGGGGCAATGAGCCTGGACCTTCGCACGCATTGCCTCAAGCGCCGCAAGGAGTGCGCGCCTGTCGGCAATTCCGGTCGCGACGGCGCCGGCCTCGGATTTGTGGGCAAGCAGCGGGCTCATCATCTTCAGAGCGACGGGATAGGGATACGCCCGTGACTCGCGCAGAATTTCAGCCCCGGAACACAGGCGCGCATCCGGCACGGGCAGGCCCCAGTCAGACAGGAGCGTCTTTGAGCGGGCTTCGTCCAGCGATTGCAGCGCGCCCGTCACCGGCCTGGCCCGCACCAGCGCATCGGGCGGCGAGGCCATGATCCGCGCCCGCGCCGCGCCCCAGCGCACCGCTGCCGCCAGCGCGTCCAGCCCCTCGCTGAGCCCCTGCAGGGGCGCGCCACCCGCCGCGATGATCTCGGCGCGGGTGCGCGCGTCGATGTTTTCGGGCAGTGTAGCGATGATCGCGGCGGGCACTTCGCGGGCGCGGGCGGCATCGAGCAGCGCCATGGCATCGGCAAGATACAGGGGGCGGGATTCGTCCAGACCGGGTGCGGGGTAATCCTGCACCAGGACCGCGGCGGCGGCGGCGGTTGCATCCAGCCCGGCGGCAAAGACCGGTCTGGTGCGCTCAGGGTTGCCCCAGATGGGGGTCGTGTAGTCGAGCGGATTCGACACCGTCGCGACCGACGGCAAGAGGCGGGCAAGCGTCGCTTCCCCTTCGGGCGGCACCGGTGGCAGGGCCAGGCCAACATGCTCGGCATGGTCGGCCAGCATCGTCGCCCCGCCACCGGAACAGGTGAAGGCGGCGATCCGGTTTGCCGAAGGCACCCCGGCAAAGACCATGAGTTTCAGCGTTTCAAGCAGTGTCGCCGGGCTGTGCACACGGGTAACGCCGCAGCGATCAAAAAGCGCGTCATGCAACGCCTCGTCACCTGACAGCGAGCCGGTATGGCTGACGGTAAGCCGGGCACCGATCTGCGACGAGCCGGTCTTGAGCGCCACAATCGGCTTTCCGCAGCGCAGGGCCCTGAGTGCCACCTCGGCGAAGCGCGGCACGTCGATCAGGCCCTCGATATGCAACCCGATGACGCGAACCTCGGGCAGATCGATCAGGAAGTCGGTGTAATCTTCAAGCGACAGAGCCGCCTGATTGCCGCATGATATCATGTAGGCAAGCGGCAGCGAACGCTGACTATGGGTGATATCCGACGACAGCATGCCGCTTTGCGTAACGATCGCGGCGCCACTCTCGGCGCGGCAGTCGCCATGGGCAAAGGGCCAGAGCGCGACACGTTCGATATAATTGATGAAGCCATAGCAGTTGGGGCCGATCAACGCCATGTCGCCTGCGGCCTGCACCAGCGCGGCCTCAAGCCGCGCGCCTTCTTGCCCGCCGGATTCGCGAAAGCCCGCAGCGTAACATGCGATGCCGCCGGCGCCGCGCGCCGCCAGTTCCGCGGTGACCCGAACCGCACCTTCGGCCGGCACCGCAAGAAAGGTGGCGTCAGGCGCTTCGGGCAACTCGGCGACCGAGGCATGACAGCGGTAACCACCCAGCATTTCGCGCCTGGGGTTCACCGGCCATATCTCGCCGCGGTAACCGATACGGGTTGCCTCGCGCAGCGCCACCTCGGCATCGCGCCCGCCGATGAAGGCAATATGGCGTGGCGACAGGAGTCGCTGAAAATTCCTGCGCTGAGCGGGTGTCATGCGCCGAACGGCCTGAGCATGGAGCGGGTGATGATATGGCGCTGGATCTCCGAGGTGCCGTCCCAAATGCGCTCAAGCCGCGAATCGCGCCACAGCCGCTGGATGGGCATTTCCTCCATCAGCCCCATGCCGCCGTATATCTGCACGCAATCATCGGCAACCCGGCCCAGCATTTCCGAGCAGTAGACCTTGACCATCGCGGCATCGCGATCTTCCATCAAGCCCGCTTCGGCCCGCGCCACCGTGTCGGAGACCAGCAGATCGGCTGTGCGCAAACCCATTGCCATGTCGGCCAGCTTGAAGCCGGTGGCCTGAAACTGCCCGATGGGCTTGCCGAACTGCCGACGGTCGGCCGCCCACTGAACGGCAAGATCCATGATCCGTTCAGCCTTGCCGCAGCAGCATGCGCCAACCCAGACCCGTCCCATCGACAGCCATTTCCCGGCAAGCTCCAGCCCCTGGCCCTCTTGACCCAGGATCTGCCCGTTCCCCAGACGCACATCGGAAAAGGAAAGCTCGAACGTCTTGTAACCGCGATAGCTGACGCAGCGGTTGCCTTCGCGGATGTCGAAACCGGGCGTTCCGACATCGACCAGAAATGCCGTGATGCGCCGCCGGGATCCGCGTGGTGTCTCGTCAATGCCGGTGGCGGCAAAGACGATGGCGAAATCCGGCATGCAGGGGCCCGAGATGAAATGCTTGGACCCATTCAGTATCCAGTCATCGCCATCGCGCCGGGCGTTTGTCTTCATGCCCATCACGTCCGAACCGGCCTCGGGTTCGGTCAGGGCAAACAACTCGCGCTTGCGCGCCTCGACGCAGGGGCGAAGATAGCGCTCGATCTGGTCGCCCTCGCAGGCCAGCAGTATTTCGGTGGGCCGGCCGATCCACGCATGCAGCGCATGGCTGGTCTTGCCGTATTCGCGCTCGATCAGCGACATCGCCCGCATCGACAGCCCGCCGCCGCCCACCGCCTCGGGAAGGTTCGCGGCATAGAGCCCGGCTTCGATGGCCCGTTGCTCGATCTGGCGACCCAACTCGTCGGGCACATGGCCCAGCCGGTCAACCTCGGCTTCATGGGGGTAGATTTCGGCGTCCATGAAGCTGCGAACAGTCGCGAGCATGAGTTCGTTCTCATGGTCGGAAGGCCCGGAATACATTGTTCAGTCTCCTGTCTGGCTGAGAGCCCTGGTGGCGCGGCGCTGCAAGATCATCCAGCCGATAAAGACGACGGCGGTGATGGCAAGCAGCACCACCGCAGCGGCCGCCGTGGTTGGGTCGGTGTTTTCGCGCACGCCATTCCACATCCGGCGTGGCAGGGTGAAGACGCTGAAGCGGGTGATGAAAAGCGTTATCACGATCTCGTCCCACGAGGTGATGAACGCGAAAATCGCCCCCGCCAACACCCCGGGGCGGATCGAAGGGAGGATCACCCGGCGCATGGTGGTCCAGTTCGATGCGCCAAGCGAGCGTGATGCCTGTTCGAGCTTCGGGTCGAAACCCGCCAGAGATGCCGAGACTGCGATCAGCACCAGCGGGGTGCCCAGCACGGCATGGGCAAGGATGATGCCCGCATATGTGTCGATCAGACCCATGGGTACGAACAACCTGTAGAAGGCGAAGGCCGAGATGATCGGGGGCACCACAAGCGGGATCAGCAGCAGCGCGCGCACCGCCTCGGCCGCGCGCGAGGCGATACGCCACAGGCCGATCGCACAAAGCGTGCCCAGCACGGTGGCCAGAAGCGCCGCGCTGACTGCAATGATCGCGCTCTGGGCGAAGCTCGACATCCAGGCCGGGCTGGCGAACAGCGCCTCGAAATGCCGCAATGAATACTCGCCGCGCGGCATCGACAGAAAGCGCCTTGGCGTCAACGAAACCGGTATCGCCACCAGCGCAGGCAACACCAGGAACAATATGAGAAGCCACGCTGCGGTGCGGTTGACGCGCGACCAGAGTCCGGCGTTCATCGATGCGCCCCCCCGAAGACATGCGACAGGCGCATGAAGCGCGACAACACGAACAGAAGCGCCAGCACGCCGAACAGCAGCACGACAGAGAGCATTGCCGCCGTGCCCCATTGCGACGTGATCAGCACCTGCACCGAGATGTATTCCGCCACCATCAGCACGCGCCCGCCGCCGAGGATCGCCGGCGTGACGAAGAAGCCGAGGCTGAGAATGAAGACCAGCAGCGTGCCCGCAACGATGCCGGGCGTTGTCAGCGGCAGGTAGATGCGCCGGAACGTCTGCACGCCACTGGCGCCCAGATTGCGCGAGGCGGCGATCACGCGTTCGTCGATATTCTGCATCGATGCCAGGATCGGAAGCACGGCATAGGGGATCATGTAGTGCACCATGCCGATCACCACGCCAAGCTCGTTGCGCATGAACTGTATCGGCTGACCGACAATGCCGGCGGCAATCAGCCATCCGTTGACCGGACCGTTGTGACCCAGCAGCATCAGCCAGGCAAAGGTGCGCACCAGCACCGAGATCCAGAAGGTGACCAGAACCAGGCTCAGCATCCAGTTGCGGCTTACGCCGCTGACATGCATCATGGCATATGCGATGGAATAGCCCATGACGACGCTCAGCAGTGTCGTGATCAGGCAGACCCGTACAGTCGTCCAGAGCATCGAGCGCAGGGAACCAGTATGGGCGAGCGCCGCGAAATTGCCCAGGCCCGGCTCGGGAACCGTCACGCTCAGCCACATGATGTTCAGGACCGGGCCCAGGAACATGCCCAGCACGACCAGCAGCAGGGGCAGCACAAGCCACCAGCCCGGATGAGGGTTCAGGCGTCGAAAACTCGGCATGGGGTTGTTCCGTGAGAGAGCGTGCCGGCGGCGGTTCCGCCGCCGGCAGCGCGTTTCAGCTGATGGTCTCGAGGAACCGGTTCACCGCTTCGTCAATGTTGTTTCCCCACCAGACCGGGTCATTGAATATCACCTTGTCGATGTTCATCGCCGAGGTGATGGCGTAGGGCTGGTCGTCCTCGGGAACCGCATCAAAGGCTTCGGGGTTGGCGGGTGTCATTCCCAGGCAGTCGAAGAGTTCAAGCTGCGAAGCCATCTCCTGCGCGGTCGCGATGAAACGCATGGCCGCCTCACGCCCGGCCGGGTTGCCGCGCGGCACGGTGTAGCCGCCGGGATAAACAAAGGCATCGTTCATCACCATCTTGTAGCGGCCGTCGGTGTCTTCCTCCATGCTGCGGCCACGGTTCTGCCAGATCATGCCCATCGACACCTCGCCATTGACGATCATCGAATGTGCCTCGGAGGCAGCGCTCCAGAATATGGTGTCGTCCTTGATCGACGCCACCTTCGCCAACGCCCGAGGCAGATCGAGCGGGTAAAGCTCGTCGCGCGGCACACCGTCGGCGATCAGCGCGGCCTCGATCGAGCCGTTGGCCCAGCGATAGAGCGTGCGCCGGCCGGGGAAGCGCCCGGTATCGAAGAAATCGGCCCAGGAATCGGGCGGATTGTCAGGGTAGGCATGGGTATCATAGACAAAGGCATACCCGTAAAGGATCACGGCGATACCGTATTCGAGTGCATATCCATCGACGGTGCGGTCGGCCCTGACAATGTCATAGTCTATGGGCTCAAGATGTCCGGAATTGCCAAGGCTCACCGCATCGAACAGGTCGCCGTCCGCGACATCGGCGGTCACGGCGCCGCTTTCGACCATCTCCCTGATCTTGCCCTGCAACGGCCCCGAGGTATCGAAGCCCACGGGAATGCCCGTCGCAGCCGTGAACGGCTCGCCAATGGCACGGCCGTGGCAGACTTCCGAAAGCCCGCCCCAGTTCCACATGATCACCTGATTGGCGGCCGCATCGGCGCGTCCTGCCAGCACTGCGGGGGTGACGAAACCGGCCATCCCGCAAAGGACCAGGAAGCGGCGCCGGTCCATGCGGCCTTCCTTGTAGGCCCTTGCCCCGTCGACGAGGGTTTCGCGCAGAAAACGCTTGTCGTGCATGTCTTCTCTCCTGTTGTGGCGCGGCGTCATGCGGCACCTTCGATACTGGGCGGGTTCCGCCCGCCTTGGTGTTTTCCGTTCGACCGGTTCAGGGGCTACGCAGCCGGACCAGGGCCTCATCGGGCCAGAACAGTTCGACATCGCTTCCTTCGGGCAGGGCTTCGCCGCCCCGCCAGGCATCGACGTCCGCCTCCATGATGCCCGCATCCGGCACGTCGATCGCATAGCGCAGGACCGAGCCCAGATAGGTCATCGAAACCACCTTGCCCGCCATGCGCGGCTCCGGCCGTGCGCCTTTCGAGGCAATGTCGATCCGCTCGGGGCGCAGGGCATGGGCAATGCCGTCGATGGTCAGGAAGTTGCTGTTGCCAAGAAACCCAGCGGAGAATTCGGTTTCCGGTTTCTGGTAGAGCTCCTGCGGGGTGCCCACCTGTTCGATCCGGCCGCTTTGCATGATCACCACGCGGTCCGACATCGACAGGGCTTCCTCCTGGTCGTGGGTGACATAGACAAAGGTGGTGCCGATCCGGCGGTGTATTTCCTTGAGCTGGGCCTGCACATCGCCGCGCAACTTGCGGTCCAGCGCCCCCAGCGGTTCGTCCAGCAGCAGGATTGGCGGCGCGAAGGATAGCGCGCGCGCCAGAGCGACCCGCTGTTGCTGCCCCCCCGAAAGCTGCGCAGGCTTGCGATCTCCGAAAGGCGCAAGCTGGACGAGGTCGAGCATTTCGTCGACCCGGCGGTTGATCTCGGCGCGCGCGCGTCGGCGGATTTCGAGCGGATAGGCGATGTTCTGGCGCACTGTCATGTGTGGAAAGAGCGCATAGCCCTGGAACACCATGCCAAGGTTCCGCTTTTCGGCCGGCAGCGGTGCGATCGACTGGCCGTCCAGAAGGATGTCGCCCTCGGTGACATCCTGAAAACCGGCAATCATCATCAGGAGCGTCGTCTTGCCCGAGCCGGACGGGCCCAGGAACGTGAGGAATTCACCGGTCCGAATGTCGAGATCGACCCGGTCAACTGCCGTGAAATCGCCATAGCGCTTCACGACACCGCGTATCGACAGCCCCTTGCCGGATCCTGCGCTCATGCCGTTGTCGCTCCCCGCAACTTCAGCTTGTCGCGCGTCTCGCGGGGGCTCAGAACCCGCGCGCCCATTCGCTCGATGATGCCAGCGGCGCGTTCCACAAGCTGGGCGTTGGTCGCCAGAACGCCACGATCCAGGTAGAGATTGTCCTCCAGCCCGACACGGACATTGCCGCCCAGCGCCACAGCGGCCGCCACCATTGGCATCTGCATGCGGCCAATGCCGAAACCGGCCCAGTTCGCACCGGGCGGAAGCTGATGCTTCATCGCCGCCATCGTTTCGACGTCATGATCAGCGCCCCAGGGGATGCCGAGGCAGATCTGGAACATGGGTGGCTCTTCAATCAGTCCCTCCGCGATCATCTGACGCGCAAAACGGACATGCCCCAGATCAAAGACTTCCAGTTCGGGTTTCACCCCCCAGGCCCGAACCTGCGCAGCCATGCGCCTCAGAATCGGCGGGGTCGAGATATAGATCGTATGGTCATTGCCGAAATTGAGCGTCCCGCAGTCAAGCGAGCAGATCTCGGGCAGGCAGTCGCCGACATGCACCAGACGCTCATCGGGGCCGATCATGTCGGTGCCCGGTCCCGGTTGCGCCCAGTCCGCGTCCGAAGGGGTCCAGTCGCCGCCCATGCCGGCGGTGAGGTTGATAACGACATCCGTGCCGCTGTCACGAACCCGCGCCACCACTTCGCGAAACAGCGCCGGATCGCGCGATGCCTTGCCGGTATCGGGGTGACGCACATGCAGGTGAACCACCGAGGCACCGGCTTTCGCCGCCTCCACCGCGTCCCGGGCGATGGCCTCGGGTGTGACGGGCACATGCGGGTTCTTTGCGGGAGAGTCACCCGCCCCTGTAACCGCAGAAGTGAGCACCACTTCAAAGTTCATCTGAATCTCCCCCCTTTTTCCTCATCATGTGCTTGCGGAGCGACTGGCGTATCAAGTTTTCGACAAATATGATGGCCCAATGTCGAAAGATCGAACCAGCCCGACATCACGCGCACCGCGCGACCTGCCGCCGGCAGCCGGAGCCGACGGCGCCCGCATTCATGTGACGTTCCTGGTGATCCCGCGGTTCAACATGATGACGCTGGTGACGATGATCGAGCCGCTGCGCATTGCCAATTACCTGTCGGTCGAGCCCGCTTTCTCCTGGGAAATCGTTTCGTTCGAGGGACCCGTCGTGGCCGGCAGCAACCAGTTGACGGTCGCTGCCCAGCCACCCGACGACCGTTTCAGACGGGGCGAGCATGTCTTTGTGCTGGGCAGTTGGGGCGCCGAGGCCCATAACGATTCGCGGCTGCTGGCATGGCTGCGCCGACAGGCACGGGCGGGCGCGAAAATCTGTCCGGTAGAAATGGGCTGCTACATCGTGGCACGGGCCGGGCTGATGAAGAACCGGCGCGCAACCCCTCACTGGTCGATGGCAGCAGGCTTCACCGAACGCCACCCCGATCTTGAGGTCGCAGAGGTTCTTTACACGCTGGAAGCCGATGCCGCCTCGTGCGGCGGGGGTCTGGCCGGTGTTGACCTGATGCTGCGGATCATCGCCAGCCACCATGGCGAGGACATCGCGCGCGAGGTCGCCAACCAGATGATGCACCATGAGATTCGCCCCGAATCTGTCCCTCAGCGCCGCCCCTCGGGCGCGACGACGGAACGCCTGTTGCCGGGTGTTCAGCGCGCCATGGACCTGATCGAGCGCAATGTGGCCGAACCGCTGAGCGTTCCGCAGATCGCGCGGCGCATTGGTGTTTCGCAACGCCAGCTTGAGCGCCATTTCAAGCAGGAGGTCGGTTGCACGGTGGTGCAGTTCTGCCTGCTGTGCAGGCTTCAGCACGCGCGCGTGCTGCTGATATCGACCAGATTGTCGATCCGCGAAATCGCCACCGCGTCTGGTTTCAACACCCTGTCGCATTTTGCCTATTCGTTTCGGAAATGCTTCGGTCGTCGGCCCAGCGAGTACCGCGAATCATGGCCGGCAACCGCGCCGATGCCAGACTGGCCCGGCACGCTCAGCAGGTTCGTGTCATCGTTGCGAAAGCGCCGCGCGCCTGGCAGCGCAAGCGGCTGAACACACCGCGCCAGCGATATCGGCAGGCGATTTGCCCGAATGCCGGACGAGGCCCGGCGCGCGCCGATTCAGTCAGTCCGGGCTGCACGCAATGCCGCCAGCACCGCCACGATCTCGCGGTCGCGCAGGGCGGCCAGCTCTTCGAATCCACGCCCGGCTGCAATTTCGTTGCAACCTTCGACCATGCGATCGCGAAGATCCTGCGTCAGTTCGGGCGCTTCCAGTCGTGTCCACGGCCATTTCAGGGCCGGGCCGAACTGGTCAAGATTGGTGGCCATGCCGCCCTCACCACAGGCGACGTGAAAGGCCATGCACTGCCCCTGGACCATCATCCGCGGCGCCGGTCCGTTCATCAGCGCGAAATCGATCTGCTCGGGCGTGGCCTCGCCATTGGCAACCATGTGCAGTGCCTCGCGCCAGAGCGCTTCCTGCAGGCGGGTCGCCACAAACCCGGGCACCTCCCTGAGCATGCGCAACGGCGCCTTGCCAGCGTGCCGGTAAAAATCGACCGCCCAGTTTTCTGCCTCGGGCGCGGTCTTCGCACCGCCCACCACCTCAACCAGAGGCAGCAGGTAGGGGGGGTTGAACGGATGCCCGATTACCGTTCGCCAGGCGCTGGCGCAATCGCGCTGGATCTCGGTCATCGTCAGGCCGGACGTGGACGAGGCGATGACGCAATCGCCGGGTACCAGTTCCCCGAGTTCTGCGTAAAGCGCCTGCTTGATCGCAAGCCTTTCCGGCGCGCTTTCCTGAACGAATTGCGCATCGCGCACTGCCCGAGCCAGGTCCGTGGTCACCGTCAACCGCGCCCGCGAGGCGCCTGGTGCCAGCCCGAGCGCCTCGAGGCTGAACCAGGCGGTATCGATCACGGCCTGCAGTGCCGGGCGTTCGGCATCGGCATGGATGTAGGCCGTGACGTCAAAGCCGCGGGCCAGGAAATGCGCGGCCCATCCGCCACCTATGGGACCGGCGCCGATGGTCGTGACACGGCGCACTGAAAGGATATCGGGCAGCATGTCAGCGCCCCTTGAAGCGCGGCGCGCGCTTTTCGACAAAGGCCGCGACACCCTCGGCCGAGTCCTCGCTCTTCAGCATCGCGCGGTAGGTTGGCAGCGCATCGGTACGCATCGACGCAAAGGCCTGCTCAAGCGGAACGCATTCGATGGCCCGCAACACCTCCTTGACCGATTGCATGGCCAGCGGCGCCGAACCGGCGATGTGCCCGGCCCATTCCCGCGCGGCCTCCATAAGCTGTGCCGCGGGCACAACCCGGTTGACCATTCCGTAATGCGCCGCTTCCTGCGCCGTCATGCGCCGACCCAGCAGCAACATCTCTGTCGCGATGTTGCGCGGAATGGAGCGTGGCAGGCGTTGCAGGGCGCCGGCATCCGGGACGATGCCGAGCGGCATCTCGGGCAGGCCGAATTCGACATGATCGGCGGCAATGATCAGGTCGCAGGCCAGCGCCAGTTCGAAACCGCCGCCGATGGTCAGCCCGTTGAGTGCTGCGATCACCGGCTTGTTGAGCGCCCAGTTCTCGGTGAGCCCGGCAAAGCCGCCCTCGCCGTAATTTCCGGTCTCCCACCAGTTGTCGAGCGTCATCTCGCCCGCATTCAGAGCTTTCAGATCCCAGCCGGCGGAGAATACCTTTTCCCCGGCGCCGGTCAGGATGGCGACCCAAAGTTCGGGATCATCGCGCAAAAGGGCAAAGGCCCGGTCAAGCTCCTGACTCGTGGCGATATCGATGGCATTCACCTTGGGCCTTTTCAGCGTGACTTCCAGAATGCGCCCGTTGCGCACGACTTCGACATGGCTCATGTTCGGGCTCCTTCAGGAAAAAGCGGGGATGACTTCCTTGCAGAACAGCTCCATCGAGCGCTTCTGCTCGGCCAGTCCGAGGCCAAGGCTGGCGTAGTAGATGAACGAATCGACCCCCAGAGCCTCGTATTGCTTCAATTTTTCGATCACGGCATCGGGCGTGCCGAACATCAGGTTCCGGTGCAGCATCTCGGGGTCGTATTCGGCCCGGTTGCTCAGCTCGTCCAGCGGAATTGCCCTTGGAAAGCCGTTCACCACATCGCCCATGTTCTTGAACAGGTTCTCGAACTGCGACAACTGGCGCTGGGCGGCGTTCACCGGCACCATCCAGTCCTCGGGCCGCTCATAGACGGCGGTATGGCGCATCATGGCCATTTCCGGGCGGGGCAGGCCGGGATTGTTGGCAAGCGCCTCGTTCAGGCGGCCGACATAAAGCTCGGCCTCGCTCATGTCGCGCGTCAGCGGCCAGGACATGATCTTGCACCGGTTCCGCACGGCATAGTCGAAGGTGATCGGCGCACGCGCGGCAACCCAGACCGGCACCTCATCCTGTAGCGGTTTGGGACATGAGGTGGATGTCGGAAATGACCAGTATTCGCCGTCATGCGCCGTATCGCCCTTCCACAGCGCCCGCACCACCGGAAGCATTTCCTGCATGTAGCGCCAGGCATCGCTTTGCTTGAGCCCCGGATGCATGCGGTCAAACTCGCGCTGATAGGCGCCCGAGCCGATGCCGAATTCCAGCCGTCCCCCCGAGATCAGGTCAATCAGCGCGGCCTCGCCCGCCAGCCTGATCGGGTGCCAGTAGGCCGCTGCCACAGTTGCAGTGCCCAGCCGGATGCTGCTGGTGTGCTGCGCCCACCAGGCGAGGATGGAAAGAGGATTCGGCGCAATCGTCATTTCCAGGGCGTGGTGTTCTGCTGCCCAGGCGATGTCGAAACCGCCCGCCTCGGCCATCTGCACCATCTCCAGCGTATGCTGCGCGACATCGCGCATGTCCCTGCTCTCATCGAGCCGCTCGAGATTGATCGCCAGGTGAAACTTCATGGTCTACTCTCCCTTTGGTTCAGATTGACTCCGGCAAGTCGCACGGCACACGCGGAAAGCCGCCTGGCGGAAGCCTGGGCTGGTTGCCGGAATTGCTTGATACGCCCCCGCACCCGGCGCCGCGCCGAGACATGAACCGGTCGCGCTGTATCGGCGCCGCGCATGACCGGCTCTCGCTGCGCTCATCGCATCACGAACGGGTTCGCCATCGGCTGGTCAGAGGTGTTGATCCAGACTGTCTTGGGGCGGGTATAGTCGAACATCGCCTGCAAGCCGCTTTCACGCCCGTAGCCCGAGCCCTTGACGCCGCCGAACGCCGCAATCGGCGACACGACGCGATACGTATTGATCCAGACAATTCCCGAACGCAGTTTCCGGCTCAGGCGCATCTGGCGCGCTCCGTCGCGGGTAAAGACGCCAGCAGCCAGCCCGTGCGCGCTGTCATTGGCCAGCGCCAGCGCCTCGTCCTCGTCGCGGAAACGCAGCACGCTCAGCACCGGGCCGAACAGTTCCGTATCGACGATATGCATGTCCTGGCGCGGGCATTCGATGATCGTGGGCATGTAATAGGTGCCGCCCCTGTCCGCGGGCGGCCCGCCACCGCACAGGATGCGCCCCCCCTCGTCGACCGCCCGCGCCAAGGCCTGCTCGATGTTTTCAAGCTGCCCCGTGGTGCAAAGCGGACCCATCTGCGTCTCGTCGTCGAGCGGGTCGCCGATATTGATGCTGCGTGCCTGCGCCACCAGGCGTTCAAGAAAGGCATCGGCGATCGATTCGTGCAGGTAAAGCCGCGAACCGGCGACGCAGCTTTGCCCCGTGGCCCCGAAAATGCCCGCCACGCAGCCGTTCACGGCGCTTTCCAGATCGGCATCCTCGAATACGAGGAAGGGCGACTTGCCGCCAAGCTCCAGCGAAACCTCGGCGAAATTTTCGGCGGCATTGTGCAGGATCTGGCGCGCCGCCGCCGGACCGCCGGTGAACGACACCCGGTCAACCAACCGATGCGAGGTCAGCGCCCGCCCGCAGGGATCGCCATGCCCGGTCACGATGTTTACGACACCTGGTGGAAAACCGGCCTGCTCGATCAGTTCGCCAAACTCCAGCATCGCCGCGGAGGCGTGCTCGGAGGCCTTCAGCACAACCGTGTTGCCCGCAGCCAGAGCCGGGCCGATCTTCACCGCGACCAGAAAGAGCTGCGAATTCCACGGCACCACGGCTGCAACCACGCCCAGGGGCTCGCGCTGCGTGAAAACAAAAAGATCGGGCTTGTCGATGGGCAGCGTCTCGCCTGCAATCTTGTCGGCGCAACCAGCGAAGAACTGGAAGAACTCGGCGATGTATCTTGCCTGCCAACGCGTTTCCTTGAGCAGCTTGCCGGTGTCGACCGTCTCGGTGCGACCCAGAGTTTCGGAATGCTCGGCCAGAAGCACCGCCAGACGCCGCAGCAAATCGCCCCGGGCTGTTGGTGTCATCTCGGCCCAGGGTCCGGCGCTGAAAGCAGCATGGGCGGCGCGCACGGCCTGGTCCACGTCCGCTGCGGTCGCCTCGGGCACCCGCGCCCAGACCTGGCCATCGATCGGCGACACACTGTCAAAATACCGCCCGTCCGAGGCTTCGACCCATTCGCCGTTGATCAGCATTCGATATGATCTGACGTCACCCATTGGTCCTGTCCCATCTGCCATGCCGCCCCATTCTGCGGCAGATAATCCGGGCAGTGGACGAAATTTCGACGAATGCCGACGAAAACCGGACAGCCCCGCACCGCCCCGCCGTGCGAGTTGAACCAATCGGGTTCCGGAAGGCGACGGGGGAGCGGAATGTCTGGCAAGGTGATCATTGGCGGTCCGATCGAGATCGGCGGGCGACACCTTTCCTTGTCGCGTGCAGTTCGCGCCGGTGATCATGTCTATCTGACCGGCCAGATCCCCATGCAGGACGGGCAGGTCATGACCCACGGCAGCATCGAGGAGCAGACGCGCGCGGTTCTGGATGCGATCACCGAAACACTGGCGCTCGCCGGTTGCACCTGTGATGATGTCGTCAAGGCCATGGTCTGGCTCCGTGAACGATCCGATTTTCCGGGCTTCAACAGCGTTTACGCCGCGTATTTTCCGATTGATCCGCCCGCCCGTTCTGCGGTGATCAGTGAACTGCTCGTAGATGTGCGCATTGAGGTCGAGGTGGTCGCCTGGAGGCCGGTGGGCGGAGGCTGAGCGATGCGCACGCCATGCGGCACCTTCTATGTGACATCCGGACCCGCCGATGCGCCCGCGGTGGTGCTGCTGCACGGGCTGGGGCTGAACCACCATTGCTGGCAGTGGATGGCGCCGGAGCTTGCGCAGAAGTTCCGCGTCATCCGCTACGATCTTCATGGCCACGGGCAAAGCGCCGATATCGATGGCACGCCCGATCTGCGCACGCTGTCAGGCCAGCTTGCGCGGGTACTTGACGCAGTCGGAGCCGATCAGGCGGCGCTGGTGGGCTTTTCAATGGGCGGAATGATCGCGCGGCGATTCGCCCAGGATCACCCTGGCAGGGTGCGGCAGCTTGTCATCCTGCATTCACCGCACCGGCGCAGCGCCGATGAACAGGCCGCCATCCTCGCCCGCGTCGAGCAGGCGCGCACGCATGGACCGGCCGCAACGGTCGATGCCGCGCTGCAGCGATGGTTCACCGAGACCTGTCGCAATACCCGCTCCGATTTGATGGCCGAGGTGCGCGAATGGGTTCTGGCGAATGATCCCGCCGTCTATCATCGCTATTATGCCATACTGGCGGACGGCATCGACGAGATCGTCGCGCCACAGCCGCCGATTTCCTGCCCGACCCTGGTGCTGACCGGCGACGAGGACTTCGGCAACGGCCCGGCCATGGCGCAGGCCATAGCGCAAGAGATCCCCGGTGCGGAACTGTTGATCCTGAAAGGGTTACGCCACATGGCCCTTGCCGAAGATCCGGCGGCGGTGAACGCGCCGGTGCAGGCGTTCCTGAGCGGTGATCCGGGCCTGACGGCAGTGTGCGGCACAAGGGGGCGGCCATGAGCGGGGGCGGCCGGGGGATCCTGAACGGGGTGCGTGTGCTTGACCTGACGCGCATGCTGTCTGGCCCCTACTGCACCATGATGCTGGCCGACCACGGCGCCGAGGTCATCAAGATCGAGCCGGCAAGCGGCGATACCAGCCGCACCAACGGCCCGTTTCGCGACGACGACCCCGAGAAGCTCTGGGCCGGCTATTTCGTCAGCCTCAACCGCTCCAAGAGAAGCGTCTGTCTTGACCTGAAGTCCGATTCCGGGCACGCGGCGTTTCGGAAGCTCGCAGGCAGTGCCGATGTAGTTGTAGAGAACTTTCGCCCCGGCGTGATGGAGCGGCTGGGGCTTGGCTATGAAACCCTCTCGGCCGACAATCCGCGACTTGTCTATGCCGCGATCCGCGGTTTCGGCGATCCGCGCACCGCCCCCAGCCCCTATGCCGACTGGCCCAGTTATGATGTCGTGGCGCAAGCGATGGGCGGGCTGATGGGCGTGACCGGCCCCGACGCCGCGACCCCCAGCAAGGTCGGCCCGGGGGTGGGCGACATCTTCACCGGCATGATGATGGCCTTCGGGATCATCGCCGCTCTGCGCGCCGCCGAGTCCAGTGGCAGGGGCGAATTCATCGACCTGGCCATGTATGACGCGATGATCAGCCTTTGCGAACGTCTGGTCTATCAGCACGATTTCGATGGGAGCGTCCCCGGCCCCGAGGGTAATGGCCACCCGCTCCTTGCCCCTTTCGGCGTGTTTCCCGCGCGTGACGGGCATGTCGCCATCGGGGTGGTCGACGATGCCTTCTGGCAGGCGCTGGCCTTGGCATTGGGCAGGCCCGAACTTGCAAGCGACCCTCGCTACGCCACCCGCGCCGCGCGCCGGGTCCATCGCGCCGAGATCAACGCCCTGACCGCCGACTGGACGGCCCGTCACAGCAAGGCCGAGCTTGCGCGGCTGCTGGGCGGGCGGCTTCCCTTCGGCCCGGTCAATACCATCGCTGACATCATGGTCGACCCGCATGTGGCTGCGCGAGGGATGATCGCCTTGCTGCCCCACCCCGAGCCAGGCCATCGTGCCTGGCAAGTGGCGGCCAACCCGTTGCGTTTCCTTCACCATCCGGCACCAGCTCCCGCGACACCGCCCCGCATCGGCGCCGACCAGGCGCTGCTCGACGAGGCTTCGTTGCCGATGCCGGACACAAAGCTTCTGCGCAACGCCTTCGGCACCTTCGCAACGGGGGTGACGGTTCTCACAACCCGCGCGGCCGATGGGACACCCCGCGGCTTCACCGCCAATTCCTTCACCTCCGTCTCGCTTGACCCTCCCTTGCTACTGGTCTGCCTTGCGAAGACAGCGCACAGTTGCCCGGTCTTTGCCGAAGCGCCGCATTTCGCGGTGAATGTCCTGGCCGAAGAGCAGGGCGCGGTTTCAGGTCTCTTTGCTTCGCGCCAGCCTGACAAATTCGCGCGCTGCGCCTGGCGTCCGGGTATCGGGGATGTGCCCCTGATCGAAGGAACGCTGGCGCATTTCGTCTGCAGCCGCGAACGGCTGGTCGATGCCGGAGACCATCTGGTGCTGGTCGGTCGGGTGCTTGACTTCGCCAGCCGCGAGGGCCAGCCCCTCGGGTTCTTCCGTGGCAACTATTTCAGGATCGGTCTCGAAGACCGGCTGGTTGCCGCCGCCGCACCCCGCCAGGATGTCCGGCTGGGCGCCGTGCTGAACTGCGATGGGGCGCTGCTGCTCGAACATCGGCCCGGCGGCGCCCTTTGCCTGCCACTTGCCCCGCAGCCGCTTTCGCGTGGCGAAGACCTGGTCAGGGCGCTCGGCGCGCGGGGGCTCAGCGCCAGCCTGGGGCCGCTCTACGCCGTATTCGAAGACCGCGAAACCGCCGGTCATGCTATCTATTATCACGGCAGCGTGTCCGGAAGCCTGCCCGAGGGAATGGCGCTCTTCCCACCTGCCGCCATACCCTTCGAGCGCATCACCAATGCCGCCGAACGCCACATGCTGCGGCGCTATGCCGAGGAATACCCGCATGGCAGCTTCGGGATGTATCAGGGAAACGAGACGAGCGGGTTCGTCCTGCGCGTCGAACCGCCGCAAGAAAGGAAAGCGCAATGACAATCCGGGGGCTTCGCAAGGTCATTACCCATGACGAGGATGTGCACGAAGATGGGGGACGCGCCTGCACCCCCCCGCTACGCCTGATCGGTGTTGCGGCTGTGCTGCGCAACCCCTGGGCGGGGCAGGCATTTGTAGAAGATCTTGGTCCCGCCATTCGCGAACTTGCCCCGCAACTGGGCAAGCTGCTGACCGACCGGCTGGTGGCATTGTGCGGTGCCGGTTCGATCGAGGCCTATGGCAAGGCATCGCTTTGCGGAACCGCCTGCGAACTGGAGCATGGCTCGGCGCTGATCCACACGCTTCATTTCGGCAACTTCTATCGCGAAGCGGTCGGCGCCAGGACCTATCTGGGTTTTACCAATGCGCGCGGCCCGGCCGCAGCGCAGATCCAGATTCCGCTGATGGATATCCATGACAGCGGGCGGCGTTCGCATTACCTGACGGTGCAGTTTTCCATCGCCGACGCGCCGGGGCATGACGAACTCGTCGTGGCGCTTGGCGCGGCGACCCGCGGTCGGCCCCATCACCGCATCGGCGACCGCTATTCTGACCTGAACGCCATCGGCCGCGATGTCGAGAACCCGGCAGGTGTCTGATCATGTGGCGGGGGGGGGGGGGGCCCCCCCCCCCGGGGGGGGGCGGGG
>JAFIEE010000261.1 GCA_020832705.1 Paracoccaceae bacterium
GCAGACCGCCCACCCGCCCGCCCCCGCCTGCCCCCCGCGGGGGCGGCGGCAATGCAGGGCAGGGCAGGGCAATGCAGGGCAGGGCAGGGCAGGGGGCAGCCGTATTCCCGGCGCGCTCAGGCGCCTTCGGGCGGCAGCAGCGCGCGCAGGGTCTCCAGCCGGTCGGCCTGCGCGGCGGGTTTGTCGGTGCGGATGCGGGCAATGCGCGGGAACCGCATGGCCAGGCCGGACTTGTGGCGGGAGGAGCGGTTCAGCCCCTCGAAGGCGATTTCCAGCACCAGACGCGGCGCCACGGCGCGGACCGGGCCGAAGCGGTCGGTGGTGTGGTTGCGCACGAAGCGGTCCAGATCGCGCAATTCGGCATCGGTGAAGCCGAAATAGGCCTTGCCCACCGGAACCAGCGCATCGCCATCCCACAGCCCGAAGGTGAAGTCCGAGTAATACCCCGACCGCTTGCCGTGCCCGCGCTGGGCATACATCAGCACCGCGTCCACCACCATCGGATCGCGCTTCCACTTGAACCAGTGCCCCTTGACCCGGCCGGCCAGATAGGGGCTGGCGCGGCGCTTGATCATCACCCCTTCGATCACCGGATCCGGCGGCGCGGCGCGCAGGGCGGCCAGTGCCTCCCACGTCTCGAAGGGCAGCAGCGCCGAGAGGTCGATGCGCGGGTCGCCAAGCGCGCGCACCGCCTCCTCCAGTGCCGCACGGCGGGTCACGAAGGGTTCCGCCCGCAGGTCGCGCCCCTGCCACCGCAGCAGGTCATAGGCCCTGAGCGCTGCCGGGAGCCGCGCCAGCAGGGCGCCCGAGACGCGCTTGCGGTTGAGCCGCTTTTGCAGGTCGGAAAACGGGGCCACCCGGTCGCCCGTGCGGATCAGCAGTTCGCCGTCGATCACGCCCTCGAAGTCCAGCCGCTCCAGCAGATCGGGAAAGGTGGCGCTGATGTCCTGTCCGGTGCGGGTGTAAAGCCGACGCTCGCCCGCTTCGGCCACCGCCTGCACGCGCACCCCGTCCCATTTCCATTCGGCGGCGAAATCGGCCGGGTCCAGCGTTTCGGGGTCCGCATCGTCGAACCCGGTGGCCAGCATGACGGGCCGCAGGCTGGCGCGCGCCGGTTCAGGGCGCGGCCCGCCGTCCGCCCAGGCGAAGAGCGCCGCGTAGGGCGGCGCCACCCCGTGCCAGAGTTCCTCGACTTCGGCCACATCCACGCCGATGAATTCTGCCAGCGCGACGCGGGCCAGCCGCCCGGACACGCCCACCCGCAGCCCGCCGGTGGCCAGCTTCAGATAGGCGTAGCGTTCGGTCGGACCCAGCGCGTCCAGCCGCGCGGCCACCAGCGTGGGCAGCTCGGCGCGGCCCGCGCGCTGCAATTCGGAGACGAGCGCCGCGAGCGGCGGCGGGTCGGGGGGCGCGGTCCCATCGGGCCAGGCCAGCGCGATGGTTTCGGCCAGATCGCCGACATAGTCGTAGCAGAGCGCGAACAACTCCGGGTCCATCCGCTCCGAAATCAGCGCGCGCAGGAGCGATGGCGTGACCTGCCGTAGTTCCAGATCGCCGGTCAGTGCCGCCAGCGCGTAGCCCCGGTCGGGGTCCGGCGTGGTGGTGAAATAGCGCAGCAATTGCGCCTGTTTCACGCTGCGGCGCGGGGTGAAGGCGAGCGCTTCAAGCAAGCGGGCAAAGCGGCGCATCAGTCGGGCTCATCCTCGTAGCCGACCATGTTGAGCGCTCGCGCCCGGTGGCCGTTGAGCGTGCACCAGCGCAGCAGCGCCTCCTCGCGGCCATGGGTGATCCAGGTTTCGGCGGGGGACAGTTCGGCGATGGTGGCGGTCAGTTGCGGCCAGTCCACGTGGTCCGAGATCACCAGCGGCAGTTCCACGCCCCGTTGCCGCGCCCGCGCGCGCACCTGCATCCAGCCGCTGGCGAAACCGATCACCGGGTCCGGGAAACGCTGCACCCAGCGGCTGGCAAAGGCCGAGGGCGGGGCGATGACGATGGCGCCCGCGAACTGCGCCTTGTTCCCGCGTTCGATGGTGGCCGCGGGCAACGCGCCAAGGTCAATCCCCTGCTCGGTGTGGTAGTCGCACAGCCGCCGCAGCGCGCCGTGGACATATACCGGCCCGTCCCAGCCTGCCGCGCGCAGCAGTGTGATGACCCGCTGCGCCTTGCCCAGCGCATAGGCACCCACCAGATGCGCGCGGCCGGGGAATGTGCGGTGGGAGTCCAGCAATCGGGCGATTTCCGCGTCCGGGTCCGGGTGGCGGAACACCGGGAGGGCAAAGGTCGCCTCGGTCACCAGCACATCGGCGGGCACCGGTTCCCAGGGCGCGCAGGCAGCGCTGGGCGTGCGGGTGTAATCGCCGGTGACCACGAAGACACCGCCCGGCGTTTCGATGCGGATCTGCGCCGAGCCCAGCACATGCCCGGCCGGATGGAAGCTGACAGTGGTCTCGCCGATCCGCAGGGGGCCGTCGGCGACCTGGGTGTGGGCGGCGAAATCTGCGCCGTAGCGGATCGCCATGATATCCAGTGTCTGGCGCGTGGCCAGCACATGGCTGTGGCCCGCGCGGGCGTGGTCGGCGTGGCCGTGGGTGATCAGCGCGCGCTGCACCGGGCGCACCGGGTCCACGTGGAAATCGCCGCCGGGGCAGTAAAGCCCCTCGGGGCGCGGGTGAAGATGGGCGTCGAAACCGGACATCGGGGTGCGTGCGGGCGGGGCTGATGGTGCGGGTGTGGTGGCGAAAAGGTAATGCACGGGCGCACGAGTCCAATGCCGTTGCGCCGATCCGGCCCCGGGGGCACCGGCCCGTCACCGCAAGAAAGGTGCCTTGCCCCGCGCCCCTTCCGTCCCGCCCGCGCGTGACCGCCGGGCGCGCCGCCGGACCCCCCAGGGCGGGGGGCGGGGGCGGGGGCGGGGGGGGTTT
>JAFIEE010000041.1 GCA_020832705.1 Paracoccaceae bacterium
GATGGGGCGATGGCGGTCGATGCCCTGATCTGGTGCGCCCGCCATGGCCGCTGGTTTCTGGTCGGCGGGCTGGTGGCGGGGATCGCCCTTCCGGCGCTGGCCGAGGCGATGCGCCCGCTGATCGCCCCGATGGTGGTGTTCCTGCTGTTTCTGGGCGTGCTGCGGCTGGGCCCCGCGGGGGTGCAGGCGGGGCTGACGGGGCTGCGGGGGGCGGGGCTGGCGGTGCTGATGCTGCAACTGGTGCTGCCGCTGGCGGCGGTCGCGGTGTTCGGGGCCTTTGGCTGGCTGGCCCATCCGCTGGCGCTGGGGCTGGTCCTGATGCTGGCCGCCGCGCCGATCACCGGCAGCCCGAACCTGGCGATCCTGGCCGGGGCGGCGCCGGCGCCCGCGCTGCGGCAGCTGGTGCTGGGCACGGCGCTGCTGCCGCTGACGGCGCTGCCGGTGTTCTGGTTCATCCCGGCCTTCGGCAGTCCGGGCGCGGTGATCCGGGCGGTGGTGCAACTGCTGGGCCTGATCACGCTGGCGGGGGGGCTGGCGCTGGCATTGCGCGCGGGCGGCGTGGTGGCGGGCGGCGCCCGGGCGCAGGGCGCCATGGACGGGCTGGCGGCGGTCACGCTGGGGGTGGTCGTGATTGCGCTGATGTCGGCGGTGGGGCCCGCGCTCTTCGCCGGGGGGGCGGTCTGGGTCACGCTGGCGGTGGTCATGGCGGCCAATCTGGTGCTGCAGATCGGTGTCAGCGCGCTGGCCCGCGGGCGCACGCCCGAGGCCGCCCCTGCCATGGGCATCACCGCCGGGAACCGCAACGTGGCGCTGTTCCTGGGCGTGCTGCCGGAACCGGCGGTGGACTTGCTGCTGCTGTTCATCGGCTGCTATCAGGTGCCGATGTATCTGACGCCGCTGCTGCTGGGCGGCTGGTATCGGCGGTTGGCACGGGGCGCGGGACGCTAGGGGCGCGGCGCAAGCTGTGCTATGGCAGGAGCGAAGCGCAGGGGCCTCGGGCGGGACGGTGGGAATGAAACTGATCGTTGCGGCAACGGATCTGACCCGGCGCTCGGCGCATGTGCCGGGACGGACCGCGCGTCTGGCGCGGCTGCTGGGCGCGCGGGTTCTGCTGGTGCATGTGGTGGCGCCGCCGCGTCCCGGGGTGGCGCGGCTGGCACGGCACGCGCTGCGCCGCCGCCCGCGCCCGGCGGCCTTGCGCGAGCGGTTGCGCGCCGCGGCGGCAGCATATGCCGATGTCCCGATCGACTGCCGGGTGATCGAGGATGAGGCCGAGGTGGCGCTTTTGGCGCTGCTGCGCGAAACCGGGGCCGATCTGCTGGTGGCGGGGCTGCACCGCGAACGCCGGGCGCTGGACCTGCTGCGGCTGACCACGCTGGAGCGGATCGTGCTGAAGGCGGATGCGCCGGTGCTGATCGCGCATCGTGCGCCGCGGGCCGATTATACGCGGGTCCTGGGCGCGGTCACCTTCTCGCCGACCTGCGCGCGCGCACTGGCGATGGCGGCGCGGATCGCCCCCGGCGCCAGCCTGCACGCCATACATGCCCTGCACATGCCCCTGCGCGAGAAACTGTCCACGCCCGAGGCCGGAGAAACCCGCAGCATGACCGAGGCCGAACTGCTGCGCACGGCCTTCTGCGCCCTGCCCGGCCTGCCCGCGGGGATGATCCCGCCCGAAATCGTCATCGGCGGCGTGCATGAGGTGCTGCGTTTCCGCATGGAGGA
Organism: Paracoccaceae bacterium; assembly: GCA_020832705.1. GTDB lineage: Bacteria > Pseudomonadota > Alphaproteobacteria > Rhodobacterales > Rhodobacteraceae > Rhabdonatronobacter. The sequence goes on from JAFIEE010000041.1 coordinate 1,726, forward strand.
GCTGGCGCCCGACCTGCTGGCCATGGGCACCCATTCCGGTCGCGACCCGGGCACACTGGGCAATTACACCCGCGACATGATGCGCGCACCACCGACGGATGTGCTGATCGTCAAGCCCGGGCAACAGGGCTGAGGCCGCAGGCCGCGCCCGGTGCGATCAGCGCAGCACGAACAGCTTGTCGCGCGAGGTCATGCCGCGGCGCAATTCCAGCCGCGACGGTGCCACCCCCAGCGCACAGGCCAGCGCCCGGGTCACCGCGCGGTTGGCCTTGCCGGCCTCGGGCGCGCAGGTCACGCGGACCCGGACCACGCCGTCCTTGCCCCGCTCCACCGCCTCGCGCGTGGCCCTTGGCGCAACCCGCACCGCGATGCTTGCACCGGATTCGGCCAGATCGCGCAGATCCTCGGTCGCGGCCATGTGCTTGCCCATGGTATCCCCCAATGCCCCCCAATGCCCCCGAATGCCGGCGCGCCGGGCTGGACCCGGACGCACAGGTAACTTACCTGTGACGGGCCAACAGTGAAAGACCCTGCATCATGCCCGAGTCCCCTACCCCCATGCCCAATGCTGCCGTGATGGATTTCCTGCTCAGCCGTCGGTCGCGCCCGGCGAAGATGCTGACCCCGCCGGTCCCCGATCGCGCCGCGCTGGAGGTGCTGCTGCAGGCGGCGGCGCGGGTGCCCGATCACGGCAAGCTGGAGCCGTGGCGCTTCATCGTGCTGGAGAAACCGGCGCTGGCGCGGCGGGCGGGGCTGGCGCAGGCACGGGGCGAGGCGCTGGGGCTGGACCCGGAGCGGACCGAAAAAGGCGTGGCGCAATACCGGGACGCCGACCTGGTGGTGGCGGTTGTGGCGTCGCCGAAACCCTCGGAGAGCATCCCGCGGATCGAACAGACGCTGTCGGCGGGGGCGGCATGCGTGTCGCTGGTCAACGCAGCGCTGGCCTCGGGGTGGGGCGCGTGCTGGCTGACGGGATGGGCCGCGCACGACCGCGCGTTCGCGACCGATGGGCTGGCGCTGGGCGCAGACGAGTTCGTGGCCGGGATGATCCATATCGGCACCGAACGGCGCACCCCGCCCGAGCGGCCACGCCCGGACCTGGGCGCAATCACCACATGGATGAGCGGGTAAGGGGGCGCGCTGACCTGCGCGCCCCGTCAATGCCCGGCGCCCGGCCCGCTCAGTTCTGGCGCGTCCAGACCTGTTCGCGGCAAAAACCCATCACGCACCCCGAAACGCCAAGTTCGTTGCCGCGCAATTCCATCCGCGAGGAATAGGTGCGGTTGCGGTCCGGTGCCCAGATACGACCGTTGCGATAGGCGCCCCCGCCCTGCGGCTCCATGTCCCAGACGATGGCGCGGCCGATGTTTTCGGAGTCGATCTGACTGCCGGAGCCGTCGAAGGCCGCCACCAGCCCGCCGCAGATCAGCCCGTTGGAACAGGTCTGCATCCGCACATGACCGAAGTTGCCGTTGTCATCGGGCTGGGTTTTCCACATTCCGTGCACCGGGTCCGCAGCGGCGGGCGCGGCCAGCGCCAGCAGCGCCGCAGCGGCGGCAAGTGTCAGTTTGCGCATGTCTCGATCCTCCCGTAAGCGCTCCTCCCCGAGCGATGGGTCCAGACTGCACTGCGACAGGGGCTTCGGGCAATCCTGACCGTGCGGCATGGATCCCGGGCGCGCCGGGGCCGATGCGGGGTTTTCCCGGCGCGTGACAGCAGGTATGAGCGCGACATCACCAGTTTGCGCAGCCCCGCGAAAGGACCCCGGCATGATCCTCTACCCGGCGATCGATCTCAAGGACGGCCAGTGCGTGCGCCTGTTGAAGGGCGCCATGGAGCGTGCCACGGTGTTCAACGACGACCCGGCGGCACAGGCCCGCGCCTTCGTTGAGCAGGGCGCGGAATGGCTGCATCTGGTGGACCTGAACGGTGCCTTCGCGGGCACACCCGTGAACGCTAAGGCGGTCGAGGCGATCCTGTCAGCTGTCGAGGTGCCGTGTCAGCTGGGCGGCGGCATCCGCGACATGGCCACCATCGAGACCTGGCTGGACAAGGGATTGCGCCGCGTGATCCTGGGCACCGTGGCGGTCGAGGACCCCGAGCTGGTGGCCGAGGCGGCGCGCGCCTTTCCCGGCCGGGTGGCGGTGGGGATCGACGCGCGCGCTGGCCGCGTGGCCACCCGCGGCTGGGCGCAAGAGACCGAGGTGGAGGCCACCGAACTGGCACAGCGGTTCGAGGATGCGGGCGTGGCGGCGATCATCTATACCGACATCGACCGCGACGGCGCCATGGGTGGCCCGAACGTCACCGCCACCGCAGCGCTGGCGCGCGCGACCCGGCTGCCGGTCATCGCCTCGGGGGGCGTGTCGTCGCTCGATGATCTGGTGGCGTTGCGCGATTGCGGCGTGGCGCTTGATGGCGCGATTTCGGGCCGGGCGCTCTATGACGGCAAGCTGGACCTGGCGCAGGCCATGGCCACGCTGCGGGCAGCGGCGGCCTGATCGCGCGTCCCGGGCCGGGCGGGGGTGGCCTTCCCCTTGCGCCCGGCCAAGATATGTAACACAGAAGGCGCAAACAGACCTGCGGACAGGACAGATGGCGGACGGCAACATGGCAGCGACAGTGAAACCGACCGAGGAGATCTCGGTCCGCGACGTCTTCGGAATTGACAGCGACATGGTGATCAAGGGGTTCGAGGAACGCACCGAACGCGTGCCCGCCATCGACGCCACCTACAAGTTCGACCCCGACACCACGCTCGCCATCCTGGCCGGGTTCCAGTACAACCGCCGGGTCATGATCCAGGGCTATCACGGCACCGGGAAATCCACCCATATCGAACAGGTGGCCGCGCGGCTGAACTGGCCCGCGGTGCGCGTGAACCTCGACAGCCACATCAGCCGGATCGACCTGATCGGCAAGGACGCGATCAAGCTGCGCGACGGCAAGCAGGTGACCGAGTTTCAGGAAGGCATCCTGCCCTGGGCGCTGCGCAACCCCGTCGCCATCGTCTTCGACGAATACGATGCCGGGCGCGCCGACGTGATGTTCGTGATCCAGCGGGTGCTGGAACATGACGGCAAGCTGACCCTGCTGGACCAGAACGAGATCATCACCCCGCATCCCAGCTTCCGGCTGTTTGCCACGGCCAACACCGTGGGGCTCGGCGATACCACCGGGCTTTATCACGGGGTGCAGCAGATCAACCAGGCGCAGATGGACCGCTGGTCGCTGGTGGCGACGCTGAACTATCTGTCCCACGACGCGGAAACCGCCATCGTGCTGGCCAAGAACCCGGCCTACAACACCGCCAAGGGGCGCAAGGAAATCAGCCAGATGGTGACGGTGGCGGACATGACGCGCACCGCCTTCATCAACGGCGATCTGTCGACGGTGATGTCCCCGCGCACGGTCATCAACTGGGCCGAAAACGCGCGCATCTTCCGCTCGGTCGGCTATGCCTTCCGGCTGTCATTCCTGAACAAGTGCGATGAGCTGGAGCGCAAGACCGTGGCCGAGTTCTACCAGCGCTGCTTTGACGAGGAACTGCCCGAAAGCGCCGTCAGCATGGCGCTGGGCTGACGGCCGGAGGGGGCGACCCCCCGTGCGTATCCCGGGCCGGATGAAGCTCACTGCGGGTGGGGTTTGAGGGCCAGATACGCGCCCGCGCCCAGCAGAAGGATGTGGAACTGGTTGAACATCAGCAGGTCCAGCGGCGGCGCCCGGTAGGCCACCACGACCACACCGGCGACGATCACCGCCGCACCAGCCCCGGCCAGCCGGGTCACCAGCTCACCCGGACGGCCGCGCAACAGGCCACCGGCCAGCAGCATCGCCGCCACGCCAATCTCGGCAAACCCGGCCAGCGCCCAGAGAAACAGCGGCAGCCCCCAGCCCGCCGCCACATCGGCATCGAGCGGGAACTTGTCGAAACCGTACTGAAACAGGACCAGCGCCAGCGGCACGCGCAGCAGCCAGTCGGCATGCCGGATGCGCGGCAGCACGCGCGCGGTCCGGTCGATGACGTCGGTGACAGTGGCCATTCCGATAACTCCGTTGCTGATGAATTGATGCAAAGATTACGCACGCGCGGGGCAAGCCGATCCCGCGCGCCGATCACAGCGACATGACAAATCCGTCTGACGACTGGCTGTCTGGCCTGCCCGGCGCGCGGTCCAGCCCATCCGAAACGTTGCCCCTGCAAGAATTATCGCTTGAAGATCGGTTGCCGGAAGGTGATCCTTACGTGATCGCGCAGGGCGGCCTGGCCGGTGCCTTTGCGCGGGAATGGGTTGCACGGTTCAGGATTGCCGATGGGTATTGCATCAGGGGCGCCGATACGGATCGGGATTTCGGGAACCGGGTTCATTGCGCGCGGTCTGGCGGCGCTTCTGGCCGGTGATCCGGCACGCTGGCGGCTGGGCCCTGTGCTGACCCGGCGCGACCCGGCACAGGTTGCGGGATTCTCGGGCCTGCAGATCACGCGCGACCCCGAAACCATGATCGCGGGCTGCGATATCGTGGTGGAGTGCTCGGGCCATGTCGCCGCAGCGCGCAACGTGATCGCCGCCGCACTTGCCCGCACCAAGCCGGTGCTGACCATGAACACCGAATTCCAGGTCACACTGGGCGCCGAATTCGCGGCCTCCGGCATGGTGTTCGAAGCCCAGGGCGACCAGCCCGGCAGCATCGTTGCGCTGGCGCACGAGGTCCGCCTGATGGGGTTCGCCCCGCTGGTCTATGGCGCGCAGAAGGGGTTTCTGAACCAGACGCCGACCCGCGCCGACATGCTGCACTGGTCGGCGAAGCAGGGCATCAGCCTGCAGGCCGTGACCGCCTTCACCGATGGCACCAAGGTGCAGATGGAACACGCGCTGGTCGCCGATGCGCTGAGGGTCGGTATCGCGCGGCAGGGATTGCTGGGGCCGACGGCGCAGAACCTGACCGAGGGCGCCGCAGAAATCGCCCATGTGGCCCGCGACCGCGCCATGCCGCTGTCGGACTATGTCCTTCTACCCGGGGGCGGGGGCGAGGTCTTCGTTCTGGCCACCCACCCCGCACCGCCCGCGGCGCTGGCCTACTACAAGCTGGGCAACGGGCCGCATTACCTGATCACGCGGCCCTTTCACCTGGGGCATTTCGAGATCCCGATCAGCCTTGCCAATCTGGCCAGCGGGCGGCCCCCGCTGCTGCGGGCGTCAAACCCTGCGCGTCACTCGGTTGCGGCCATCGCCAAGCATGATCTGCCTGCCGGGTTGCACATTCCCCGCGCCGTCGGCAGCTTCGTGATGCGTGGCGAAGCGCTGGAACGCGACGCCGTGCCGGGCCACGCCCCCATCGGGCTGATCGAAAACGCCCGCCTGCGCCGCCCGCTGGCCGCCGGGCAGATGGCGATGATGGACGATCTGGAATTTGCCGAGCCGGTCGCAATGGCCGTCTGACCCCCGCGACGATCAGAGGATCACCGGGACGCGCAGGCCCACCCCGCGCGACCCGGCCATGGCAGGGGCGGGCTGTCACGCGGTCGTTGCGGGGTTCTCTGGAGCGGGTGAAGGGAATCGAACCCTCGTCGTCAGCTTGGGAAGCTGCTGCTCTACCATTGAGCTACACCCGCCTTGCGTTTCGATTAGCGCTTCGCGGTGCGCCCTGCAAGCGCAATTCGGTGGCGCGGGTGGTGGTGGCGGCGGGCCGATCGGCAGCGCCTTGCGCCCGCCCTCATGCGTCGGTGTTCAGGTCCTTCAGCAATCGCCCGTGGCGGCGCACCTCGCGCAGCACGTCGCCGAATGTTTCCAGCCCCCGCGCCTGCAACATCGGCACCAGCCGCAGGAAGGCATCGGCCGTGGCCACCGTGTCGCCGATGGCGGTGTGGCGGGCTTCCTCGGGGATGGTGATGCCCAGCCGCGCGGTCAGCGCATCCAGCGAATGCTGCTCGGTCTGGCCGAAGACGACCGCCGACAGCAGCACCGTATCCAGCACCGGATGGTCGAAGCTGGCGCCGATGGATTTTTCATGCCGGCGCAGGAATTCCATGTCGAAGGGCGCGTTATGGGCGATGAGCACCGCGCCGCGCGCGAAACCGTGGAACCGTTGCCCGGCCTCGGCGATGGTGGGGGCGCCCTTGACCATATCCTCGGTGATGCCGTGGACAGCGGTGGAACTGGCCGGGATCGGACGCTGCGGGTCCACCAGCGTGTCGAAGACCTCGCCCCGCACGCGCCGCCCGTTGACCAGCCGCACGGCGGCAATCTGCACGATCTCGTCGGCCGAAGGGGTCAGGCCGGTGGTTTCGGTGTCGAACACCACATAGGTCAGATCCGCCAGCCGCGCATCGGCCACGGCGGCGTTGCGGGCCTTGGACAGAAGCTCGAAATCATAGACCACCTCGCGGGCGACGGGCGGCGGGCGGCGGGTGGCGCGGCGGGCGTGGCGGATCGGAAGGCGGATGGCGCCGCCACCCGGGCGCAATTCGGTCCAGGCTTCGGTGCCATGGGTGTTCAGCACCGCGCGCGCGGTCAGGTCCGGCGCGGCGGGGTCCACCGGATCCTCGAGCCAGCGGTCGAAATCGCCCACCCCCAGCGGCTTGCCCTGCCAGCTCAGGTCCAGCACCGCGCCGGGGCCGTCCTCTTCGATCAGGTCCAGCCGGAAGCGCACGCCCTGCCCTTCGGCGGTCAGCCGCCGCCCGGCCCAGGCGAAGAGCGCCACCAGTTCGAACCCGTCGCAGCGCAGCATCAGTTCCGGCCCGGCGCAGTCCAGCGCCATGGCTTCGGCCTCGAACCGCGCGCGCAGGCTGTCGAACAGGTCGGCGCTGCGCGTTTCCGCCAGCGGGCGCCAGTCGGTGCGCCCGGCGTCGAACCGCTGGCCCAGTTCGGTGATCGCCCCGGTCAGCTGCGCCACCTCGTCCAGCATCGCGGGCAGCATGGCGGCGGCGGCATCGCTTTCGGGCTCCTCGGACACCACGCCGATCACGGTCTGCAGATTGGCCGCCGGGCGGCGGACGCGGTCGAAGACCTCAGTCAGCAGTGCCTCGCGGCTGGCATGGGCGGCCATGTCGGCGGTCACGTCGCGCAAGGTAAGCACATAGCCAGGCGGGCCGCCCTGTTCGGTGCGCCGCAACACCCGCATCCGCGCGGCCAGCAGCCGCGCGCTGCCTGTGGTGGCGCACAAGAGGTCCGAGGCCGCATCAGGGTCGCCGGCATCGAGCAGCCGCGCATAGGCATGGGCGATCGGGCCTTCGCGCAGGTATTCCAGCAGGTTGCGGTCCAGCCCCGGCGCCGCGCCTGCGCCCAGAAGTTCCACCGCCTGGCCGTTGTAGAACACGAGTTGATGCTCGCCCGTGCACAGCAGCACCGCCACCGGCACATCGGCCAGCAGCTTTTCCAGCCGCGCCTTTTCCGCCGACAGGCGCGAGGTTTCGCGCGCCACGGATTCGGCCAGCGCGCTGCGGGTTTCGGTCAGCTTGCGCGTGGCCTCGGCGGCCGCCGGGGCCAGATCGCCCAGATAGCGCGCGCGGTCGCGGTCAAGTTCCTGCTCGACCTGCGCATGGGTGCGGGCGCGGATGGCGTTGGCCAGCGCCTCGATGGCGCGGGCGACATGGGTGTCGAACATGAGCCAGACCCAGGCCACCAGCCCGACCATGATGAACCCGGCAAAGATACCGGCCTGCGCCAGCGCGCCGGTCAGCCCCGGCACGTCCCCGGCGCGGGACAGCGCCATCCAGAACCCCACCAGTATTGCCCCGATGCCGCCGGCGGCGATCAGCACGAAGAACAGCAGGATGCGGATGCGCAGGCTCAGGCGTTCAAGCATGATCCTGCCCGGCCGGGGCGGCCACCATCGCCGCCGCCGCATCCAGCGCCGCCTGCGGGTCTGCCAGGATGCGGCGCACCTCTTCGCGCAGGGCCTTCAGTTCGAAGGGTTTGGTGATGAACCCCGTCGCGCCCATGGCCAGCCCCTTGCGCCGCTCCATGGCCGAACCGCGCGCGGTCATCATCAGGATCGGGATATGCGCGAGTTCGGGGTCGGCACGCACCGACTGGCAGATCTCGTAACCCGAGACCTCGGGCAGCATCACGTCCAGCAGCACCAGATCGGGGCGCATGTCGCGGATCAGGTCCACGGCGCCGGCGCCGGTCTCGATCCGTGTCTGCGCATATCCCTCGCGGGTCAGCAGATAGTCCAGCGCGATGGCGATGTTGTCCTCGTCCTCGACCACCAGAATGCGCGCTGCGGGCTTATCCGTCGCGTCCTCCATGCTCTCCTCCTTCACAGGCTTCGCGCAGCACGGGGTCCTCCGGAGACAGGTTGAACCAGTCCCCCCCCTCGGGCACGCCCTCCTCCGTAAACCTTGTGGCGCTGGTCACGTCCATGCGCCGCGCATTCGCGCAATCGAACACCACCTGCACGCCGAAGTTCAGCGCCCAGCGTTCCTGCAGGATCACGCCGGTCAGCACCAGATCCGGCTGCGCGGAGTGGGTCAGGCGCATGCGGTGATCGACGGCGGTGATCCGGTTCGACAGCGGAAAGACATAGCTCCAGGGCCGGAACCATGCGGTGTGCGTGTTCTGCTGCGCCACCACCACGCCAGGCGGCAGCGCCGCCTCGACCCGGTCGGCCCAGGTGTATTCCAGATAGATGATCATCGCGATGATCCCGCCGGCGGCGGCAAAGGGCGGCGCCCAGCCCGGCAGCCGCCCGCGGCTCAGGTGGTTCGCCACCAGCGCCAGCCCCCCGGCGGCAAAGGCGGCCGCGACAACGGCGATGAATTCCAGCAGCATGTGTGCGTCCTATCCCAGGGTTCCGGTGCGCGACCCCACCGCCGATTGCATTGTGCGCACCACCACGAAGGCATCGCGCAGGTGGCTGCGTTCGAAATCCGACAGGTCCGACGGTGCAAGGAAATTGTCGGGCTTCCGCCCCATGCGCACCAGCGCGGCCTGGTTTTCCAGCCGCAGACGGGCGATCAGGTCATAGGCCTCGATCAGGTCGCGCGCGCCGGATGCGCTGATGATCCCGGCGCTTTCCGCGGCCAGCAGCCGTTCGCGGGTGTTCACCGGTGTCAGCCGCCCCTTCAGCGCGTAGATCCGCGCCAGATCGGTGACCGGCACCACGCCGCCCAGCTTCATGTCCACATGGTTCTTGTACTCGCCGGAACGGATGGTGGCGAACCCCCTGAGCAGGCCCAGCGGCGGCTGGTGCTTGAGCGAATTCGAGGTCATGTGCGCCACGAAGATCGAATTCCTAGACGCAGCTTCCAGCGTTTCAGCCTGGAGGTTGCGGAACAGCGCCACGTCGCCGCCGATAGGGCGCAGGTCGAACATGACCGAGGCCAGCATCTGCGCCTCGGGATCGGGCGTGTCGATCCAGCCCTGGAAGTAGCGCCGCCATCGGCGCACCGGCTGGCACCAGCGCGGGTTGGTGGCCATCATGTCGCCGGGGCAATAGAAATATCCGGCGGTGTTCAGCCCGTCCGAAACGATCCTTGCCAGTTTCAGGAAATACTCCATGTCGCCGGGCGCCATGGAATCGTCGATCATGATGCAGTTGTCCTGATCGCTCACGCCGGTCTGTTCCTGCCGCCCCTGGCTGCCGCAGGCCAGCCACAGATAGGGCACCGGCGGGGGGCCAAGCTCGGCCTCGGCCAGCTTGAGCAGGCGGCGGGTGACCGTGTCGGCGACATCGGTGATCAGCCGGGTGACGACCTCGTGCGCGCTGTGCCCGCCCACCAGTTGCACCAGCAGTTGCGGGATGCGCCCGGTCACGCGGGCCAGCGCCTGCGCATCCTCGGCGCCCGAGGCATCGCGCACCAGTTGCGCCGAATTCACCGCCTGGAACCGGGTCAGGTCGGTCTGGGTAATGATGCCCAGCAGCTTGCCGTCGCGCACCACCGGCAGATGCCCGATCCGGCGCTCCAGCATCATGTGCAGGATGTCCGAGCCCAGGCTTTCGGGCGAGAGCGCCTGGACCTCGCGGGTCATCACATCGGCCACCGGCGTATCGCCGGGCAGGCCCTCGGCCAGCACGCGTGCGGTCAGGTCGCGCGTGGTGACGATCCCCACCAGCTTGCCACCCTCGGTGACCGCCACCGACGAAATGCGGTTCTCGCGCATGGTGCGCGCGGCCTCGGTCACGGTGGCCTCGGGGGCGCAGGTGACGGGGCTGCGGGTCATCAGGTCCGAAACCTTCAGCATGGACAGGTCGCCCGCGCGGTCCCTGGCCCCGCGCCCGCGGTTGAAGAAGCGTTCGAACGCGGGGTGGTTGGCGATCAGGTGCTTCAGGTCCGCCACCGGCAGCATCAGCAGCGCCGACTCCTCGGTCGCGCGCGCGGTGGTGACGGCCAGCCCGTCGCGCAACAGGCCCCGTTCACCGAACGAGTTGCGCGGCCCCAGCACCGAGATCATGGCGCCGTTGCTGTCGATCACCTCGACCGCGCCGGAACGGATCAGGAAAAGCCCGCGGATCGGCTCGCCGCTGGCATAGACCTCGGTTCCGGCCGGGTAGTCCCTGCGGCTGAAGGAACCGGCGACACGCGCCAGTTCGTCCCGCGGCAGGCTGTCATAGGGATGCACGCTTTGCAGAAAGGTGATGATGTCGTCCTGGTCCTGCATGGCGCTCCCTCCCCGTCGGCCATGGTGTGGCCTGCCCCCGCATGGCACGGGGACAGGCCGATGTCATTGATCCGGATCAGTGATCCACGGCGCCACCGGCGCCCTTGGGCACGCGGATGGATTCCACCAGTTCCTGAATCTCTTCCGGTGCGGGCTTGGTCATCTTCAGCGTGATGTAGGCTGCAGCGAAGTTCAGGACCGCACCCACAGCCCCGAAGGACAGCGGCGAAATCCCCATGATCCAGGCATCCTGCGTGTTCGGCAGCAGGTTGGTGCCCGGGATGAAGAAGATCCCGAGATAGAGGAAGATGTAGATCACGGTCGAGCCAAGACCCACGATCATCCCGACAATCGCCCCGGCCGCGTTCATGGTCTTCGAGAAGATGCCCATCATGATGGCCGGGAACAGCGAGCTTGCCGCCAGACCAAAGGCCAGGGCCACAACCTGCGCGGCAAAGCCCGGCGGGTTGGCGCCCAGATAGGTGGCCAGCACGATGGCAAAGGCCATCGATATCCGGGCGTACAGCAACTCCTGCTTTTCCGAGATCCCCGGCGCAAAGGTCCGCTTCAGAAGGTCATGACTGATGGCCGAGGAAATGGCCAGCAACAGACCCGCCGCCGTGGACAGCGCCGCCGCCAGACCGCCCGCGGCAATCAGACCGATGACCCAGCCCGGAAGTTGCGCGATCTCCGGGTTGGCCAGCACCAGGATATCCTGGTTGAAGGTCACCAGCTCGTTGCCCTGCCAGCCGCCATCGATGGCCATCTGCGGGGGGTTGGCTTCGTTGTAGTAGCGGATGAGGCCGTCGTTGGCCTTGTCCTCGAACCGCAGCAGGCCCGTGCGCTCCCAGGTGTGCATCCAGTCCGGCCGCTCGTCATAGGTGATCGGCTGGTTCTGGGTGCCATCGGGGTAGATGGTGGTGATGATGTTCAGCCGCGCCATGGCACCGACAGCCGGAGCAACGGTGTAGAGCAGCGCGATGAAGACCAGCGCCCAGCCAGCGGATTTGCGGGCATCGGCAACCTTGGGCACGGTGAAGAAGCGGATGATCACATGCGGCAGACCCGCGGTGCCGATCATCAGCGACAGGGTGAACAGCACCATGTTGAAGGTGGTCTGCGGCTCATGCAGCCCGGTGTAGTCATGGAAGCCCAGCTCCACCAGCACCTCGTCCAGTTTCTGCAGCAGCGGCAGGCCAGAGTCGGTATGGGTCGAAAACAGGCCAAGCTGCGGCAGCGGGTTGCCGGTCAGTTGCAGCGAGATGAAGACCGCCGGGATGGTGTAGGCGGTGATCAGAACGCAATACTGCGCCAACTGGGTGTAGGTGATGCCCTTCATGCCGCCAAGCACGGCATAGGCGAACACCACCGCCGCGGCGATGATCAGCCCGGTCAGGTTGTCGACTTCAAGGAAGCGCGAAAACGCCACACCCGCCCCGGTCATCTGGCCGATCACATAGGTGATGGACATCACCAGCAGCGAGATCACCGCGACGATCCGCGCCGTCTTGCTGTAGAAACGGTCGCCGATGAAGTCCGGCACGGTGAAACGGCCGAACTTGCGCAGATAGGGTGCCAGAAGCAGCGCCAGAAGCACATAGCCGCCGGTCCAGCCCATCAGGAAGGTGGAGTTGCCGTAGCCCACGAAGGCAATCAGGCCGGCCATCGAGATGAACGAGGCCGCCGACATCCAGTCCGCCGCGGTGGCCGCGCCGTTGACGATGGGGTTGACCCCGCGCGAGGCCGCGTAGAAATCCGATGTGGACCCCGCGCGCGCCCAGATTGCGATCCCGATATAGAGGGCAAAGGACGCGCCCACGAATATCAGGTTGATGACAAACTGATCCATGTCTCAGGCCCTCACTCTTCTTCCACGCCGAACTCGCGATCGAGCCGGTTCATGTACCAGGTGTAGTAGAAGATCAGCACGATGAAGGTCAGGATTGACCCCTGTTGTGCGAACCAGAAGCCCAGATCGGTGCCCCCCACGGGAATACCCGCCAGCAGCGGACGCAGAATGATGGCAAACCCGAAGGACACAAGCGCCCAGATCACCATGCAGATGGTGATGATCCGGATGTTGGCCTTCCAGTAGTCATCGGTCGATTTTTTCTCGGACATGAGACCTCTCCCAATTTTCCTCCTCGCTTCCCTGCCCCCCGCGCGGGGACAGGAAACTCTTGGCCAGCCGCCGCCGGTCCCTGCGAACGGGGTCGCAGGGGGGCGGCGCTGGGGGCGCCGGGGCGCGTGCCGGTTTTCCGGCGTTTATCGGGCCGATGCGTCCGTCACGATGGCGCGCAGCGCGGCGGCGATCTCGGCGATGTCACCCATCGCGTCGACACGCCGCAGGACGCCCTTGCCCTCGTAATGGCCGATCAGCGGTGCCGTCTGTGCGTGATAGGCGTCCAATCGCGCACGCACGGTTTCGGCATTGTCGTCAGCGCGGCGCGTGAACTCCGTGCTGCCGCATTCGTCGCAGACACCGGCCACCGCCGGGGTCTTGAACCTGTCATGATAGCCCGCGCCGCAATTCGCGCAGGTGTAGCGCCCGGCGATACGCTCGACCATCGCCGCGTCCTCGACCTCGAGCGAAATCGCCGCCGAGACCGATGCGCCCTGCCCGGCCAGCAGCGCTTCCAGCGCCTCGGCCTGGCCGGGGGTGCGGGGGAAGCCGTCCAGGATCACCCCCTTCGCGGTGTCGGGCTGGGCCATGCGGTCACGCAGGATGGCGAGCACGATCTCATCGCTGACCAGCCCGCCCGCGTCCATTACCGCCTTGGCGGCCTTGCCGGCCTCTGTCCCCGCCTTGACGGCGGCGCGCAGCAGGTCACCGGTGGACAGTTGCACCAGCCCGTGTTCCTGCTCCAGCATCCGGGCCTGGGTGCCCTTGCCGGCCCCCGGAGGGCCAAGCAGGATCAGCACGGCGGGGCGGGTCTGCGTCTCGGTCGCGCTCATCGCCTCAGCTCCGGTTCATGCGGTTTTCGATCAGGTCATCGACCACCGCAGGTTCCGCCAGCGTCGAGGTGTCGCCCAGCGCGCCGTAATCGTTCTCGGCGATCTTGCGCAGGATGCGGCGCATGATCTTGCCCGAGCGGGTCTTGGGCAGGCCCGGCGCCCACTGGATCAGGTCGGGCGAGGCGATGGGGCCGATCTCCTGGCGCACCCATTTGACCAGCTCCTTGCGCAGCTCGTCGGTGGGTTCGATCCCGTTCATGAGCGTGACATAGGCATAGATGCCCTGGCCCTTGATCTCGTGCGGGTAGCCGACCACGGCGGCCTCGGCCACCACTTCATGCGCGACCAGCGCGGATTCGACCTCGGCCGTGCCCATGCGGTGACCGGAAACGTTGATCACGTCATCCACGCGGCCGGTGATCCAGTAATAGCCGTCGGCGTCCCTCCGGCAGCCGTCGCCGGTGAAGTAATAACCCTTGTACTGCTGGAAATAGGTCTCCTGAAAGCGCTGGTGATCGCCCCAGACGGTGCGCATCTGGCCCGGCCAGCTATCGGCGATGCACAGAACGCCCTCGGCCTCGGTCGCCGCAATCTCCTTGCCGCTTTCGGGCTCCAGCACCACCGGCTTCACGCCGAAGAACGGCCTGGTGGCCGAACCGGGTTTTGTCGGGATCGCGCCGGGCAGAGGCGTGATCAGATGCCCGCCGGTTTCGGTCTGCCAGAACGTATCGACGATGGGGCAGCGGTTCTTGCCGACATGGGTGTTGTACCAGTTCCAGGCCTCGGGGTTGATGGGCTCGCCCACCGAACCCAGCAGCCGCAGCGACGACAGGTCGTGCTTCTCCACCCAGTCGGAACCATGCGCCATCAGCGCACGGATTGCCGTGGGGGCGGTATAGAACTGGTTGACCTTGTGCTTGGCGCAGACCTCCCAGAAGCGGCCCGCATCGGGATAGGTCGGCACGCCCTCGAACATCAGCGTGGTGGCGCCATTGGCCAGCGGGCCATAGATGATGTAGCTGTGCCCGGTGACCCAGCCGACATCGGCGGTGCACCAGAAGACATCGCCATCATGATAGTCGAAGGTGTATTGATGCGTCATGGCGGCATAGACCAGGTAACCGCCCGAGGTATGCACCACGCCCTTGGGCCGCCCGGTGGACCCCGAGGTGTAGAGCACGAACAGCGGATCCTCGGCGCCGACTTCGGTATAGGCGCAATAGGGCGCGGCTTCGGCCATCTCGGCCTTGATGTCGATATCGCGGCCATCAACCCATGTGGTCTGGTCGCCGGTGTGCTTGACCACGAAGCATTTGACCTTGTCCGAACAATCGAACAGCGCCTTGTCGGTGTTGGCCTTGAGCGGCGTGCGCCGCCCGCCGCGCGGGGCGGTGTCGGCTGTGATCACGGCCACGGCCTCGGAATCGTTGATCCGGTTGGCGAGCGCATCGGGCGAGAAGCCGCCGAACACCACCGAATGAATCGCGCCGATGCGCGCACAGGCGAGCATGGCATAGGCGGCTTCGGGGATCATGGGCAGATACAGAACCACCCGATCGCCCTTCTTCACCCCGTGCGCCTTGAGCACATTGGCCATGCGCGAGGTCTGCTCCAGCAGTTCCTTGTAGGTGATGTGCTGGGCCGGGGTGGCCGGGTCATCGGGTTCGAAGATGATGGCGGTCTGATCGCCGCGGGTGACAACATGGCGGTCGATGCAGTTGGCGCTGACGTTCAGCGTGCCATCCTCGAACCACCTGATGTCTACCTGGCCGAAATCGAAATTGACGTTCCTGACCTTGGTAAATGGCCTGATCCAGTCGATCCGCTTGCCATGTTCGGCCCAGAATGCCTCGGGATTGTCGATCGAGGCCTGATACATCCGCTCGTAACCGGCGGCGTCCAGATGGGCGCGCGCCACGAAGTCATCGGACGCGGGAACCAGCGGGGATTGAACCGTTTCGGACATGAATGCTCCTCCTGTCATGAGGCGGAGTCACGTCTACCGCATCCCCCCCTCGAAATTTCCGGCACCGCAGCGGGTGCCGCCCTTCCCTTGGGGCAACATAACGCATTCGTCAAAGAAAGTGTAACTATTTTTTTTCAAAGGATTTTTTTGTAAAGAATTACGATCCCGCGTAACAGGTTTAGTAAATTATTTTCCGACCCTGCCGGAATTGCTTGTTTTTCATGACATTCGCACCTGCGCCCGGGTCCGCGCTGTAGCCGTCCGGCCGGGCGTCGGCACCGAGAGCGCACGCTTCGCTGCGCACGACCGGGGCGCAACCTCCCGCGCAAGGGCGCAGGGCGCACACGCAAAAGGGGCAAGGCGCGGGTGATTCGCGCGCCTTGCCCCCTCGTCCCGCCCCGTGCGCCCGCAGGCGCGGGCCGCCGCGGTCAAAGCGGGTTGTCCACCCGGATCGTCACCACCGCGCGGCCCTGTGTCGGCTCTGGCCAGTGCAGGCGGATGCGGTCGTTCGCCGGCCCCTCCTGCACCGTGGCATAGGGCATCTGCGTGCGCAGCACGCCCTGCGCTCCGGTTGCCGGTCCCTCCATCACCAGCGCGGCCACCGTGCGCGCCCAGCCCTGAAACGGCAGGCGGGCGGCGGTGTCGATGGTCCAGGTCTGCGCCGCCGTGTTCTGGTCATGGCGGATCACCAAAGGGCTCTGGGCGGGATCATCCACCCCGTTATAGGTGTTGTCGTCGAAGATGACGTTCCGGAACCGGCTGAAATTCAGCGTCGCATGGGTGGTGTCGGTCCGGTCCGCCCGGTCGATCCGCCCGTTGAAGGTGCGAAAGACATTGCCGCTCACGTTCAGGCCCTGAAGGAAATGGCCCGGCCCGAACGGCTTGATCACGATGAACGCGAACTGGGAAATGACATTGGAGCAGGTGAAGTTGTTGCCCACCACCGTAAGCGCCCCGAAGGAAAAGCCGGTGTCATGCTCGGGGAAGGGCGAATGCTCGTTCGTCCATTCCAGGAAAGTGTTGTCGATGTAGTTGCCGGTGATCGAGGTCTTGACGTTGGGCTGGGTCAGCACGATCCCGGCCTTGCGCAGACCCTGGCCTTCGGTGTCGCCCTGGAAGTAGTGGTTGCCAAGGATCAGGTGCCCCGCCCCGTTCATGATGCCGAAATGGCCCCACATGACCGCGCGGTTGTTGCGGATCTTCGCGTCATTCGAGTTCACGTTGAACCCGACCGAGGTGCGGTCCTGCGCGGGTAGCGGCATATCGGGCGCGAGGAACTGGCAATGGTCGATCAGCAGTCCCTGGCAGCCGCGACCGATCGAGGTGATGCCGCGATCCTTGGGCCGGTTGAAGGTGCAGTCATTGAACCGGATGATCCCGCCATCGCGCGGCAGCATCACCGCGCTGGCGGTGCTGCGGCACAGGAATTCGATGTGCTGGAACTCGAACCGGCGCAGGTTCTCGAAGCCCGAGAAATCCAGCGCATAGGCATCACGGGTGAAGCTGTAGTTCTGGGTGCCCGCCCCGCCATGCAGCGGCTGGCTCAGCGTCACCGTGCCGGCGGCGTTGTTCTTCGCGCGGACATAGACCTCGCGGCCGACGCCGACGCCGCCCAGGCGCGCACCGACCTGCACCGCGCCCATGTTGGACATGCCGCCAAGCGTGGTCGGGTTTTCGGGGTCATAGGTCGCCACGCGGCTGATGGTCTGGCTGTCCCAGTCGCCGCTGGTCATGACGTCGATCTGCCCGTTGCTGATGGTGCGGCGCGAGACGAAATCGTCCAGATCGGCCAGCGCCGCCACATCGACGGGCGATTCCAGCTGCACCCGCGCCCCGCGCAGGTCGAAGGTCACATGCCCGGTGAAATGGAACAGCGCCTGGACGCCCTTGCGAAAGCCCAGATCCTCGGACCCGAAGGCGGCGACATAGCTCGGCAGGTCGTAGTTGGTCTGCAGCAGCAACCGGTGCTCGGGCGCCATCAGCAGCGTGCCGTCGAAGCGCACCGGCCCGGCGATGCTGAGGTTGCCGTCGATGCGGAAGCTGCCCTCGGGCACCAGCAGCGTGCGCCCCTGGGCCGCGGTCGCCGCGGCGACAAAGGCATCGCGGTCATCGGTGACCCCGTCGCCCAGGGCGCCGTAGTCGCGCACATCCACCAGCCCCTGCTTCGCTTCCAGCCAGAAGGCGCTGACATCCTCGATGCGGATATCATCGATCCGCACGGTGCCACCGTTGGGACCGGTCAGGTCGAGGCCGAAATGGCCAAAGACCGGCACCGTGCCCCAGGCCATGTCCACGCCGGTGCGGTCGCCCGAGCCGACAATCGCCGACACCTCGACCACCTCGCCATAGTCCTGCAAGCTCGTCGCGGGGCCGGTCTGGGGCACCGCTCCCACATTGTTGCCCGCCGCGTTCCCAGCCCAGCCCGCGATCCGCACGTCGGGCAGGGCACCGGCCAACGCCTTGATCCGCACGGTGATGCGCAGATACAGGCCCGGCGGCATCGGCACCTCGCCGATCCAGCGCAGCCGCTGGGTGGCGGCGGTCTTGACCATCTCCAGGCAACCGCCGAAATCCGGGTCCGAGGGCACGAAGACCGCATTCGCCGCCTCGTCCCAGGTGGGCGTGCCCGGTCGCCCGGTGGTCTGCGACCAGTGCTCCAGCCCGGCGGAAAACGGCGGCGGCATCAGCCCCAGCCCTTCGGTGACAGCCTTGTTCATGCGCGCCTCTCCTGTGACGACGTTCCGTGATGCTGCGGCCCCGGCCCCTGCGCATTGCCCTGCACGACCCTTGCGCCCGGCCCGGGCGCCTGGCCCGGGCAGTCGCGTCGGTGTCCGTCCGCGGGGTCTCCGGTCCGGCCCTGCCATGGATGACAGAGACCCCGAAGCGCGGCCCCCACTGGCCCGGAACGGAATGCGCGATGCCGTTCGCCCTGGGCCACAGGTCTAGCCGTGATGCCTTAAGGCGCCGCCTGCGCGCCGTGCGCCCCGGCGCGCAACAGCGCCCCCCCGCCGCCGGACGCGACCGACCGGTTGCGCCCGCCGTGACCCGCGCACCTGTTCCGGAAAGGAGGCTCTCCCGCCCCCGACAGGCGCGGCCAGCCGCACCGCTCGGGGTTGGGCCGGGCGCACGCTGGCGCGCGCGCAGGCCAATGCCGACCGCGCATCGCCCGCGCCTTCATCTTGCCTGAAATACTCCGGGTGGAGTTGCAGCTCCGCTGCGACGGGGAGCAGCGCCCCCCGCTGCGGTGCGGCTCAGCCCAGCAGCCCGGGCAGGTCGCCCACATCGCCCAGGACGTGGTCGGCATAGGGCGCCAGTTCCGCGCGCCCGGCGATCCCGGTCAAGACCGCCACCGTGACCATCCCCGCCGCGCGCCCGGCAAGCAGGTCATGGGTGCTGTCGCCCACCATCGCCACCCGCGCAGGCATCAGCCCCAGGCGATCGGCGAAATGCAGCAGCATGTCCGGCGCGGGTTTCGGCTCCGGGCCGGAATCGCAGCCGAGGATCAGGTCGAACTGTGCTGCGATCCCGGCCTGGGCCAGTTGCGCCCGCGCCGCCGCCTCGGCATCGTTGGTGGCCACACCCAGCGCCAGCCCCCGCGCGCGCAAGCCCTCCAGCAGCGGCGCCAGCGGCACCGGGGGCACCATGCGCGCGGCACTGGCGCGCGCCACGGCGTGGTCGCGCAACCGCCCGGCACTCCAGCCCTGCAGGTGCGGCAACAGGAGCGCGCAGACCTCGTCCAGCGTCCCCGCGATGAAGGGCGCGCCGGGGCGGAACTGCACCGCCGCGCGGTCGAAACCGATCACCTCGCCCAGGGCGGCGGCGTGGTCGCGGTCCCCGTCGGCCAGTTCGTCCAGCACCTCGGTCGTCCAGGCCGACCAGCTTCGATGGAAATCGAACAGCGTTCCGTCCTTGTCGAACAGCAGCGCCGTGATGCCGCGCAGATCACGCATCGCACTCACTCCAGACATTCGCGCACCCTTGCCCCCTGCGTGTTGAGAATCTCGTGACAGCCGAACAGCGGGCGGACCGGCGCGCATGTATTGCTGCGCGCCAGCGCAGCGCCGAGGATCAAGCCGGTGAACGCCAGGCCCAGTGCGAAGGCGATCTTTTCTGCAGTCGAGTAGAAGCCGGTGAACGCGCCCTCGCGATTCAGACCGCTGTGGTGGCGGTCCCAGGCGATGGTGTCCGGAAGCAGGGACTGGCCCACCAGCAGCATGCCGCCCGAGGCGAACCCTGTCAGCGTCGCCTGGATGACGACAAGCGCCATGGGATAGCCGGGGCGGGCGAAAAACCACGCCAGAGAGGCCACGAAGAAGATCAGCGCGGCCAGCTGGAAGCTGCGCACCTTGCCGTAGCGTCGCGATATCGCCAGCCACACCGGCATGGTCGCGATCATCACCACCGTATTGACCGTGAAGATTGTCGCCAGCATGCCACCCCCGGCCTGCAGCACCTGGACGACGAAAAACGCCAGCGAGCCCTGCAGCACGGCGATGCCGCTGAGCTGCAGCGTCTTGACGGTCAGCAGCAACGCGAACGGCCGGTTGTCGCGCAGCAGACTCCATTCGATGCCCACACCACGGCGTGCGGCCGCCGACGGCGGCGTCAGTCGTGCATCTCCGGTGGCGAAGAAGCTCGTCCAGCAGGCCGTCAACACCAGCATGCCCATCACCAGCGACATTGCGGCAAAGCCTGCCTGACCACCACCGAACCACGCCACCAGCAGTGGTGCGAGCACACCGGCAAGCAATTGCCCGATGCCGATCGAGGAGACTCGAAACGACATGAGCTTGGAGCGTTCGTGGTAGGTCAACGGCATGTCCGATGCCATCGACAGGTAGGGCACATTGAAGACCGTATAGGCCGTCGCATAGAAGAAGGTGGCGAACACGACCACGGCCACGCGCCAGTCTGCCGTGACCCATGAGGGCAGCCAGAACAGGATCGGCAGGCTCGCGGCGCACAACACGCCGCCCAGCAGCAGGTAGGGTCGCCGTCGACCCAGGCGCCAGCGCGTACGATCGCTGATGATCCCCATCACCGGGTCTGTCAGCGCATCGTAGATTTTCGAGGCGGCCAGCAGCAGCCCTGCCAGGGCTGCGGCGATGCCGAGAAAATCGGTCATGAAGCGCAGCAGCAGCAGGTTGACCGTATTGAACAGGATGGCAATGCCGATGGTGCCGGTGCCCCATCCCAGGCACATCCCCAGGCTCAGCCCTGGCAGTGAACGCCCGGGGCGTGGGGAGGCGGATGCCGTCAGCGCACTGTCGCTGACGGATGTGCTCAAGGCTTGCGACCGGAGACCACATACCAGCAGGCATACACCGGACCACGCTTCGACGAGAAGCCCTCGGCGCCACGGGAGGCCTTCGGCACAGCCTGCTGATAGCCTTCCTCGACCCCTTCGAATCCGGCCGCGCGCAGGGCACCGACCAGATCGGCCGTACAGGCACCGCGCCAGAAGGGTTCATTGTTGTAATGGGTCTCGTACTCGGCGCGCAGCTTCTCGGCCAGTGACATCGACTCGTAGCGAATCGGCACCTCGAGGTGGATCACCACGCCACCGGGTTTGAGCACCCGGTAGCACTCGCTCATGATCCTGGGCAAGGCCTTGGCGGAGGTCTCGTGCAGCATCACGCTCGAATAGACCACATCGAAGCTTGCGTCCGGATAGCTCAGCGTTTCGGCATTTTCCTGGGCGAAGTGGACGTTCTTGATGCCAAGTGAGCGGGCGCGCGCCTGCGCATAACGCAGCACGGGCAGTCCGATGTCGATGGCGTGGAGTTCCGCGTCCGGGAAATAGCCTGCCACCGCCGCCGTCGAGTGGCCCACGGTGCAGCCCAGTTCCAGCAGCTTGTGCGCCTCGAGCTCCGGAAAGCGTTCCCAGAGGTGCGATACGATGGTGTGGCCCCGCACATCGTTGAGCTCGTTGCCGTTCTGGCCGCGATGGTAGATCGCGGCGGCCAGATCGAACACGGCGCCCTGACGCACATCGTTCGATGAACGCTGGGTATAGTAACTGCCGGGCATCAGGTGCGTATCCACGGCTGTGAGGTAGCGCGGCACCTCGAAGTTCTCATCGAAGCGTACCTGCTCATCGCCCGAGTACTCCCCGGCCCGCGATTCGAGATCAGAATACTGGCGATCCACGCAGCGGCCTACGGCATCCCACATCATCTGCTGGGCGCTGCGCATCAGCGTCATCCAGTTCTGATACGGAAGTTCCTTTTCCATCGCCTTGCGCGCCGCGTGCAGAGGGTCATCCCCGTCGCGTGGCGCCAGCTTCGGCATCACATTGCGCTCCAGCAGCTGCGCGTTGGCGACACTGGCTTTCACATCCAGGCAGCCCTTCAAGTCGATGATAAATGCGAGCCGCGCGCGCTCATCGTGCAGCGTCTCGGGCATCATGGCGTGAGCCTGACTCATGGCAATCTCCTTGCGGGCAGTCTTTCCCTGTAAGGCAACATCACATGCCACCTGCACTGCGTTCTATTTCCTCAACGATAGCGGCGTGAGAGCCGGGATCCTCGAGGTTCTCCGGTGTGGAGCTTTGACGAGGTCGAGCGCGAGGTGCGGGACAAGCTCAGCCGGG
>JAFIEE010000042.1 GCA_020832705.1 Paracoccaceae bacterium
GGGGGGCCCCCCGCGGGGGGGGGTGCGGGGGGCGCCCGGCCCTGCGGCCCCGGGGGGGCGGCGCGGGCCGGCGTAAAATCCCCCGGGGGGGGCCGGCCCGCGCCGCTCGGCCCAACGGGCGCGGGTGCATCTGCGATGCACCCTGTGACGGGCGGGAGCGCTCCGTGAACCGGTCGCGTTCCGGGTGCGGGAGCGCGGCAAAACCGGCTCGGTTATTTCTTGACGAAAGTAATCGGGTATTGTAGCGCGGGGGGCGTCGGGAATTGAGCAGACCTCTGCGAAAGGGACGCGCGTTGCGCAGTACCGGGATCCTGTTCCTGCATGGACCTGAAACCTGCCCCGAAGGGAAAGAACATGAGACTACTTCGCAACACCGTTTTCGCGCTGGCCGCCTTTGCCGCGACCCCCACGCTGGCTGATCTGACGCTCTATTCCGGGCGCGGCGAGCCGCTCGTTGCCCCGATCATCGAAGCGTTCACGGCGCAGACCGGCATCAACGTGAATGTGCGCTATGCCGGGACCGCCGAACTGGCCGTGCTGTTGCAGGAGGAAGGCGATGCCTCGCCCGCCGACCTTTACTGGGCGCAGGACGCCGCCGCGCTCGGTGCCGTGGTCGATCTGTTCGCGCCGCTGCCCGAAGCGCTGGTCGCCAACGTGCCCGCCGCCTATCGCGACAGTGAAAACCGCTGGGTGGCCACTTCGGGCCGCGGTCGGGTGCTGGCCTATTCGACCGAACGCGTGGACGCGGCCGATCTGCCTGCCTCGATCTTCGACCTGACCGACCCGAAGTGGAAGGGCCGCATCGCGCTGCCTGCGACCAATGGCTCGTTCCTGGCCCATGTGACGGCCATGCGGGTCATTCATGGCGAGGACACGACCCGCGAATGGCTGGAAGGCATCGCCGCCAATGAGCCCGTGGCCGTGCGCAACAACACCGCAGGCATCCAGGCCATCGGCGATGGCGAGGCCGATGTGGCCGTGACCAACAACTACTATCTGGTGCGGTTCCTCAACCGCGATGCCGAATTCCCGGTCAACCAGACGCTGTTCGCCGACGAGGGCGATATCGGCAACCTGCTGCTGGTCGCGGGCATGGGCGTGCTGAACAGTTCGCCCCGGCAGGAAGAGGCGCAGGCCTTCATCGAATTCCTGCTCTCGCCTGCCGCACAGCAGTATTTCACCGGCGAAGTATCGGAGTTCCCGATCATTCCGGGCACGATCGTCACCCGTCAGGACATCAATATCGACGATGTGACCCGCGTTGCCCCCGAGGTGGACCTGAACACCATCGGCGATCTGGAAGGCACGCTCGAGTTGATCCGCGCCGCGGGGCTGATTTGAGCCTGAGCACACCGATATCGGCCTCGGGCCCGTGGCGCATGCCGCGGGCCCGGGTGATCTTTTCGGCCCTCGGTCTGATGATCGGGGGCCTGATGGTGCTGCCGCTGATCTGGCTGGTGATGCGCGCCGCACAGGCCGACATGGCGCAGGTGATCGACATGCTCACCCGGCCGCGGACGCTGCAACTGCTGGTCAACACAGGCTTGCTGGTGCTCTGCACCCTGGCGCTGGCGACCGCCATGGCGCTGCCGCTGGCCTGGCTGGTCAGCCGCACCGACCTGCGCGGGCGGCGTCTCGTCAATATCCTTGCCGTGATCCCGCTGGCGGTGCCGGGGTATGTCATGGCCTATGCGCTGATCGGTCTGTCGGGCAATTTCGGCTTCATGAACCAGGTGTTCGGCTTCACCATCCCGCGCCTGCAGGGATTGTGGGGCGCAACCCTCGCGCTGTCGCTCTACACCTTCCCCTATATCTACCTCAATCTGCGTGCGGCCTTTGCCGGGCTGGATCAGTCGCTGGAAGAGGCCGCCCGCGCCCTGGGCGCCACCCCGCGCGAGGTGTTCTTTCGCGTCACCCTGCCGCATCTGATGCCCGCGCTCATGGCTGGCTGGCTGGTGGTGGGGCTTTACGTGATCGGTGATTTCGGCGCTGTGGCCCTGATGCGCTACGAGGTCTTCAGCTACGCCATCTATCTGCAGTATTCGGCCATGTTCGACCGTGTCTATGCGGCCTGGCTGGCGCTGATCCTCATTGCCATCGCGCTCTCGGTCGTCTGGTGGGAAAGCCGCCTGCGCGAGGGGGCGCATTACGCGCGCACCGGTTCGGGCGCGGGCACCGCACGGCGTCGTCTGGCCCTGCCGTTGTCCGGGCATGCGCTCGGCTGGGGGTTCGTGGCGCTAGTGGTGGTGGCCAGCATCGGCCTGCCCATTGCGGTGCTCAGCTTCTGGATGGTGCGGCTGGATGATCTGCCGGGCGTCCTGCCCGCGCTGTTCCGCGCGTTTTCGCAATCGCTGTCGGTGGCGGCGCCCGCGGCGCTGATGGCGGCGGCCATGGCGCTGCCGGTGGCGGTGCTGGCGGTGCGCTACCCGTCGCCGCTGTCGACCTTCATCAACCGGCTGGCATTCGTCGGCTACGCCGTGCCTGCGCTGGCCTTTGCGCTGGCCTTCGTGTTCTTCTCGCTCCACGGGGCGCGGTTCCTGTATCAGACCCACCTGTTGCTGGTGACTGTCTATGCGCTCAGCTTTCTGGCGCTGGCGCTGGGGCCGATCCGATCGGCGCTCTACCAGGCGCGCCCGTCGGTCGAGGAATCGGCGCGCGCGCTGGGCCACGGGCCGTTTTCGGTCTTCGCCCGCGTCACCTTGCCGACCATCCGCCCCGGTGTCGTGGCCGGGATGGTGCTGGTCTTCGTGATCGCCATGAAGGAACTGCCGATCGCCTTCCTGCTGGCGCCGACCGGGTTCCGGCCGCTGTCGATCACCATGTTCTCGCGCACCTCCGAGGGGATGCTGATGGAAGCCGCGCCCTATGCCGCGGCGATCATGGTGTTTTCCGCCCTTTTCGTGGGCTTCGTTCTGCGCCATGACAGGAAGACCTGAGATCCCGAGGTGCCATGAACAGCCTGCCCAAAGCCCTGTCCTTCAAGATGCCCGCCGAGGCCACGCCGCTGGGCTTTCGCGCCCGCCCCGCCAGGGTGCTCCTGGAGGTTGCGCGCCTGCGCAAACACTTCCCCCACGGGGAGACCCCGGCGGTTGAGCGTGTCGGCTTTTCGCTGGGCGAGGGCGAGATGCTGGCGCTGCTGGGACCGTCGGGGTGCGGCAAGACCACCACGCTGCGCATGATCGGCGGGTTCGAGGTGCCGGACGAAGGGACCATCACCCTTCGTGGCAAGGACATCACGCACCTGCCCCCCGAGGCGCGCGGGATCGGCTTCGTGTTCCAGGACTACGCGCTGTTTCCGCATCTGAATGTGCTGGACAACGTGCGTTTCGGACTGCGCAAGCTGTCGCGCGCCGAGGCCGAGGCCCGCGCGCGCGAAATGCTGCGGCTGGTGGGGCTGTCGGGGCTTGAGGCGCGCAAGCCGCACGAACTGTCCGGCGGGCAGCAGCAGCGCGTGGCGCTGGCGCGCACGCTCGCCGTGGCGCCGCCGCTGGTGCTGATGGACGAGCCGTTTTCAAACCTCGATGCCGCGATGCGCGTGGAAACCCGGCAGGAGGTGCGCAAGCTCCTGAAATCCACCGGCTCGGCGGGCATACTGGTCACGCATGATCAGGAAGAGGCGTTGGCCATTGCCGACCGGATCGCGGTGATGGAAGCGGGCCGCGTGGTCCAGATCGGCACGCCGGACGAAATCTATCTCAACCCGGCGTCGGAATTCGTGGCCTCGTTCCTGGGACGGTCCAACATCCTGCGCGGGAATGCGAACGGGATGCGGGTGGATACCGCCTTTGGCACGCTGCCCCTGTCGCGGGCGGCCAATGGCGCTGTCAATCTGGCGGTGCGCCCCGAACAGATCATGCTTGAACCCGATCCGCAGGGCCCGGCCTCGGTCGTGGGGCGCGAGTTCCGGGGCCATGACCAGCTTTACTGGGTGCAGGAGGGCGAGCGCTGCATGCTCGTGATCTCGGGGCCCGGGGCGAGCATCGGCGTGGGCGAGAAGGTGCGCCTGCGCATCTGCGACTGCGTCGTGCCGCTGACCTGAACCGGACCGAGGCACGCGCTCCCCCCACCGCGGGCGGGCATACCTCCAGATCGGCACATGGCAGAAAGCCCCCGCGCAGGGCGCGGGGGCTTTCGGTGTCGTCATCTCCGGAACGGAGGAAAATGGCTCAGCTTTCCTTGGCGCGCTTCTTGACGGGCGCCCAGATCTGCTTGTTGGTCAGATACAGCAGCGAGCCCAGCACCGCGAGGATGATCAGCCCGCTGAAGCCTGCGCGCTTGCGCTCGACCAGCTTCGGCTCGGCCGTCCAGGTCAGGAAGGCCGCCACGTCCAGCGCCATCTGCTCTTCGGTGGCCCGTGTTCCGTCCGCGTATTCGATCATGTCGTCGAACAGAACCGGCGCCATGCTCACCCAGCCGCCATAGGCCTTGTTCTCGTAGAACATCGAGCCGGCCTGGAAGTCCTCCTCACCGGTGTAGCCCAGCAGGAAGGACGCCACGTATTCCGGCCCGCCGATCCCTTTGAGAAGCTGGTTGATGCCCAGACCGTAAGGACCGCTGAACCCGGCGCGCGCCTTGGTCATAAGGCTCAGGTCGGGGGCGCCCTCGAACTGCGATTCGGGGAAGTGGTCGTTGCCTTCGGCCGGGCGCCAGTCACGCAGCGCCGGGTCCCAGACCTCGTACATGTCGGCGAAGGCCCGCATCTGGTCCTCGGGCAGTTCCGGGCCGTTCGGATCGCTCAGCGTGCGGAAGGCGACATATTGCAGGCCGTGGCACGAGGCGCAGGCCTCGTGAAAGACCTGCAACCCCCGCTGCAGCTGGTTGCGGTCATAGGAGCCGAAGGGCCCCTGGAAGGAGAAGGAGAAATTCGTCACCTCCCCCTTGACCTTGGTGGCTTCGGCCATCGTGCCGGGCAGCGCAAGCGCGGCGGCAGCGGCGACGGCAAGGGCCAGAGTCCTGAGTTTCATGTGGCTTTCCTTTCCTTGCGCCGTCATTCCGCCGGAACCTGCTCGGGGGCCGGGCCGGAGCCGCCGCCCTTTCCGGATTGCGCCTTCACGGTCTCGTTGAAGTCCTGCTCGATCGTGTCCGGCGGCGTGGTCGGCTTTTCCAGCACGCCCAGCAGCGGCATGATCACCAGGAAATAGGCGAACCAGTAGGTCGTGCCGATCAGCGCGATGTTCGTGTAGATCCCTTCGGCGGGCATGGCGCCAGCCCAGGTCAGCACCACGAAGTTCACGATGAACAGCCAGAACCACCACTTGAACATCGGACGATACCGGCCCGACCGCACCGACGAGGTGTCCAGCCAGGGCAGCAGCGCCCAGACGAAGATCGCCCCGAACATCGCCAGCACCCCGAAGAAGGTGGCGTCGATGATGCCGAAGCTCAGCCAGTTCACCGCAATCACGATCCACACGTCCGAGGTGAACGCACGCAGGATCGCGTAGAAGGGCAGGAAGTACCATTCGGGCACGATTTCCGGCGGCGTGACCAGCGGGTCGGCTTCGATGTAGTTGTCGGTATGGCCCAGGAAGTTCGGCATGAACGCGACCACAACCCAGAACAGGGCCAGCACGACGACCAGCGCGAACAGGTCCTTGATCACGAAATAGGGCCAGAAGGGCAGGGTGTCCTTTTCGGCCTCTTCCTTCGACCCGCGGCGCACCTCGACCCCGGTGGGGTTGTTGTTGCCGGTGTGGTGGAAGGCCCAGACATGCACGATCACCAGCCCCAGGATGATGAAGGGCAGCAGATAGTGCAGGCTGAAGAAGCGGTTGAGCGCGGCGTTGTCCACGGCCGGGCCGCCCAGCAGCCAGGTCTGCAGCGTTTCTCCGATACCGGGAATGGCGCCGAACAGGCCGGTGATCACCGTGGCCCCCCAGAAGGACATCTGACCCCAGGGCAGCACATAGCCCATGAAGGCCGTGGCCATCATCAGCAGATAGATCAGCATGCCGATGATCCAGGTGACCTCGCGCGGGGTCTTGTAGCTGCCGTAATACATGTTGCGGAACATGTGCAGATACACGGCCAGGAAGAACAGCATGGCGCCGTTCTGGTGCAGGTAGCGCATCATGTGCCCGCCGTTCACGTTGCGCATGATGTGTTCGACGCTGGCAAAGGCCATGTCCACATGCGGCGTGTAATGCATGGCCAGGACAATGCCTGTAACGATCTGCAGGATGAGGCAGAACATCAGCACGATGCCCCAGATCCACATCCAGTTCAGGTTCTTGGGGGTGGGGATCATGATGGTGTCATAGATCAGCCCGACGATGGGAAGGCGGCGGTGCAGCCACTTCTCGCCCCCGGTTTTCGGCTCGTAATGGTCGTGGGGAATTCCGGACATGTCGGTCTCTCTCCCTTAGCCCAGCTGAAGTGTGGTGTCGTCGATGAACTCGGCGACCGGGATGTGCAGGTTCTCGGGCGCGGGGCCACGGCGGATGCGCCCTGCGGTGTCGTAGTGCGACCCGTGGCAGGGGCAGAACCAGGCGTCGAAATCGCCGGCGCCGTCGCCCAGCGGCACGCAGCCCAGATGGGTGCAGACGCCGACCATCACCAGCCACTCGCCCGCGTCGTCCAGGGTGCGGTTCTCGTCCGAGGCATCGGTGCCGGGCTTGTTGGGATTGCGCGAGTCGCGGTCGATGGACAGTTCCGAGACATCGACCGCACGGGCTGCTTCGATCTCTTCCTGAGTGCGGCGGCGGATGAACACCGGCTTGCCCAGGAAGTTCACGGTAAGCTGCATGCCGGGTTCCAGCCCGCCCACGTCGATGAACAGCGTCGAAAGCGCCTGCACATCGGCCGAGGGATTCATCTGGTTGACCAGCGGCCAGACCGCCGCCCCTGCCGTGACAACGCCCGCCCCGGCGGTGGCGTAATACAGGAAATCCCTGCGTGTGCTTCCATCGTCTTCTGCGTGGGACACGAGCATTCTCCTCTCAAGGGCGGCCCGGACCCGGGTGGCCGGGGCACGCATTTAACAGCGCTAAGGCCACGGTAAACCGCAGCCTGACGAGCAGGTATCTAGCGGGGTTTCGTCATCCCGTCCAGCGTGGAAGCGCCGCAAAGTGTCGCACCGCCACGCCCCGTTCCGGCGGGGGGCGGCGGCGGTGTCCGCAGGGGCTCAGCCGGGCGGAACGGTGGCGGTGAAACTGTCGCGTGCCGCGATGCGCTCGTGCCAGTCGGCAAGCCCCGTGTGCCCGTCGCGCCAGCTCCGGTCCGTATGGCGCAGGTCCAGATACCCCAGCGCGCAGCCAAGCGCGATCTGGCCGATGCACAGCGGGCCGGCCAGATAGGGCAGCCAGCGGGCCTCGGCCATGTCCAGCGCGCGGGCGATCTTGGTCCACTGCCCTTCGACCCAGGGGGCGTGGCGCGCGGTTTCGGGGCGGATGCGGGTTTCATAGACCATCAGCAATGCGGCATCGAGCATTCCGTCGGCCAGCGCTTCGAGCGTGAGCGCATCCCAGAGCCGCGCGCCCTCGGGGAACAGCCGGCCATTGCCGCGCGCGTCCAGATAGCGGCAGATCACCCGGCTGTCGTAGAGCGCGCCACCCTCGGGGCGCTCCAGCGTCGGCACCTTGCCCAGCGGGTTCTGCGCCACCGGCGCGGTGCCCGGATCCACCGGCGAGCCCGAGGACGGAATCAGATCGACCTGATCGGCCTGCCCGGTTTCATGAAGCACCACCATCACCTTGCGCACATAGGGCGAGTTGGCGCTGTGATGAAGCCGCAGCCCGCTCATACCCGGCGCACCCGGATACGGCCCAGGGCGGCGGCGTCGATCTCGATCCCCGGACCGTCCACGCCCAGCCGGATCACGCGGCGGAACCGGGCGGTGGCGTTGGCCTGGTCACGGTCACCGGGGCGCAGGGCGGTCATGCCTTCGGGCACCCGGTCCAGCGCGTCTTCGGCCCGCTGGTCCAGATGGCCGCGCCGCACGCGCCGGGCCAGCATGTATCCGGCCAGCGCAACCGCGCCATACTTGGCCGCGACAGCGGCAACGGGGGCAAGCGGAAGGGGCATCGCGATCTCCTGTTCGGGGTGCCGTCAGCTTAGCAGCCCGGGCGCGGCTGTCCATGCACTCTGCGCGGCCTCGCGCGTGCTTGACCAGGACGCGGGGTTCATGACTAAAGAGCGCATGTCCAAGCGCCGCGCCCGTTCCCGCCCCAAGCGACCGCCCCGCGGCGGGGTGCTGAACGCGCTGGCGCATTTGTTCCGCTGGCTGCGCTGGTGGCTGTTGCGGCTGGTGTCGGCGGCGTTCCTGTTCAGTGTCGCCTGGATCGTGCTCTATATCTTCGTCAACCCGCCCGGCGGCATCTACATGCTGCAGGAACACCGCCGCATCGGCAGCATCGAACGCCAGTGGATGCCCATGGACCGGATCGCCCCGGTGATGGCGCGTTCTGTTGTCGCCGCCGAAGACGCCAATTTCTGCACGCACTGGGGGTTCGACATGGGCGAAATTCGCCGGGTGATCGCGCAGGGCGGCACACGCGGGGCATCGACCATCAGCCAGCAGGTGGTCAAGAACGTGTTCCTGTGGCACGGGCGCGACTGGACCCGAAAGGCGCTGGAGGCGGGTTTCACCCTGCTGGTCGAGGTGCTGTGGAGCAAGCGCCGCATCCTCGAGGTCTATCTGAATGTGGCCGAGTTCGACGATGGCGTGTTCGGAGTGGAGGCTGCGGCGCGGCATTACTTCGGCGTCCCGGCCGCCGATCTGAGCGCACTGCAGGCAGCGCGTCTGGCCGCCGTGCTGCCCGCGCCCAAGGCCCGCGATGCCGCGCGCCCCGGTGACTTCACCCGCCGCCGCGCGGCATCGATCATGGACGGCGCCGCCACCATCGACCGCGACGGCCGCGCCGCCTGCTTCCAGCGCTGAGACACAGGCCCCGCATTCCCGCAGTTGAAATTCCCGGGCCAAGCGGGCATGACGGGGCCGCATCGCACCGGCACGGAGACCCCATGGCCCGCCTCTATCATGTTCCGCTGTCGCCCTTCTGCCGCAAGGTCCGCCTGACGCTGGCCGAGAAGCAGATCGAGGTCGAACTGATCGAAGAGCGCTACTGGCAGGCCAGCCCGGAGTTCCTGCGCCGCAACCCGGCCGGCAAGGTGCCGGTGCTGCGCTACGAAGGACGCATCCTGACCGAAAGCCAGGCGATCTGCGAATACATCGACGAAACCGTGCCCGCCCCTCCGCTGATGCCGCGCGACCCCCGCGCGCGCCACGAAGTCCGGCGGCTCTGCGCCTGGTTCGACGACAAGTTTCACCACGATGTCACCGCCAACCTGCTTTATGAGCGGGTGAACAAGAAACTGATGGGGCAGGGCTACCCGGATTCGCGCGCGATCAAGACCGGCTCGCAGCGGATCAAGTATCACCTCGATTACATGGGCTGGTTGCTGGACCAGCGGCGCTGGCTTGCAGGCAACGACATGACGCTGGCCGATTTCGCCGCCGCGGCGCATCTGTCCTGCCTGGACTACATCTCGGATGTGGACTGGGCGCGCACCCCTTCGGTGCATGACTGGTATGCCAAGATCAAGTCGCGCCCGGCCTTCCGCACGCTGCTGGCCGACCAGTTGCCCGGCTTCCCGCCACCGCCGCATTACGCCGATCTGGATTTCTGACTCAGCGCAGGCCTCCACGGCGTGGCCGGAGCCTCGGCGCCCCGTCGGTGCATGGTGGCCCTGATGAGCAGGGCTAGTTCGCGACGTGCTCCCCAAATTCGCGCAGCACCAGCCGCCACCAATCGAACCAGTCGTCCAGATTGGCGCGTGTCACACCTCCCGCCAGTGTGAGGGGCTGGTCCAGCGTCAGATCGCCGTCGCTGTCCACATAGGCGCGCCCGAACAGCTTGTCGCGATTCCAGTCGTTGACAAGCTGCAGCGCATTCGACGGGGAGCCGTCCCAATAGGCCGACATCAGGAGTGTCTTGCAATTGGCGTTGTCGGTGCAGCCGAAAAACCAGACCACGTAGCGTGTGCCCTCGATGCGACCGCTGATGAATGGATCGCCGACAGCGTCGGTGTCCAATTCGACCGAGCCGTAGCCGCGTGCCACATCGGCCACGACCTGGGGGTCGGCGTGGTCAAGGATCTGTGCCGCTGCGGGCGCGGCCAGGGCGAAGGCACCGGCAAGTGCGAAAGCGGTGAAATACTGCATCGGCGGGCTCCGGGATTTGAGGCGCAATACCCCATCCTACGCCGATGCAGACATGGTGCAAGCCGCAACTTGCCCGCCGGTGTTGACGCGCCGGCTCAGCCGCCCAGCACCTCGGCGATGGCGTCGCGCGTCACCTCGGCGATCTGGTCGGCCTCGGCCTCGGTCAGGCACAGGGGCGGGGCAAAGCCCAGGATATCGCCCTGCGGCATGGCCCGTGCGATCACGCCCCGGCGCAGCATCGCCGCCACCACCTTGCCGCTGGTCGCCCCCGGCGCGGCATCGAAGCCGGCCCGCGTGGCGCGGTCGCCGACCAGTTCCACGGCACAGAGCATCCCCTCGCCGCGCACCTCGCCCACATTGGGGTGATCGCCCACGGCCTCGGCCATCACACGGTTGAGGTAGGCGCCGGTCCGGCCTGCGTTCGCCACCAGCCCCAGCCTGTCGATCAGCTCCAGATTGGCGATCCCGGCGGCGGCGCCGATGGGGTGCGCGGCATAGGTCCAGCCATGCCCGATCACGCCGAATTCGTCCGCACCCTGCTCCAGCACCTTCCAGAAATCCTCGGAGACAATGGACCCCGACAGCGGCGCATAGGCCGAGGTCAGCCCCTTGGCGATGGTGATCAGGTCCGGCTTCAGCCCGTAATGCGTGCTCCCGAACATGGTCCCCAGCCGCCCGAAGCCGGTCACCACCTCGTCCGCGATCAGCAGGATGTCATGCTTTTTCAGCACCTTCTGGATGGCCTCCCAGTATCCGGCGGGGGGCGGGACAATCCCGCCGGTGCCCAGGATCGGCTCGCCGATGAAGGCGGCGATGGTGTCGGCGCCTTCGCGTGCGATCAGCGCTTCCAGATCGGCCACCAGATGCGCGGTGAAATCGGCCTCGGACATGGCGGGATCGGGGCGGCGATAGGGATAGGGCGCCGCCGCGTGCACGATCCGGTCCAGCGGCAGGTCGAATTTCCTGTGGAACAGTTCCAGCCCGGTCAGCGACCCGGTGACCAGCCCCGAGCCATGGTAGCCCCGCCAGCGGCTGATGATCTTCTTCTTCTCGGGGCGGTTCAGGATGTTGTTGTAATACCAGACCAGCTTGATGTTGGTCTCGTTCGCGTCCGACCCGCCCAGACCGAAGAAAACCCGGCTCATGTGCTCGGGGGCGCGGTCCATCACCATCTTGGCCAGCCGGATCGAGGCCTCGGTGCCGTGCCCGGCATAGGCGTGGTAATAGGACAGTTCGCGCGCCTGTTCGGCGATGGCCTCGGCGATCTCGGCCCGGCCATAGCCCACATTCACGCAGTAAAGCCCCGCAAACCCGTCCAGCAGGCGGTTGCCGTCGCGGTCGGTGATATGGCAGCCCTCGCCCCCGGAGACGATCCGCTGCGGCGCCTCGCCGCGCGCGAATTGCGCCAGATGGGTGGACGGATGCATGAAATGGTCGCGGTCCCATTTCGCAAGCTGGTCATTGGTCAGCATGAAAGGCTCCTCTCGCCTCTGGCGCGCCCGGCGCCCGGTTCGGTGATCTTCGGGGAGTGGCGCTTCAGCGCCAGTCCCGGCAGACGTATTTGATATCGGTGAAAGCCTCCAGCCCCCAGCGTGCGCCTTCGCGTCCGATGCCGGACTGCTTCATCCCGCCAAAGGGGATCGGCGCGCCGGTGACCTTGGTGCGGTTGACCGCCACCATGCCGAACTGCAAGGCCCGGCTGACCCGGTAGATCCGGCGCGGGTCCATGGTGTGCAGATAGGACACCAGCCCGTATTCGGTATCATTGGCGGCGGCGACCACCTCGTCTTCGGCGTCAAAGGGGGTCACGGCGGCGACGGGGCCGAAGGTTTCCTCGGTCATGATCAGCGCGTCGCGCGGGACATCCACCAGCAGCGTGGGCTTGTAGAACAGCGGCCCCAGCGGCGAACGCGCGCCCCCCGCCAGACAGCGCGCCCCGCGTGCGATGGCATCGGCCACATGGCTTTCCTGCTTGGCGACCGCCGCCTCGTTCATCAAGGGGCCCAGATCGCAATCCGCCATCCCCGGACCCAGGGTCAGCGCGGCAACCCGCGCCGCGAAGCGCTCGCAGAACGCTGCATACTGGCCGCGCTGGACGAAGAACCGGTTGGCGCCCAGACAATCCTGCCCGGTGGTGGCGAACTTGGCCTTCACCGCTTCCTCCACCGCCTGATCCAGATCGGCGTCGTCGAAGACAATGAACGGCGCATGCCCGCCCAGCTCCAGCACCAGCTTCTTCACCGTGTCCGCACTCTGCCGATACAGCAGCCGCCCCACCTCGGTCGAGCCGGTGAACGACAGCGCCCGCACCCGGCGATCCGCGACCCAGGCCCCCACCACCTCGGGCGCGTCGCCCGGCACCACGTTGAACAGGCCCGGCGCCAGCCCGGCGCGCTCGGCCAGCACCGCCAGCGCCAGCGCCGAAAGCGGGGTCTCCGCCGACGGGTGCACCACGCAGGTGCAGCCCGCCGCCAGCGCGGCCGCGGCCTTGCGGGTGATCATGGCGCTCGGGAAATTCCACGGCGTGACCAGCGCCGCGACCCCAACCGGCTCCCGCCAGACCTCGACCTCGGCATCGGGCAGGTGCGAGGTGACACCGCGGATGTCCGGGCGCTTCGCCTCCTCGGCGTAGAATTCCAGAAAGCTTGCGGCATAGTCGATCTCGCCGCGCGCCTCGGACAGGGGCTTGCCCTGCTCGGCCACCATGATCCGCGCCAGATCCTCGCGCGCGGCCACCATCAGGTCGAACCAGCGCCGGAGCGCCGCGCCCCGTTCCTGCGGCAGCGCCATGGACCAACCGGCAAAGGCCGCCTGCGCGCCATCCACCGCCGCCTGTGCCGCGTCCGCGTCCAGCCGCGCCACCTGCGCCACCGCGCCGCCGCTGGCCGGATCCGTCACCGTGAACCGCGCCGCTCCGTCCTGCCACGCCCCGCCGACAAACCCCTCCGTCCGCAGCAGGCCGGGGTCTTCAAGCCTCCCGCGCAACTCCGTATCCGGGACCGGTCTCGACGCGCTCCTGCCCATGGCCTTCTCCTGACACCGCCTGCATCATCTGTGCAAAAATATCCTGGGGGAGTCGGTGCCTGCACCGACGGGGGCAACGCCCCCATGCTCCGCCCGCACCCGGAGCCTACGCCGGACCCGGCAGACGGTCCGACCCCCCGCAGCGCCCCGGGCGCAGCAGGATCGTCTTTCCCGGCGGCGGTTTCAGGACGAACCGTCCAGCAGCATCCGCAGCGGCGGCGGGACGGATTTCACCGGCTTGGTGACAATATAGCTGAAATACCGCTTCACCCCGGCGCGGCTTTCCAGCAGCCCGTCCATCAGCGCCTGATAGGCCGCCACATCCGGAGCGATCACCTGCATCAGGTAATCATACCCGCCCCCCAGCGCCCAGCAGGCGGTGACGGCATCGATCCGCGCCACCGCGCGTTCGAAGGTCTGCAGGCTCT
Source organism: Paracoccaceae bacterium (assembly GCA_020832705.1). Classification (GTDB taxonomy): domain Bacteria; phylum Pseudomonadota; class Alphaproteobacteria; order Rhodobacterales; family Rhodobacteraceae; genus Rhabdonatronobacter. Next base: position 13,615 of record JAFIEE010000042.1, read on the forward strand.
CGGCGCGGTGGGTGTCCAGTTCCACCATGACGAAGACCGTCACATGCGGGCCGATCTTCTCCAGCGCGACATCGGCATGATAGCCGCGGATCAGGCCCGCGCGGCGCATCCGGTCAAGCCGTTGCCAGCAGGGCGTGGGCGACAGGTTCACCCGCCGCGCCAGCTCGGCCTTGGACAGCCGCCCCTCCCGCGTGAGGATCGACAGGATTTCAAGGTCACGGTCATCAAGGGCCAGCCGGGTCATGGCGCCATCTTCCCCGGCGCCGGGGAAGTGTCAATCGCGCAGGCCGCGCCGCGCCGAACCGCCCCGCCCCGGCGCGCGGGACGAATCGGCTGGCGCGCTTTATCCTCCCCGGGCATGGCCCGCCGCGCGTTCTCCCTGCATCTCTGCGCCGCTACCCTTGCCATGGGGCTGGCGTGCCTGCCCGGCGTGGCCTCTGCCTGCCGTCTGGCGCTGGCGCTGGGGCTGGACGTGTCGCGCTCGGTCAGCGATCCGGCCTATGCGTTGCAGGTGCAGGGCGTGCAGGCGGCGCTGGCCGATCCGGAGGTGCGCGCCGCGATCCTGACCCCCGGGGCGCCGGTCGCGCTGGCGATCTATGAATGGAGCGGGCGCTGGCAGCAGCAGGTGGTGGTGGGCTGGACCATGCTGGAGACCGCGGCGGACATCGACGCCGTGATCGCCGCGCTGGACGGGGTGGAGCGCAGCTTTCGCGGCCAGACGGCGGTGGGGCGCGCGCTGTTCTTCGGCGGGCGGTTGCTGCTGGGCGCGCCGGAGTGTGCCGCGCGCACGCTGGACCTGTCGGGCGACGGGCGCAACAACGACGGCCCCGCCCCGGCGCGAGTCTACGCAAGGTTCGATTTCGGCGACATCACCGTGAACGGGCTGGCCATCGGCGGGCTGGAAACCGGGATTCTCGATTATTATCGCGCCGAGGTCATCCGCGGTCCCGGTGCCTTCGTCGAATTCGCCGGGGACTGGCGCGACTTCCCGCCGGTCTTTCGCCGCAAGCTCCTGCGCGAGATCACTGCGCCCCTGTTCTCCGCGGCAGACCCGGCAGACCGCGCCCGGCGCTGATGCCCCGCGCCGGTCGTCCGGTCGCGTCCGCGGCCGCCGGGGCTGCGCGCGCGGCGCTCAGGGGGCCGTCCAGACCAGCCGCGCGCTGGGCGCATCGGACGCCACAAGGCAGCGTCCGTCCTCGAGATACAGCAGATCACCCCACCGGATGACCGCCGCGGCGCCGGGCGCCAGCACCTCGGGGGCATGGGTGCCGTCGGCAACGGCGGCGCGGATTTCGGCCTCGGTCGGGTCCAGCGCGCGCCCCGGCTGCCCGAGCGCGTCGATCATCAGCGCCAGGGCCACGATCCCGTGGCGGTGATAGCGCAGCACCGCCGCGGGGTCGCGGTTCTCGAGGATCGCAAGTTCGGCCCCGGCGGGGGGCACAAGGCTGTCCGGGCAGGGGCCGGGCGTGACCTCGGGCAGGGCCACATCGGCCAGCGCGCCGATCTGTTCGCCGATGCCGGGGATCACGGACTCAAGCCGCGCGATCTGGCCGGGGATGTCGGTCCAGTCGGGTTCCGTCTGCGGATGGGTGGCAAAGGCTGCGGCGATGCCGTCCAGCAACTCGGGCAGCGGCACCCGGGCCACCGCGTAGCCTGCCAGCCGCGCGATATGGAACTGGAACCAGGCGTAATTCTCCTGTCCCATGTCGAAATAGAGCGCCTCGAACTCCAGGAGCCGCCGCAGCCGCCCGGCATCGTCGAAGGCGGGCGGCACCCCGGCCAAGATGGCGGCAAGCTCGGGGTGGCGGGCCTGCAGAAAGGCGGCCATGAAGGCGTTGGCCACCAGTTCGTCCAGCCAGCGCAGCGCCGGGCGCCGGCCCGTCTGCTCGGCGATGATGTGCCCGGCCTCGTGCAGGGCCAGCGCGGCGTTCAGCGGCACCGCCTCGAGCCCCCAGCGGTCGAACCCCGGGTGGCTGTCAAGATGGCGCGGCATGACGATCAGCCCGCTGGCCCATTCGGCAAAGGGCGTGGGATAGGGCACCGGCCACGGGTAATCCGCCGCATCCAGCACCGCGAGCAGGATTTCGCTGTCATGGCCCAGCACCGCGCGAAACCAGGCCACGCCGTCCTGCAGCATCCGGTGATAGACCCCGGCCTCGGCCCCGGCGCCCTGGGAATGCAGCATCGGCGGGTTGCCGGGCACGCGCACCAGGTCGCGCGCCGCGATCCGGCTGCGGATGCTCAGGGCGCCGTGATGGCGGATGACATCGGCGGCAGGCGGCACGGCCATCGGCGCATGGGCGGAAAGCGCGGTCGAGGGCGGCGCGCCCTCCTGCGCGCGGACATGCCCCGCCGCGCCCAGCACCCCAATCGCGCAGAGCACGGTTCCACCCCGTCGGATCGCCCGAAATACGAGTCGCATCAACATCTTGACTCACTCCCCGCAGCGGCGAAAATCCGCCTGGGGATTATGTCTGCCGAGGTTGCCAATGCGCAAGATTGTTTCTGCCCTTGTGTCCGCCTGCCTGTTTGCCGCCGCCTTGTCCGTCTCCGCACCCGCCGCCCATGCCGACCGCGTGGTGGCCCGGGTCAGCATCGCGTCCCAGACCATGCATGTCTATCATCACGGGCGGCTGATCCATGAATGGCCGGTGTCCACCGCGCGGCAGGGCAAGATCACCCCGACCGGCCAGTGGACGGCGCAATGGCTGTCGCGCAATCACCGCTCCCGCCGCTATGACAACGCGCCGATGCCGTATTCGATCTTCTACAGCGGGCATTACGCCATCCATGGCACCGACCAGATCAGCCGCCTGGGCCGGCCGGCCTCGGCCGGGTGCGTGCGGCTGCACCCCGATAACGCCCGTATCCTGTTCGAGATGACGCGCGCCGAGGGGCTGGAGCACATGCGCGTCATTGTGGTGCACTGACCGGGCGCGCGTTTCCGGGGGTGGGCCACGGCGCCGCCGCTCCGGGGCCCGCGTTCGGCAGCTCGCGTTCGGAAGCATGAGTCTTCCCGGCAACAGCCGCGGCGCGTGAATATGGTGGCTGCGTTTTCGCGCTACCCAATCTGTCGCGGTCTTCCTATAGTTCTGCGGCCATATCCCGGCAGCAACTCAAGGGAGAGGTCATGCGCTGTCCGTTCTGCGGCAATATCGACACCCAGGTGAAGGACTCGCGCCCCGCCGAGGACCATGTCGCCATCCGCCGCCGCCGCTTCTGCCCAGCCTGCGGCGGGCGCTTCACCACCTATGAGCGGGTGCAGTTGCGCGATCTTGTGGTGGTCAAGTCCAACGGGCGGCGCGAACCCTTCGACCGCGACAAGCTGGAACGCTCCATCCGCATCGCCATGCAGAAGCGCCCGATCGAGCCCGAGCGGATCGACCAGATGATTTCCGGGATCGTGCGACGGCTGGAATCGCTGGGCGATACCGATGTGCCGTCCAAGGTGATCGGCGAGATCGTCATGGAGGCGCTGGCCCGGATCGATACCGTGGCCTATGTGCGCTTTGCCAGCGTCTACAAGAATTTCCAGGCCGCCGACGATTTTGACAAGTTCGTGTCGGAGCTGCGCCCGCTGCCGCGCGCCGAGGAATGAGCGGGGTCCGGGGGCGCGGCCCCCGGCGCCCGGAGGGCCGCGCCGCCGGTGTATTCGGGGGAAGATGGAAACCCCGGCGGCACCACCGGCGGATGCACGCTTCATGCGTCTGGCCATCGCGCTGGGGCGGCGCGGGCTGGGGCGCGTCTGGCCGAACCCGGCGGTGGGCTGCGTGCTGGTGCGTGCGGGGCGAATCGTGGGGCGGGGCTGGACCGCGCCGGGCGGGCGCCCCCACGCCGAAACACTGGCGCTGGCGCAGGCGGGCACGCAGGCGCGCGGGGCGACGGCCTATGTCAGTCTGGAGCCCTGCGCGCACCACGGCCGCACGCCGCCCTGTGCACAGGCGCTGATCGAGGCCGGGGTGGCGCGGGTGGTGACGGCGCTGACCGACCCGGACCCGCGCGTGGACGGCGGCGGGCATGCCATGCTTCGTGCCGCCGGAATCGCCGTGACCGAAGGCGTGGAGGCCGCCGCGGCGCGGGCGGCGAACGCGGGGTTCGTATCGCGGCTGGTGCGCGGACGGCCCTGGCTGACGCTGAAGCTGGCCCTGACGCTGGACGGGCGCATCGCCACCGCCAGCGGTGAAAGCCGCTGGATCACGGGGGGCGCGGCGCGGCGCGCGGTCCATGCCATGCGCGCAACCCATGATGCGGTGCTGGTGGGCGCGGGCACCGCCCGTGCCGATGATCCGGACCTGCGCGTGCGCGATCTGGGCACGGGCTGGCAGCCGGTGCGGCTGGTGGCGGATTCGCGGCTGCGATTGCCTGTGGGCGGGCGGTTGGGCGCAAGCGCGGGCGCGGCCCCGGTCTGGATGCTGCACGGGCGGGACGCGCCGCCCGAGGCCCGCGCTGCCTGGGCTGCGGCCGGGGCCGAGGTCATCATGGTGCCGGACGCCCCGGCGGGCGGGCTGGACCCGGCGGCGATGCTGCGCGCACTGGGCGAAAAGGGCCTGACCCGTGTGCTCTGCGAAGGCGGCGGGTTGCTGGCCGCCAGCCTGCTGCGCGCCGGGCTGGTGGACGAATTGGCCGTGTTCTCTGCCGGTCGTCTGATCGGGGCCGAGGGGCGCTCCGGCATGGGGCCGCTGCGCCTTGCCGCGCTGGCCGAGGCACCGCATTTCCATCTGATCGACACCCGTCCGGTGGGCGCTGATCTTTTGCACATCTGGCGGCGCGACCCGTGATGCAGCACCTGCCTTGAAGGCGGCGCCACGCCGGCCTTCCCGACGCATCCGGTGCTCTGGAACCGGACAGTGCCCGCGCGGCGTGCAGGGAGGGCGGGCAGGGTGGGGCGCGCGCCCTTGCCGAAGCGCGTGGACCCGACCGCGCGGATCATCGATGCCCGGTGCGCGGCCTGCCCGTCGCGCGGACGTGGCTTGCGCCCCGGCCCGCGTCCGCGCCGCTCAGACGCCCGCGCGCCCGGCCAGCCACTCGCCGATCATGTGCCGTGCGATCGATCCCGGGCGTGCCGCGCGCACCTGCGGGTGGCGCCCGGCAAAAGCCTCGAGCATCTCCTCGCGGCTGATCCAGAGCGTATCGTCGAGTTCGTCGTCCAGAACAATTGCGTCCGAAAGCGCCGCACCGACGCAACCGATCATGAGCGAGGACGGGAACGGCCAGGGCTGCGAGGTCAGATAACGCACCGCGCCCACGCTGATCCCGGTTTCCTCGGCCACCTCGCGCCGCACCGCCGCCTCGATCGTCTCGCCGGGCTCGATGAATCCCGCAAGCGCGGAATACATCCCCTCGGGCCAGCCCGGAGAGCGGCCCAGCAGCAGCCGGTTGCCGCGCAGCACCAGCATGATCACCACCGGATCGGTGCGCGGGAAATGCGTGGCGCCGCAGGCCGGACACTGACGCTGCCAGCCGCCCATGCCGGAGCGCGAGGCGGCGCCGCAGGCGGCGCAGAACCCGTGCGTCCGGTGCCAGTTGAACACCGCCCGCGCGGTGGCGGCCATCGCGGCCTGATCCGGGGTCAGCGCGGTCATCACGCTGCGCAGATCACGAAAGACCGTCGTCTCGGGCAGGCCCGGGTAATGCTGGGTGCTGGTGTCATGAAACATCGCCAGCGCCGCGCGGTCCAGCGCCGGGGGCTCCCAGGACGACACGTCGGCAGCGAACCGGGGCGCTGCCGCGTCGCCAAGAAACAGCAGCGGCCGGGTTGCATGGGCGAGGATCGGCGCGTCCGCACCGACCCATCCCAGCCCCGACGCCCCCGCGATCAGCGGCTTGCCACGCCAGACCGGCAGCACCCGGGCCACGGGGTTTGCCAGCAGGGCCGCAAGCGCGTCTGCATCGGCCCGAAGATGCGCCGCACGCGCCGGTCCGGGGCCGGCAAAGGCAAGATCGGCGCTGTCCATTTCCTGCGCTCCTGTCCGCAAATGCTTCTGTCTGCGCGGCATTCCTGCGCAGACCCTGTGCCGAAAACGACACAACCTGAGCGCGACCGCTGCCGCCGTGACGAACCAAACCCGTCTTGGAATTGCCATCTTGGCCGGGCAGTGACAAGCTGCCTTTTCCCGAGGCGCAGAAGAAAGGCCGGTGGCAGGACGCCATCGGGTCCATTGGAAACAGATGACAAGAGGCGAGGCATTGCAGCAGCCGCTTTCCCTGTCCACGGTCGGAGCCGCCGCCGGAACCGCGCAACTGCGGATCATGGAGACGACCGACCTGCACGTGCATCTTGCGCCCTATGACTATTACGCCGACCGCCCGGCCCAGCATCTGGGACTTGTGCGGCTGGCGGAACTGATCGACCGGGCGCGCGCCGAGGCGCCGAACACGCTTCTGTTCGACAATGGCGACTTCCTGCAGGGCACGCCGGTGGGCGACTACATCGCCTATGATCGCGGGCTGCGCGCGGGCGAGATGCACCCGGTCATCGCCGCGATGAACGCGCTGCACTTCGACGCGATCACGCTGGGCAACCATGAATTCAATTACGGGCTGGATTTCCTGCTCCGGGCCATCGAGGGTTGCGACTGCCCGGTGGTCACCGCAAACCTGCTGCGCGGCATCGCCACGCAGCCGCGGCGTGACCTGTCGCTGACCCGGCCTTATGCGTTGCTGGACCGCGTCATTCATGACCAGCTTGGCCAGCCGCATCCGATCCGGATCGGCGTCATCGGCCTTGCACCGCCGCAGGTCACGCGCTGGGAGCGTCAGGCACTGGAAGGGCGGGTCTGGTCGCGCGGGATCGTCGAGGCCGCGCGCGCCTGGTTGCCGGAACTGCGCGAGGCCGGCGCCGATATCGTGGTGGCGCTGGCGCATACCGGGCTGGGGCAGATGGGCGCCGACGAGGACGCCGAGAACGCGGCCATTGCGCTGGCACGGCTTGACGGGATCGACGCGCTGCTGGCCGGGCACAGCCATCTGGTCTTTCCCGGCCCCGGGATCGCAGCCAGCGAAGCGGTGGACCCGCATGCCGGGACGATCTGCGGCAAGCCCGCGGTCATGGCCGGGTTCTGGGGGTCGCATCTGGGTGTGATCGACCTGCTGTTGCAGCGCGATGGCGGGGGGTGGCGGGTGCTGGGCAGCCGCGCCGAGGCCCGTCCGCTGGCGCAGCTTGACCTGATGCCGGACGGGTGGCAGCGAAGCGCACATGCGGCCGTTCAGGCCGCAGTGCCGCAGCCCGCCCCGCGCGCGCCCGCCGTGCGCCGCACGGTCAGGCCGCTCCATGACGAAACGCTCGCTGCGATCCGCAAGCCGCTGGGCACGACGCAGATCCCCCTGCACAGCTATTTCGCAATGCTGGGACGGTCCGGTGCCGTCGCGCTGGTGGCCGAAGCCCAGCAGCACCGCATCCGGGAGCGGTTGGCCGGAACCGCCCTCTCCGATCTGCCGCTGGTTTCGGCCGTGGCCCCGTTCAAGGCGGGTGGGCGCAGCGGGCCGGATCATTATACCGACATTCCTGCCGGGCCGCTGGCCTTGCGGCATGTCTCGGACCTCTACGCCTTTCCAAATGCGCTCTGTGCGCTCTGCCTGACCGGGGCCGATCTGCGGCAATGGCTGGAGCGCAGCGCTTCGGCCTTCAACCGGGTGGCGCCGGGGCAGACACAGGAGGTGCTGGTGGACCGGCTGTCGGCGCCCTACGAGTTCGAAACCCTGTTCGGGCTGGACTATTGCTTCGATCTGTCGCGCCCGGCCCGGTTCGACCTGCGGACCGGGGCCATCCACCCGCAGAATGCGCGCGTGACGTCGGTCACGCTGCACGGGGCGCCACTGGCCGATGCGGACAGGTTCCTTGTCTGCACCAACACCTTTCGCGCCAACGGCGCCGGGGGGTTCGCGGGAACAGGGCCTGACCGGATCGTCCATTGCGAAGGGGAAACCATGCTCGAGGTGCTGCGCCGCCACCTGGCAACGGGCAAGGCGGTCGAAGCGGTGATGTCATCGCCGCTGCGCTTCGCGCCGATCCCCGGCGGGCGGGCGGTCCTGAGCACCGGACGGGGCGCGGCGCGGCATCTGGACAGTGTCAGCGATCTTGCCCCGCAGGTGCGGCCGCAGGGGCGCGATGGGTTCCTGGAAGTCATGCTTGATTTCACCACCCCCCGGTCGGGCGACGCATAACCAGGCGGGGCAGGCCGAGCCCGGTCCACCGGATCGGTGCAGGCACGGAACGCGCGCGGCAAGCGGCCCCGATGCGCGCCCACGGAGCGCGCCCTTCGTGCGTGACCCCGATCTGTGACCCCGATACGCGGGCCGGAGGCACGGACCCGGACGGACCCGGCACGGACCCCGGCACGGACCCGGCACGGACCCCGGCACGGGCGCCGGCACGGGCGCCGGCAAGGGCGCCCCGGCCCGGGGGGGGGGGGCCCGGCCCCCCCCGGGGGGGGGGGGGGGGGGTTTTGGGGCGCGGGGCCCCGCCCCACCGGGCGCGCCGGCAGCTCCGAGCCCGCCAGCGACGGGCGGGAGCCCCTCGGGCCCGTTTCCCTTCGCCCGGCGCGCGGATCTGCGGGGCATGGCCGTCACGGCTCCCCGAGGCATGGGCCCCTGAGCGCCCCGCCCCGCCCCGGCCTGGCCGCTCGGACACCGGAACGATGCGCGGTGGCCGGGTTCGCCGTGCGCCGGACCGGCTGTGCGAAAGGGCAACGGGCGGCTTTGGAAACCGGCATGCCGACGGCCGCCCCGCAGGCCATGCCCCTTGGCCGCGCCGGGGCCCTTTCACACCCTTGGTTCCGGACCCCATGGGGGGTGTCGGCAGGCATGGCCGCAGTGATGCACGGACTGCCGGCCGCCGCATCGCCGCGCATGCGCCGGGAGCCCGTACGCGCGTCCCCCTTTCGGCGTGTGCGCCCCCGCAGCGGGCCGGTGCGGCAAAGCGCGCCATGGCACGGATGCCCTGATGCTTCGGCGCCCTGGAAAGGGGCCAGCGCGATCCTGCGCCGATCCCGCCGCGCCGCAGCCCCCGAGCCCCAGCGCGCTGGGCGCGCGCAGACCGCCACAGCGCGCTGGGCGCGCGCGAACCGGACGTGGCAGACCCCTAACGGCCCGAGGCCTCCGGCGTGTCCTGCGGTGGCGCGGGATCGGACACCGGATCGGCCACCGGATCGGCTGCGGGGCTGATCTGTGCCGCCCGCGCCAGGACGGGGTCGGCGCCCTCGCGCGGGTCCATGGTCAGGCGCAGCGCCCGCATCCCGCGGGTCTGGCCCAGCCGCGCGGTGGCGACCTGCGCGCCCTGCGCCGCTTCGACCTGCACCGCTTCCAGCACCGACAGCGGCAGTTCCACCACCATACCCGGTTTCAGGTCCAGCGCCGCGTGCAGCGGCAGCCGCACCCTTGCCAGCACGGCGTCAAGCGCGATCGGGCAGCCGCTGACCGTGCTGCGCAACCGGTCCCGCCAATCCGTTCCCGCACCGCCCGACACAGGCGCGGCCTGCTGCAGACCGGTGCCGACATGGCGGGTGGCGGCATCGGCTGCGGGCGCCGCGGGCATCGGCATCGCCATCACCCAGCGACCGGCGCAGGTGCCTTCGCCGAGCGACACGCGGGTTTCCAGAAGCGCATACGCCCCGTCATCCAGGATCAGCGCCATCGGGCGCGGGTCATCCAGGAACGAGACCACCCGGAACCCCGCAAGCGCCGCCCAGGCGCGCTGCGGCGCCATCAGCGCGTCCCATTCCCGCAGCGCTGCATCCAGCAGCGGCGCCACCAGCGCCACATCGGTCCGGGTCAGCCGCCGGGCCGAGACCGCCCCCGGGACCGCGCCCAGCAACTGGGACTCGATCATCCCCAGCGCGGGCACCGCATCGAGCATCACGATCCCCGGCGCACCATCGGCGTTTTCGGTGATGGCCAGCAGCATGCCCGGTTCGGCCCGTTCCAGCACTTCGGTCAGCGAAGCGGGTACATGGCGGACCGGGTCGCACGCCAGCGCCAGCCCGACCGTCGCCCGCGCCGCGCGCCCCAGCGCCAGACGCAGCAGCGCGCCCGGATCCGTGGCGCCCGACGGTTCGGCGGCCACGCGCCGTGCCAGCTTGCGCTCCAGAACCGTGCCGTGCCCGCGTTCGGAAGCCGGCCCCCGGCCCCCGGGGGGTGGGCAACTTTAGCCACAGTTACGTGACCGTCGGGGGGGAGGGCCCCGTGCGGCCCCTGGCCGGCGGCCGCCCCCCGCGGCGCGCGGGGGG
>JAFIEE010000262.1 GCA_020832705.1 Paracoccaceae bacterium
CGCCTAGCAGCGTAAGGCGGGGTTCGCAGGCACCTGGCAACAGAAGCCTGCACTTCCCATTCCTGATGGCGCGATACCTTGCGCGGGAGCGCCCGCGCGGCGCACCCCACCCGCCCGCCCCGGCACGCCTCGCGGGCGCTGTCCGGCGCGCAGGCGCGCCGGACGGGCGGCAACACCTGCGCTCAGCCCTGGCAGACCGGCAGGCTGCGGGTGAAGGCGGCGATCTCGTTGCGCTTCGATGCGTTGCGCATGGGCGGCCAGTCGCGGGCCACCCCGCCCCAGCCGCCGGGCCCGCCGGTGACCACGCCATCGCGTGCCACCGCCGACGCGGCGATCCGCGCCGCACAGCGCAGGTTTGTCGCGCCATCGTAAAGCCCGCGCGGACCGGAGGTGTCGCAGCGGTGGTGCCGCGCCGTGGCCGGGGATATCTGCAAAAGCCCCTGATAGCGCCCGCCCGCGCCCGCGGCTTCGGGGCGCCAGTTGCTTTCATACCGCGCAAGCCCAGAAAACAGCGCCGTCCAGAACGCCTTGCGCGACTCGGAATCGGCCTCGGCGTAGCCCGGGCAGAAACTGTCGATATCGCGCGGCACGGTGCGGATCAGGGCCTGCGCCTCGGTCGCCAGCGCGTCGAACTTGGCGGCGGTCCAGATCTCGGCCTCGGGGCGGTGATCCCAGCGGGTGCTGAATTCGGGCTCGGGCTCCACCTCGGGGGCGCTGAGCGCGCAGGCCGATGGCAGCATGACGGCAACCGCCAGCGCAACGCCGCGAAGGGCAAGGGACAGGGTCATGGGGCTCTCATGTGGTGACACCGCCCGGGATCTGGACGGCGCGCCCCGGATGCGCCGGGCGCGGCGGGCGCGCAATACGCCGCGTTGCAACAGGGGCCGGCATCGGCGAAGCCTTGCCGGTTTTGGCGCCTTGCGCGCGCGAAAAGCGGTTTTCCTTGGCCCGCGCCATGCACTATGACGCCATGAGAACCGAGACAGGGGGCACTTGCACATGCTGGATCTGAGCTTCGAATCGCCCAAACCCAAGGTGATCGCCGGTGCCACGGGCGACTGGGAACTGGTGATCGGCATGGAGATTCACGCCCAGGTCGCCAGCCGGGCCAAGCTGTTCTCCGCCGCCTCGACCGAATTCGGGGCCGAGCCGAACAGCAATGTCAGCTTCGTCGATGCGGCGATGCCCGGCATGCTGCCGGTGGTCAACGAATTCTGCATCGAACAGGCCGTGCGCACCGGGCTGGGGCTGAAGGCGCGGATCAACCTGGTCTCGGCCTTTGACCGCAAGAACTATTTCTACCCCGATCTGCCGCAGGGCTATCAGATCAGCCAGCTTTATCACCCGCTGGTGGGCGAGGGCGAGGTGCTGGTGGAGATGGGCCCGGGCGTGGCGCGGCGCGTGCGGATCGAACGCATCCACGTCGAACAGGACGCCGGCAAGTCGATCCATGACATGGACCCGAACATGAGCTTCGTGGACCTCAACCGCACCGGGGTCGCGCTGATGGAGATCGTCAGCCGCCCCGACATCCGCGGCCCCGAGGAAGCGGCGGCCTATGTCACCAAACTGCGCCAGATCCTGCGTTACCTGGGCACCTGCGACGGCAACATGCAGAACGGCAACCTGCGGGCGGATGTGAATGTCTCGGTCTGCCGCCCCGGCGATTACGAGCGCTATCAGGAAACGCAGGATTTCGCCCATCTGGGCACCCGCTGCGAAATCAAGAACATGAACTCCATGCGCTTCATCCAGGCGGCGATCGAGTATGAGGCCCGCCGCCAGATCGCGATTCTGGAAGACGGCGGCACGGTGGTGCAGGAAACGCGCCTGTTCGATCCGGACAAGGGCGAGACGCGCTCCATGCGCTCCAAGGAAGAAGCGCATGACTACCGCTATTTCCCCTGCCCCGACCTGCTGCCGCTGGAGATCGAGCAGGCCTGGGTCGATGATATCGCCGCCGCGTTGCCCGAACTCCCCGACGCCAAGAAGGCCCGCTTCATGGCCGATTTCGGGCTGGCCGACTATGATGCTTCCGTGCTCACCGCCGAACTCGCCAACGCCGCCTATTTCGAGGCCGTGGCCGCCGAGGCCGGGGACGGCAAGCTGGCCGCGAACTGGGTCATCAACGAGCTGTTCGGACAGCTGAAGAAGGAAGGGCACGAGATCACCGAAAGCCCCGTCTCCGCCAGCCAGCTTGCCGGGATCATCAAGCTGATCCGCGCGGGCGATATTTCCGGCAAGATCGCCAAGGACCTGTTCGAGATCGTCTATACCGAAGGCGGTGATCCGGCGCAGATCGTCGAGGCGCGCGGCCTGAAACAGGTCACCGACACCGGCGCCATCGAGAAAGCGGTGGACGAGATCATCGCCGCCAACCCCGCGCAGGTCGAGAAGGCCAAGGCCAACCCCAAGCTGGCCGGCTGGTTCGTGGGCCAGGTGATGAAAGCCACCGGCGGCAAGGCCAACCCCAAGGCGGTGAACGAGATCGTGACGGCGAAGCTGGGGTTGTAAGGCGCCTCGCGTTTACCTTTCGCCCCTCACGCGCTAACAGGGGCGGGTTGTCCGACAGGGAGCCTGCCATGCAGCAGTATGAGTATCGCGCCATTCCCGCCCCCGACCGGGCGGCCAAGGTCAAGGGTATCAAGGACCCCGCCGCGCGCCACGCCCACACGCTGAGCGAACTCATGAACGAAATGGCCGCCGAGGGCTGGGAGTACCTGCGCGCCGATGTCCTGCCCTGCACCGAGCGGAAGGGACTGACCGGCACGCAGACGGTTTACAACACCATGCTGGTGTTCCGCCGCCTGACCGCCGATGCGCTGGCCGAAGCGCTTGCGCGCGAGCCCGAGGCCGCGCAGGCCCGCGCCGCCGCCGCGCTGCCGGTCACCGCCCCGCCAGACGCCG
>JAFIEE010000263.1 GCA_020832705.1 Paracoccaceae bacterium
CCCCCGGCCCAACGGGATGACGGACGCGGCAGCGGACGGAAGACGGGCGGGAGCCGCCCCCAGGCGGCCGCGCGCGGTCCCGGCGCTTCAGTCGATCACTTCGACCAGTTCGACGCGCCGGTTGAGCGCCCGCCCGGTTTCGGTGCGGTTGGTGGTGATCGGCGACATCGGCCCGGCGCCTGCCGGGCGCAGCCGGTCACCGGTAATCCCGTGCCGGTCGCGCAACCAGGCCACCACCGCGCTGGCACGGTCGAGCGAGAGGCGCAGGTTGTAATCAAAGCTGCCCACGCCGTCGGTATGGCCGACCACCAGCAACGTGAGATCCGGACGCTCCTGCATGAGACCGGCCACCGTTTCCAGAGCCGCTGCCGATTCCGGCAGGATCTCGGCGCGGTCGAATTCGAACAGGATGGCGTTCACCACCACGCGCCCGTCCGCAACGAGGCCGCTTTCCAGCGCCGTTGCGTCCTGCACGGCGGATGGGACCACGTCGACCGCAGGTTCGGGGTCCGGTTCGGGCTCTGGCTCCGGCGCGGTTGCCGGGGTTGCGAACAGGTCGAAGGTTTCCAACTCGTCGATCTGCAGCACGTTCACCATGATCCGCCGATTGCGTTGCCGGTCATAGATCGCCAGTGCAACCAGATGATCCGCCTCGGGGTTGCGCGCGAGGATATAGGCGACTTCACTGCTGGTGCTGGGCGCCGAGGCAAAGATGTTGCGCGCGATGAAATCCACCGAACGGCGCGCGCTCAGCGTGTCGCCGATTCCACTGAACAGGATCTCGAATCCTTCGTTCTCGAAATACTGAAGGTAGCTGCGATAGAGCCGCAGCGGCGCCACCTCGAAGCCATCGATGGTGAATTCCTGTCGCGTATGCGCGCCGGTTTCGCGCAGGATTTCCTGCTCTTCATTCGCAATCAGCGGTCCGGCGGGAAATTCGATTTCTGCGAAATCCACGAACTCGTCACGGGTGATGTAGCCTTCGGGCGGCAAGGGCACCAGCGGATGTGGCTGGGCGCCTTCGATGGCGCGCTGGGCATCGGCGGGCAGTGCCGCCAGTGTCAGCACGGCAATCAGAACGAGAAACCTTCTCATGGGCAGATCTTCCTTTCGATATCGGTAACCCGCGTGCGCGCAGGAGGAAAAAATATCGAGTGAGAGTAGCTGGCTGGTCCGGATGAGAGCAAGCCCTGGATTGATTGACCGCGCTGACCGCGCAGGCGCAGGACGCGCCCGCCTGCCTGTGACAGAGCCCGCCGCAGGCGGCATCAAGGTCCGGAAAGGGGACGGTTCCTCAGCGCCCCACCATCCGCTTGATCCAGCCCCTGGGCTTTGCCTCCGCGCTGTCGGGCGCGTCTGCCTTTCCCGCGTCGGCCGTCCCCGCGTCGGCACCGGACGCCGGGGCGTCATCCGCGCCGGGCCCTTCCACCGCGGCCTGGAACCGCTCGAAGAACTGATCGGCCAGCTTGCGGGCGAAGCCGTCGATGATACGGCTGCCCAGTTGCGCGAGCTTGCCGCCGACCTTGGCCTCGACCTCATAGCTCAGTTGGGTGCCGGATCCGGACGGGGTCAGCCGCACGCGTGCCTCGCCGCGGGCGAACCCGGCGGCGCCGCCCTTGCCCTCGCCCTGCAGCGTGGCGCTTTCGCCCTCGGTGATGTCGGTGATCCGGATCGCGCCCTTGAAGCGGGCCTTCACCGGGCCGACCTTCTGCAGGACCGTGGCCTCGAATCCATCGGCGCGCGATCCGGTCAGTTCCTCGCAACCGGGAACGCACTGGCGCAGCACATCGGCGTCGAACAGCGCTGCCCAGACCTCCTGCGGCGGCGCGGCGATCTCGCGCGTGTCCTTCATCTCCATGACAGTCTCCCCCCGGGTTGCGTTCTGCCTGAATAGCATAGACGGTGGACAGAAGCCGCGAAAGCGGCGCTTTGGTCGGTTCGACCTTCGTCGGAAGAACGTGGCTGCGGTGTTTTGCCATCGCGCGCGCGGTGTTAGCGTTGCAGCGTGGGGATAACGGGTACATGATCGCGTCAGGGCTTCACGGAGGGCAAGGCGGGATGCAACCGATGGGCGATGACGCGGGCACACGGCGCCTGCCGCGCAACCTGCAGCGGGCGCTGATCGTCGATGATCACCCGCTGTTCTGTGACGCGCTGGCCCTGACGCTCCGTGCCGTTGCCGGGATCGGGGCGATCGAGACGGCGGGCTCGCTGGCGGCGGCACTGGAGCGACTGGCCCGTGGGCAGGCGGTGGATGTGGTGGTGCTCGATCTCGATCTGCCGGATGTGGACGGGCTCGACGGGCTGCTGCGGCTCCGGGCCGAGGCCCCGGAGACCCCGGTTCTGGTGGTGTCCTCGATGAGCGGCGACGCGCTGATCGGGGCGGCGCTGGCGGCGGGCGCCGCCGGGTTCGTGCCCAAGCATTCGGGGCGCGAGAGCTTCCGCGCCGCGTTCGAGGCCCTGCGCGCGGGGCGCGCGCACCTGCCCGGGGACTATTGCGCCGAAGAGGCCGCCGCACGCCCGGCGTCGGCCGCGGTGGCGCGCATGGCGCAACTGACCCGGCAGCAGGCACGGATCCTGGAGCTGATCTGCCAGGGGATGCTGAACAAGCAGATCGCCTATGAGCTGTCCATCGCCGAAACAACGGTCAAGGCGCATGTGACGGCGATCATGCGCAAACTGGGGGTGCAAAGCCGCACCCAGGCGGTGCTGATTGCCCAGCAGGCGCGGTTCTCGGCCGTCACCCCCGAGGGCTGAACCGGCGCCCGCGCAGACGGCGAGCGCAGCACGAAAAACCCGATTGCACCAGCGCGCGGCTGCGCCTATACACACATTCCAGCGCGGCACCCGTAGCTCAGCTGGATAGAGCGCTGCCCTCCGAAGGCAGAGGTCACAGGT
>JAFIEE010000043.1 GCA_020832705.1 Paracoccaceae bacterium
CCCCGCCGGGGCGGGGCGGACGGCGCGGCCCATGCGTCCCGGGGTGGTCCGGCTGCGTCAGGCGCGCGCGCGGCGTCCGCCCCGGCGCCCGCCGGTGCTGGCAGTGGCGGCGCGCGAAGCTTCGGCGAAGCTTGCCCCCTCCTTTACCGCGTCCAGCACCTTGGCCAGCCGGATCCAGGCGCCGCCGTTGGGATCGTGGTTCATCAGCAGGTTGGCGGCGCGGATCGCCTCCATCTCCACGGCGCGGACCGGGTTCATGATGGCCGAGGTCATGCCCGCGCCGATGGCCATGGGCAGGAAGGCCGCGTTCACCCCGTGCCGGTTGGGCAGGCCGAAGCTGATGTTGGACGCGCCGCAGGTGGTGTTCACGCCCAGCTCCGCGCGCAGGCGCCGCACCAGCGCGAATACCTGCTGCCCGGCGCTGGCCATGGCGCCCACCGGCATCACCAGCGGATCCACAACGATATCATGCGCGGGGATGCCGAAATCGGCGGCGCGTTCGACGATCTTCTTCGCCACTTCGAAGCGCACATCGGGGTCTTCGGAAATCCCGGTGTCATCATTCGAGATGGCGACCACGGGAACGTTGTATTTCTTGACCAGCGGCAGCACCAGTTCCAACCGGTCCTCTTCGCCGGTGACCGAATTCAGCAGCGGCCGACCGCCCGCCGCTTCAAGCCCCGCCTCCAGCGCGCCGGGAACCGAGCTGTCGATGCACAGCGGCACATCCACCAGCCCCTGCACCAGTTCGATCATGCGGCGCATCAGCGGCGGTTCGGTCTCGTTCGGATCGGGGTTGGAATTGTAGACCACGCCGGCGTTCACATCGAGCACCATGGCCCCGCAGGCGACCTGTTCCAGCGCGTCGCGCTCCACGGTCGAGAAATCGCCCGCTTCCAGTTCGGCGGCCAGTTTCTTGCGGCCGGTGGGGTTTATGCGCTCGCCGATCACGCAGAAGGGTTCGTCGAACCCGATGACAACGGTCTTGGTGGCGGATTCGATCACGGTGCGGGTCATGCTGGGCCTGTCTCGGAGTGCGTTGGGGGGACGTTGGCGGGTGATGCGTTGGCGGGTTATGCGTTCGCCGGGCGCGTGGCATCGCCGCCCTGGGCGATGGCCCAGTCGGCGTTGGTGCGGATGCCGCCCAGCGGGAAGAAATGCACCCGCTCCACGGCGAAATCCGGATGCGTGGCCTTGTGCAGGGCCAGATCACGGACCAGCTCCGTAGGCTCGAACGGCAGCAGCAGCTTGGTCACGTCCTTGGCGCGCTTCTGCAGCACCTTCATGGAGGGACCGACGCCACAGGCCACGGCGAACCGGATCAGCGTCTGCAGTTTCGCAGGGCCCGCCACGCCGATATGCACCGGCAGGTCGATGCCTTCGGCGCGCAGCCGGTCGGTCCAGGCGATGATCGGCGCGGCCTCGAAGGCGAACTGCGTGACAATCGCCATGGGCACGCCGCTGTCGCGGGCAAACGCGGCCTTGCGGCGCAGCGCGTCCATCACCATCCGCTCGCCGCCCTTCGGGTCGATGTCGCGGTTGCCCTCGGGGTGGCCGGCGACGTGCAGTCGTTCGAACCCGTCGAACAGACCGGTTTCGACCAGTTGCATGGCGTTGTCATAGTCACCGTGGGGCGTGCTGACCCCGCCGCCCAGAAGCAGCGCCTGTTTCACGTCGGCGGCGTCACGGTAGCGTGCCACCCAATCGGCCAGCATGGCGCGGTTTGCGATGATGCGGGCCGGGAAATGCGGCATCGGCTCCATGCCTTCGGCGCGCAGGCGCGCGGCCGTGGCCACCATGTCGGCGATGGGCGTGCCCTCGATATGCGCGATATAGACGCGCGTGCCCGCAGGGAGCAGGTCGCGGAAATCGGCGACCTTTTCGGCGGTGCGCGGCATGACCTCGATGGAATAGCCCCGCAACAGCGCCTGCACCTCGGCAGAGGCCGGGGCGGTGCCCTGCGACGACGGGGTGCGGCGGAAATTCAGCAACGCCATGGCTTTCTCCCAGATGCGCCTCATGCCTGCCTTTCGTGCCCGCAGCGCGCGGGGCAGTGAGGGGGTGTGCCTGAGCGCCCTCATACGCGCCGCCACGCGGGGCTGTGGGCGTTTTCGCGACATTTCCGCCCCCGCCAGCGACAGCCGCGCGGATATCCGGCATCGGCGTGCCACAGCGGCCACAGGCAGGCGCGCTGCAACGCAAAACGCCCCCGACCGCATGGGCCGAGGGCGTCTGATGCAGTGGCCCGCGCGATCAGAAGCGGAACGCCGCGCCGACGCGGAATTCATGCGTGCGCAGGCGCGAATTGATCTGCGACCCATTCCGGAACTCCGTGGTTTCCATGCCCGCGGAGTCTGCCCCGATCGTCGCCGTGCCGAAATCCGTGAACCGGTATTCGCCGCGGATCGTCCAGCCGCCTTCGAGCGCCTGCTCCAGCCCCGCGCCGATGGTCCACCCGGTGCGCGTTTCGGAATAGTCGTTGAAGCCGTCATTCGCCGTGTAGCGGCCCATGGCGATCCCGCCGGTGCCGTAGAACAGCGTGCGGTCCATGGCATAACCGGCGCGCAGGCGCAGCGAGCCAGAAGTGCGCAGGCGCGTCTCCATTTGCGGGGCGACCATCGCGGTTGTGAAGTCTTCCGACTCTCTCGGCCTCATGGATGGTTCGCCCGTGGCGGTGACCCGATTGTAACCAAGGTCACCCTCGACCCCGACAACAAAATTGTTGTCAAGCTGGAAGTTGTAGCCCGCAAAGCCGAAGAGCCCCACGCCAGAACCATCAACGTCGAAGGTCGGATTGAAGCTCACCCGGTCGCGCATGTTGGTCACGCCCAGACCAAGCCCGGCATAGGCGCCGGTCCAGTTGAAGGCCGGGGCGGGGGCCGGGGCCACCTGGATTTCCGGCTCGACCATCGGCTCTGCCAGTTTGTCAGCGCTGGCGGCGCCCGCGCTCAGCGCCAGGATTGATGCAGCCGTCACAAGTTTTCGCATGATATGCCTCCGTCATTGGGGTGTTTTGCATGCCCCACAACTGTAAGTAATATCGCGCGGGATCAAACCGATCTCTCGGGATTCCCCGGAAACCAGCGGAATCCTGCCGGAACGTGGATCAGGAATCTGGCGCAAGTCACTGAAAGGAAACCATCAAGGCTGTTTTCGCACGCGGTCGGGCGTTGCGATGATGCAACGCCAAGGCGCCTCGCAGCGCTGTGACCGGCGCCCGGGTTGCCTGCCGATTCGCTTCAGGCAATTCGCGGGGCGCTGCGCGCGGCCGGAATCGCGCGATCCCGGAACAGGGGCCTCAGGCCCAGCCGTCACTGGCGATCAGCGCCTTGAGCCGTGCATCGTCGTAGTCGGCCTCCAGCCGCGCGGCCGCGGCGCGGGCGGCTTCCTGCGGGTCGCCCTCGGCCTCGCCGGTTGTCACCTTGCGCCACTCGGCCAGATAGGCGTCGGCATCGCGTGCGCCCACCTTCATGGCGGCGCGGTCGATGGCCTGCTCGAAGCGTTCGGAAAGCTGCACCTTGGCGCCGCGCCGCCCCTTGCCGACGATCACCTGCGCCGGAATATCACGCCAGTAGACGATCACCACCTGCGCCATTCTTGCCTCCTGTGCCTTGCCGCGCCTCTTGCCCTGCATAAGCGCATTGCGCCGGTTGCCTGCGCCTGAAGCGACATGCGTTGCGCGCCCGGCGACGCGGGACGCCAGCGCGGGGCGCCGGAACGGATGGCGGCGACCGAATCCTTGCGCAGCGCAGGCCGCGCGACTACCTTGAACGCAACACGATATTGGAGGGCGAAGAATGACGCCCGAGCGTCCCGCAGGCGCGGGCGCGCTCCCGAAACCGACGCATGGCCCGGAGGATTCCGCGCGGGCCCCGAAATCGGCGAAGCCGCCGCGCCACACTGCGCCCGACCGGGCGGGGCTGTATGCCGCGCTTGACCTGGGCACGAACAGTTGCCGCATGCTGATTGCCCGCCCCAAAGGCGCGCACTTCGAAGTTGTGGACAGTTTTTCCAAGGCCGTCGAACTGGGCACCGGGCTGGAACAGTTCGGCAAACTGGCGTTCCGCCCCATGGAGCGCACCCTGCACGCGCTGCGCATCTGCCGCGCCAAGCTGGACCGGCACAAGGTCCGCTCGATGCGGCTTGTGGCGACCGAAGCGTGTCGGCGTGCGCGCAACAGCCGCGATTTCGTGCGCCGGGTGCGCCATGACATCGGCCTGAGCCTGGACATCATCACGCCCGAGGAAGAGGCGCGGCTGGCGGTGGTGTCCTGTGCCTCGCTGGTGGCGCCGGGCACGGAACAGTTGCTGGTGCTCGATATCGGCGGCGGGTCCACGGAACTGGTCTGGATCGATCTGTCGGCGGTGCCGCCCGAGGCACGGCGGGCGGCGATCCTGGATACGTATCGCGGGTTTTCACGCACACCGCGACCGGGCAAGCCGGTGGTGGTGGACTGGATCAGCGTGCCGCTGGGTGTGGCCACGCTGCGTGACATGTTCGCCGATGTCGAGGATGACGGCGCGCGGTTCGCGCTGATGAGCTGGTATTTCGAGGAACAGCTTGACGCCTTCAGTCCATACCACGCCGCGCAGCCGCGCGAAGGGTTCCAGATCATCGGCACGTCGGGGACCATCACCACGGTTGCGGCGTCGTATCTCGGCTTGCGCCGCTATGACCGCAACCGGGTGGACGGGTTGACCATGACCAGCGCCCAGATCGATCAGGTGGTGCGCGAGTATCTGGCGCTTGGCCCTGACGGGCGGCGGCGCGACCCGCGGATCGGGCGCGACCGGCACACGCAGATCATGTCCGGCGCGGCGATCCTGATGGCGCTGATGCGCGTCTGGCCCACCGATCGCATGTCCGTGGCCGATCGCGGGTTGCGCGAGGGGTTGCTTTACGCGCAGATGACCCGCGACGGGGTGCTCAACCGCAGTTGAGCCGCCATCATCGGGGGACCGGTCGCAGGCGCGGGCGCGTCAGAAGCCTGACCCCGGCGGGGCGGGCGCGGCAGGCAAGAGACAGGGGACAGGCAGGTGCGCGGAAAGAAGCCGACAGGGGCAGGGGCAGGGCCGACAGCTGGCGGCGGCTCCGGTCGCGGGGGATCGGGGCGCGGGCAGCGCGACCTGCGGGTGCGGGTCAAGACCGCCAAGGGGCGCAAGCTGTCCTCGACCCGCTGGCTGGAGCGCCAGCTCAACGACCCTTACGTGCAGGCCGCCCGGCGCGAGGGCTATCGCGGGCGCGCGGCGTACAAGATCATCGAACTGGATGACAAGTATCGCTTCCTGCGCCCCGGCGCGCGGGTGGTCGACCTGGGCTGCGCGCCCGGCGGCTGGCTGCAGGTGGCGGTGGCGCGGGTCAACGCCCTGGGCGAGACGCCGGGCAAGCCCCGGGGCCGCGTGCTGGGCGTGGACCTTCAGGAGGTCGACCCGCTGCCCGGCGCCGAGACCCATGTGCTGGACTTCCTGGCCGACGGTGCGGATGCGCAGGTGCGCGCCTGGCTGGGCGGGGGGGCGGATGTGGTGCTGTCGGACATGGCGGCGGCCAGTTCCGGGCACCGCCAGACCGATCACCTGCGCATCATCGCGCTGTGCGAGGCGGCGGCCGAATTTGCCTTCGATGTGCTGGCCGAGGGCGGCACCTTTGTCGCCAAGGTGCTGGCGGGCGGGGCCGAGGGCGCGTTGCAGGCCCGGCTGAAACAGGCGTTTACCAGGGTCGCCAATGTCAAACCCCCCGCCAGCCGTGCCGACAGCGCCGAGAAATACGTGGTCGCCACCGGGTTTCGCGGGCGCCCCGCTGCCGCCCCGCGCACCGACCCCGAAGCCTGAGCCTGGTCCCTGCGTCGGACCGCGCTTGCGCGTGTGCTGCCATGGCGCGCCCGCGCGTGCCTCTTTGATGCGAACATCCGGGCGTGCGGGGCCGGGGGCGCGGTCAGGCCAAGGGCGCGTCGCTTCCCGCGCCGTCACGTCCCGCGATCCGCTCTTCCAGAACCGCGTTGGTGACCCCGCCCAGAAGGATGGCATAGGCCGAGACATAGAACCACAGCATCAGCACCACCACCGCGCCGATGGAGCCGTAGATCTCGTTATAATCGGCGAAATTCGCCAGATAGAAATTCAGCACCGCCGAAGCCGCCAGCCACAGGACCACGGCCACCGCAAGCCCGGGCCACAGCACCATGCGGTTGCGTTCGGCGCGCGCCCGGTTCGGCCCGTAACGATAGAACAGCGCAAGACCGGCCAGCACCACCGCCAGTGCCACCAGCCACCGCAGCGCCTCGGTCACCGCACCGTCCAGGAAACCCGCCGGCACCAGCGCCAGCACCAGCGGCAGCACCACCAGCAGCCCCAGCGCCACCGCTCCGACCGACACCATGGCCACGGTCAGCGCCAGCGCGTGCGCGTAGAACATGATGCCGCTGCGCGGCGGCAGGCCGTACACGGCCGTCAGGCCCCGCGCCAGCCCCGCCACACCCAGCCGCGCCGACCACAGCGCGATGGCCAGTGACAGCAGCGACGCCCATCCGAGCGTCGTGTCAGTGGCCCGCCGGATCTGTTCGAGTTGCGCCGCGATCAGGTCCACCGCATCGGGTGGTAACAGGTCGCTGTAATCGGCAAAGGCCGCTTCCACCATTTCCGGGTCATAGAAATACCCGGCGATCGATACCAGCGCCGCCAGCGCCGGAAACAGAGCGAACAGGGCGTAGAAGGCCACGCCCGCGGCAACCAGATCGATCCGCCGCGCGCCCATTGTCGCATTGATCGCGCCAAGTGTGCGCGCGGCAGGGACAATCCGGCCGGCAATCAAGCTGCGGTTACCCGCCGATCCTGAAATCTTCCAGCGACCGGCCCGCTTTCAGCGCCGAATCAAGCCAGCCCGGACGGCGCCCGCGCCCGGTCCAGGTCTGGGCGGGATTGTCGGGATTGGCGTATCTGGGCACACCGCTGCCGGCCTTTTTCTTGCCCGCGGATTTCAGCAGCTCAGGCAGCGAAAAGCCTTTTTCACGGGCAATCGCCTCGATCTCGGCCAGGGCGGCGAGTTTTTCGCGCTCGTGATAGGTTTCGATGGCCTTTTCCACGTCCTTCCTGAGCTTCTTCAGGTCGTCGATGGACATTGCGTTCAGATCGGTCATTCGTTTCTCTCCGAAAGTATTCGCGCGCCACCATTTCCAAAACACGCGGGAATGTAAAGAGCCATGATACACGCCGCCAATCGGAAATCCGATTCGGCGGCGTTTCGCTGGCAGGTCGCTTCACCCGCTTTCCGCCCGGCGCGATCTTTCCAGAACATGTCGCGCCGTCATCAGATCCAGATGCGCGCCCCCTCCATTCTTGGCGATGGTGATCTGTTCTTCGGATTCGCGGACAAATCGTCCGGCGGCAACATCGTAGAAATCGGCCCGGATATCTTCGCGGGTGATGACCCCCTGTGCCAGCGGGATCTTCAATTCGCCGATATGGTCCAGCGTGGTGTCGCGGCTGTCCACGAACAGCGCGGCGCGGCGCAGGGCGGTGTCGTCCACCTCGCGCATGTCGGGGCGATAGGCGCCGATCAGGTCAAGGTGCTGGCCCGGTTCCAGCCAGTCGCCGCGAATCAGCGGTTCGCGCGCCATTGTGGCGGTGCAGATGATGTCCGCGCCGCGCAGGGCCGTTTCCAGATCGGTTTCGGCGCGGGCGCGGGGGCTGCGCGCGGCCAGATCCCGGGCCGGACCCGGGCTGCGGTTCCAGATGGTGAATTCGGCATTCGGAAACAGGGCACCATAGGCATCGATCATGCTGGCACCCACGGTCCCGGCGCCGACGATGGTGATGCGGCGGCTGTCGGGGCGTGCAAGCAGGCTTGCGGCATAGAGACTGTCGCCCGCGGTCTTCCAGCGGGTGACGATGTGAAAGTCCACGATCGCCTCGAGCGTGCCGTCATTGTCCGAAAACAGGGTGACTGCGCCGTTGATCATGGGGCGCGCCGCTGCCGGGTTGCGGGGAAAGATGGTTGCGGTCTTGACCGCGCTGCCCAGCCCGTCGATCCAGGCGGCGCGTGAAAGCAGCGTATCGGGGTCGCGATACAGGAAACTGTCGGCGATTTCGGCGCGGGGCAGCCGGTGCCCGGCTTCGAATGCCCCCAGCAATTCGCGCCAGTCCAGGAGCGATTCCACGTCCGGGCCAACAATGACGGGCTGCATGAATTCACCTCCTCGGGGTTATTTGGCAGTGGTTGAACGTGCTGATTGCTGGCTGTTTGGGGTTGAGTTGTGCCAGACCGCATCTTTCGCAGTCAAACATGCGTCAAGGCAAATTTCCAGCCTTCTGCGGAGTGCCGGTCAGGGGCACAATACGGATCGATGCATCCCGGCGCAGCCGTTTTTTGCCTGTCAGCGCTGCAACGGAATTGCTTGTCCTGCGGATCGCAGGGCCGCCAATGATTCGCTCACCGGACGCGAAAGGTCCCGCAGCATCGGCGGGTCGCGGGCGGCGGGATGCGCCGCTGCCGTCGGGCCGCGCAAGGGGGGCGTTGCCGGAGCTGCCGGACCTTCCGCCGCCGCTACACGCCGGGCGCGGGGCCGCGGTCAGCCAGTCCAGCCGGTGCCGCGCCCTGCGCCGGGCCCGCCGGGGTGTGCAGGTCGCCCGCGGCGCGCAGCATGTCGAGCAACCGGTTCTGGAACGCGGTGCAGATCGGACTTGGGCTGCCGTGGCGGCGCAGGATGAAGCCGACGGTCCGCATCCCGGTGCTGTCGTCCAGCGCGACCGAACACAGCGCGCCATCGATCGCGCGGGTTGCAAGCGCCGGCAGGATCGTTGCGCCGGCCCCGGCACGCACCAGCGCCAGCAGCGAGATGACATTGCGGGCGCTGAGGGTGGATTCGCTTTCCGACCCCGTTTCGTCCATGCCGGACAGGACGGCCGCCGATTTGTTGCTGATCATGCGGTGCCCGCGCAGATCCGCCTGCGTCAGGGGGGCCGATCTCTGCGCCAGCGGGTGATCCTTGCGGCAGACCAGCCGGAACGGATCATTGAACAGCGGCAGGAAGGTCAGTTCGGCGCGGGTGTCGGGGCGCCCGGCGATGCCAAGTTCGACCTCTCCGGTTTCGACCAGCATCTGCACGATGGCACTGTCCGTGTCTATCAGTTCGATGCGGATCCCCGCGTGTTCGGCCAGCATGGCCGTCAGGATCGGCGGCAGCAGTTCGGCCGCCACCGAGGGCACGGCCGCGATCCGCAGCGCGCCCTCGCGGCCTGCCGCCATGGCGGTGATGCGCTCGATGGTATGGGCGTGTTCGCGCAGCAGGTCGCGCGCCAGCGTGCGCACCTCCTCGCCGAGCGCCGTCAGGGTATGCTTGCGGTCGGTTTCGAACAGCGGGGCGCCGAGTTGCGCCTCGAGCTGCTTCAGCGTCATCGACACCGCCGACGGCGTGCGCCCGAGCGTCTGGGCGGCATCGCGGATGTTCCCGCAATCGGCCACCGTGACGAAGACGCGCAGGGTCTGGGTCCGGATCATGTTGCAAACTTCAGAATAGCTGAAACCGAATTAACTTTAATTCGTTTGCGCTGAATGGAAAACCCCTCGTAACGTGACAGGCGGGGGTGCTGCATGACCGACACGCTGCTGACATTGGAACAGGTTGAGGAACTGGCGTTTCACACGCTGGTGCGCGCCGGGGCGTCGGATCGGCAGGCGGCATCGGTCGCGGCCTCGACCCGGCTGGCCGAGCGCGATGGCATCCGCAGCCACGGGCTGATGTATGTGCCGGTCTATGCCGAGCATCTGCGCTGCGGCAAGATTCTGGGCGCGGCGGTGCCGCAAGCGACCCGCCCGCGGCCGGGCATCGTGCATGTGGATGCCGCGCATGGCTTTGCGCATGCGGCCATCGATGCCGGCTGGCCGGAGTTCGAGGCCGCCATTCGCGGCCAGGGGATCGCGGCCATGGCGCTGCACCGTTCCTACAACTGCGGGGTGCTGGGCCATCATGCCGAACGACTGGCCGAAGCGGGGCTGGTGGGGCTGTGCTTCACCAACGCGCCTGCCTCCATGGCGCCCATTGGCGGTGCGCGCCCTGTCATCGGTACCAACCCCTTCGCGCTGGCGGTGCCCGACGGGGCAGGCGGCGCGCGCCTGGTGATCGACCAATCCGCCAGCGCCATCGCGAAATCCGAGATCATCCTGCGCGCGCGCAACGGCGAGCCGATCGCGCCGGGTTGGGCGCTTGATGCCGACGGCCAGCCCACCGTGGACCCCGAGGCCGCCCTGGCCGGGTCGATGCTGCCCGCCGGGGGGCAGAAGGGCTTTGGCATCGGGCTGATGGTCGAGATCTTTGCCGCGGCCCTGTCTGGCGGCAATCTGGGGCTGGAGGCCAGCCCGTTTTCCGGGCCGAAGGGCGGACCGCCCGGCACCGGGCAATTCTTCATTGGCGTCGACCCGGACGCTTTTGGCGCCGCGCAATTCGCCGCCGCCATGGACAGGCTGGCGCAGGCAATCACCGAACAGCAGGGCGCGCGCCTGCCCGGCGCGCGGCGCGCCGCCAATCGCGCCCGGACCCGGAGCACCGGCGTTCTGGTGGATGCGGCGCTGATGGACAGGATCAAGGCCGCCTGAGCGGCGAAAAGGAACGACATGCAACCTGAAACCCGCAATCTGATCGCAGGCGACTGGCAGGACGGACCGGAGACGGCCGAAAACCGCAACCCCTCGGACCTGTCGGATGTGATCGGCCATTACGCGCAGGCCGATACCGCGCAACTTGCGCAGGCACTGGAGGCCGCGCGCCGCGCGCAGGCCGCATGGGGCGCGACCGGGCCGCAACGGCGCCATGATGTGCTGATGGCCATCGGCACCGAACTGATGGCGCGGGCCGGGGAAATCGGCACTTTGATTGCGCGCGAGGAAGGCAAGCCGCTGGCCGAGGGCAAAGGCGAAGCCTATCGCGCCGGGCAGTTCTTCACCTATTTTGCCGCCGAAGCCCTGCGCCAGTTGGGCCAGACCGCCGACAGCGTGCGCCCGGACATTGAAATCGACGTGCGGCGCGAACCGGTGGGCGTGGTGGCGATCATCAGCCCGTGGAATTTCCCCGTGGCCACGCCCGCGTGGAAGATCGCCCCCGCGCTGGCCTTTGGCAATGCCGTGATCTGGAAACCGGCCAACCAGACCCCGGCCAGCGCCGTGGCGCTGACGCAGATCATCGCCAAACAGGATTTGCCAAAGGGGCTGTTCAACCTGGTCATGGGCGCCGGGCGCGACATCGGGCAGGCGCTGGCGGAAAGCGCGCAGGTGGATGCCATCAGCTTCACCGGATCGGTGCCGGTGGGGCGCGGGATTGCGGCGGCGGCGATCCCGAACATGACCAGATTGCAGATGGAGATGGGGTCCAAGAACCCCATGGTGATCATGGAGGATTGCGACCTCGACCTGGCCGTGGCCCATGCCACCAACGCGGCTTTTGGCGGGACGGGTCAGAAATGCACCGCCGCCAGCCGGTTGATCGTGCAT
This sequence comes from Paracoccaceae bacterium, assembly GCA_020832705.1. Classification (GTDB taxonomy): domain Bacteria; phylum Pseudomonadota; class Alphaproteobacteria; order Rhodobacterales; family Rhodobacteraceae; genus Rhabdonatronobacter. Next base: position 11,479 of record JAFIEE010000043.1, read on the forward strand.
GAGCGTATCCATGATGCCTTTGTGGAAAAGATGGTCGCCAGCGCGCAGGCGCTGCGGGTCGGGCATGCGCTGGAAGATGGCACCCAGATCGGCCCGGTGGTCAGCGCCGGGCAGCTTGCCGAAAACCTCGCCTATATCGAGACAGGCCGTGCCGAGGGGGCGGAACTCCTGTGCGGCGGTGCGCGGCTGGAGCGCGCGACCGAGGGCTATTTCATGGCGCCCGCCGTGTTCGCCGGCACCCGCAACGACATGACCATCAACCGCGCGGAAATGTTCGCCCCCATCACCTGCGTGATCAAGGCCTCGGGCTATGACGAGGCGCTGCACATCGCCAATGACACCGAATTCGGCCTGACCGCAGGCATCATGACCCGCGATCTGGCCCGCGCCAGCCATTTCCGCCGCCATGCGCGCGCGGGCTGCGTGATGGTCAACCTGCCGACAGCGGGCACCGACTATCACGTTCCCTTTGGCGGGCGCGGTGCCTCCAGCTACGGCCCGCGCGAACAGGGCCGCTATGCCGAAGAGTTCTATACCATCGTCAAGACCGCCTATATTCATTCGGGGGCGCCGCAATGAGCCCACGCATCGACGCGCTCCAATATGCCAACTGGTCGGAAAAGATCTTCCGCCAGATGCGCGAAGGCGGCGTCGACGCAGTGCATGTGACCATCACCTACCACGAGAATTTCCGCGAAACGGTGCAGAACATCGCGGCGTGGAATCGCTGGTTCGAGCGCTTCCCCGGTCTGATCTTTCAGGGTTTCACGGCGGATGACATCGACATCGCCCGCCGGACCGGGCGCACGGCGGTCTTTTTCGGCGCGCAGAACCCGTCCTGCATCGAGGATGATATCGGCCTTGTCGAAGTGCTGCACCGGCTGGGCTTGCGGTTCATGCAACTGACCTACAACAACCAGTCGCTGCTCGCCTCGGGGTGCTACGAGGCCGAGGATACCGGCCTGACCCGCATGGGCCGCGAGGTGGTGGCGGAAATGAACCGCGTGGGGCTGGTGGTGGACATGAGCCATTCCGGCGAACGCTCCACGCTGGACGCGATTGCCCATTCCAGCCGCCCCATCGCCATCACTCATGCCAACCCGGCAAGCTGGCATCCGGCGCTGCGCAACAAATCCGACCGCGTGTTGCGCGCCCTGGCGGAAAGCGGGGGCATGCTGGGCTTTTCGGTCTATCCGCACCATCTGCGCGGGGGAAGCGCGTGCAGCCTGGATGATTTCTGCACCATGGTTGCGCGCACGGCCGATCTGATGGGGGTGGATCATGTCGGCATCGGCACCGATCTGTGCCAGGATCAACCCGACTCCGTGGTGGACTGGATGCGCACTGGCCGCTGGACCAAGGCGCGCGATTACGGCGAGGGCAGCGCCGACAATCCCGGCTTTCCCCCCATGCCCGACTGGTTCTGCGACAACCGCGATTTCGCCCGGATCGAGTCCGGTTTGCGCGCGACCGGCTTTACCGCCGATGAGGTCGGCGCCGTGATGGGCGGCAACTGGGCGCGGTTCTTCCGTCAGAGCTTCGGCGCGGCAGAGCGCGCGCAGCAAGAGGCCGCACAATGAGTTGCGCGGGCCTCAACCCCATGCCGCAGGCCCGCGCCTTCCGGCGCAGCCCCGACGAGGTGATGCGCCTTGCCCGCATGGGGTGCAGCCATCCCACGCGCCTGTCCTTCTTGCGCCAACTCTTGCGGCGGATGCAGGCCGAGGGCTGGCGCTTTGACCGCCCTGTATGGGAGATGGACGCCAAGGGCGTGGGCCGTGCGGTGTATCGCGCCATCGGCCCGGCGCGGACCTACAGTCTTGTGGCCTTTGCCCACGACCTGCCGCCCGAGGCGCGCTCGGACCGGGTGATTGCCACCGCCTGGGACGCCACATTCGCGCTGTTTGACGGCACGCCCGGCGCCGCCGATCTGGACCGCCTGGCCGCCAATGTGCCGCTGCAGGAAGCCGGGCGCGTCAGCCGGCGCGAACTCAGCCTGAGCCGTGCCAACCGGTCGGTGCGCCTGTTCGATCATGTGGTGGAACGGCTGGCCGCGGGGGCGCAGCCAGATGCGGCGATGCTGCTGGAAACCGGCTATCTGATGCGCACGACGGCTGTCTATGGCGCGGGCAAGTTCGGTGCGGCGGATCGCGCGGTGATCGGCGCCCGCCCCGAGATGCGCGCGCCGTTTCAGGCCGAGATGCTGTCGGTCTGGCTGACCCGCGCCTTTACCGTCGATCTGGTCGACCATCTGGCGCGGGCGAAGGGCGGCGCGCGGGCCGCGCGGCTTGCGCCCGCGTTGAAACGCGGGCTGGGGGTCGGCAACTCCACCGGGCTGGGCATGGCCCCCTTCCTGATCCGCCATCCGGTGTTGCTGAACAACTGGATGCTGGCGCGCGAAGAGGCGCTGGCGCGGGTGCGCGCGCAAACCCGCGTCGGCGCGGCGGAACGGGCAGGGTTCCGGTCCGCGCTGGAGACCGCGCGCGAAAATGCGGCCCTCTGGACCAGCGCGCATGACATCCAGCGCGCGAAACTGGCCGATCTGCGCGACAGCCTGGACCGGATCGCCGCGCATGTCGCGCAGGGCTGGGACCGGAACGCCGCGCACCCCTGGGATGACCTGTGGCGCTGGGGGCAGGAAACGCTGCCGCTGGAAGGTCAGGAAGCCCTGCTTGCCGCGATGCTGGAGCCGCATGGCGCGCTGATCGACGGGCTGGGCGATTGCATGGATGCCGATGAGGACACGCAATTTCCCATCAATGGGGCCATGAAGCTGGGCGAATTGCGCTCCATTCTGCAGGCGCACTATGCTTGGGCCCTGGGGATCGACTACACCGCGCGCGCCCAATGCGCCCGCTTCTGGTATGTGTCCGAGGACAAGCTGGAGCCGCGTCTGGGCGCGCGCCATGACGAACCCGGCGCGGAGCGGGAATTGCCGCTCGATACCGGACGGCAGGCTGCGGCGCTTTGGCAGGCGTTGCAGGGACAGCCCGATGATCTGCCGGTCGCGCATCTGCTGCTGGCCCATCCCGAACACCGCCCGGCCGTGCGGCGCGCGCAGATCACCGCGCGCCACCCCTTTGCGGAAATCCGCGACAATCTGATTGCCGCCGAGATGCTGCCGATCGACATTCTGCGCTGCAAGTTGGCGTTTTTCGGGGCGACCCGGTTCGATCCGCGTTCGGATCGCTGGGTGCGCATCAGCCTGTTTCAGGACGCGCCTTATCCCGAAGACCTGAACGGGGGCGGCCATGAAGCATGATCCCCGGACCGACACGGCGCTTGATCTGTCATTGTCGGAGATTTCCGCCCTGGCCGCCCGTGCCGCGCGCGGCGCCGGGCGCACCTGGGGCGAGGCGGAAGAGGCCGCAGCCGCTGCCTGCTGGCTGGCGCGCGCCGGGATGGACTGGGCGGGCGCGCTGCTGGCGGTGCTGGACTCCACGGCCGGTGACACCGAATGCGCGCTGCGCGCCGGGATCGCGCTGGCCGATGCGGCGGCCCTGTCGGATGCCGTGACGCCAGCACGGCGCAGGCTCGATTGCCCCGGCTTCATGCTGCCCTTCGCCGCGCGCATGGCCGAACGGACCGGACAACGGATCACGCTGGACTGGGCGGGCACGCGGGTTGTGCTGGCGCCGGGGGCGGCCCCGAGGGTCGAGGGCCCGGTCAGCATTGTGGGCCGGGCAGAGGTCACGATCCAGCCCGACACGGGGGGGCGCACCCCATGCCCGGACTGGCCGCAGACGCACCGCGGTGCGGTCTCTGCACGCCACTACGCGCGCCTGATGCAGTTCATGATGGCCTTCACCGTGCCCACCTCCGCCAGTTCGCAGGCGGGCGCGGGCGCGCAAGAGGATGACAACGACTGACCGCCGCACCAACCGAAGACCGACCATCAACAAGGGAGACTGACCAATGAAAAGAACACTCATCGCCACCGCCGTTGCGGGGCTGGCCCTGCCCACCGCCGCGCTTGCCGATTGCGGGCGCGTTTCGGTTGCCGAAATGAACTGGGCCTCGGGCCAGATCATCACGCGCATCACCGAATTCCTGATGACGCAGGGCTATGGCTGCGAAGTCACCATCGTTCCGTCGGCGACCACAACGGCCATCACCTCGCTGGCCGAGAACAACGAACCAGACGTGGTGCCGGAACTCTGGGTCAACTCGGCCCCTGCCTATTTCCGCCTGGAGGCCGAAGGACAACTGGTCAAGGCGGCGGATGTCTTTGCCGAAGGCGGCAGCGAACACTGGTGGGTGCCGGATTACCTGGTCGAGGAACACCCGGAACTGGCCACGATCGAAGGCATCCTGGCCAATCCCGAACTGGTGGGCGGGCGCTTCCACAACTGCCCCGATGGCTGGGGCTGCCGCATCGCCAATGACAACCTGGTCATCGCCTTCGATTTCGAAGGCCACGGGATGGAGGTGTTCAACCACGGCTCCGGCGACACGTTGCCGGCCTCGATGGCGGCCGCCTATGAGAACCGCGAGCCCTGGTTCGGCTATTACTGGGGGCCGACCGCCGTGCTGGGCCGCTACAACATGGTCGCGGTGGACATGGGGCCGCATATCCCGGAAATCCACGAGTGCAACCAGACCCAGGATTGCGAGACACCGGGCATCTCGGCCTATCCCGCCGCGCCGGTGCTGACGGTCGTCACCGCCGATTTCGCCGAGCGCAAGCCCGAGATCTTCGAACTGGTCAGCAACATCTCCTTCGGGACGCAGGAACTGAGCAACCTGCTGGCGTGGCAGGCCGACAACAGCGCCTCGGCCGAAGAAGCGGCGGTGTATTTCCTGACCACCAGCCAGGACACCTGGATGGGCTGGATCAACGAGGACGCCACGGAGAGGCTGAGCGCGCTCTTCCAGTAAGCACGCGATGGGGCGGGCACCGCAGACAGGCGGTGCCCGCCCCCAATGCCGACCGGGCGCAAGGAGTGACGGAAAATGGCATCCTATGATTTCCTGTTCGAAGGGCTTGGCCTGGGCGAATGGTGTGACAGGGATGCAAGCCCCGGTCCCATGAGCATGGCCGACCTGCTGGCCCGTGGCGCGGGTGGGCAGGCGGAGAAGACATGGACGCAATCGCTCTGGGACCTGCCGTTTCCGTCGCTGGACGCGCTCAATCAGGCGTGCCCGGCAATTGCGCGCTCGCGCGATCTGACGCGCGGGCTGGAACAGAGCTTTCTCAATGTCCGCGACCCGCTGCGGGTGGTGCTGGACCCGATCACCCAGCCGCTGAGCTGGGCGCTGGAAAACGCGCTGCATGTCTTCACGGCCACGCCGTGGTGGATCATGCTGCCCCTGCTGCTGCTGCTGGTCTGGGTTGCCTCGCGGTCCTGGGCGCTGATGGGCTTTGTCGGCGGTGCGCTGGCGTTCCTGCTGTTCGTCGATCACTACACGTTCGCCATGCAGACCATGTCGATCATCTTTGTCTGCGCCTTCCTGTGTGTCCTGTTCGGCGTGCCCATCGGCATTGCCATGTCGCGCAGCGATACCATGCAGCGGCTGACGATTCCGGTGCTGGACATGCTGCAGACCCTGCCGACATTCGTCTATCTGATCCCTCTGATCTTCCTGTTCTCGGTGACTGAACCGAAGCTTTATGGCATTGCCATCATCCTTTATGCGATTGTCCCGGTCATCCGGCTGACCGATCTGGGTATCCGGCTTGTTGACAAGGATGTGATCGAGGCGGCCGAGGCCTTCGGCATGACGCGCCATCAGAAACTGGTGCGCGTGCAGATCCCGCTGGCGCTGCCCAACATCATGGCGGGCGTCAACCAGACGATCATGATGAGCCTGGCCATGGTGGTCATCGCCTCGCTGGTTTCGGCGCCCGGTCTGGGTGTGCTGGTGCTGCGCGGCATCCGCAACCTGGAACTGGGCGTGGGGCTGATGGCCGGGCTGGGCATCGTGCTGCTGGCAATCATCCTTGATCGCGTGACCAAGGCGGCACTGGCGCGGGTCAATGCCGCCGCCAGCGTGCCGCGGCACTGAGCGGAGGAAAGCATGGACCGGAACGCAAGCATCTCCATCCGCCATCTCTACAAGATATTCGGCCCCCAGCCGCAAAAGGCGCTCGAGCATGTGCGCGCGGGCATGGGCAAGACCGAACTCATGGCACGGCATCGCCATGTGCTGGGCCTGCGCGACATCAACGTCGAGATGAAGGCAGGCGAGATCACCGTGATCATGGGGCTGTCAGGTTCCGGCAAATCGACCCTGATCCGCCATGTGAACCGCCTGATCGAACCAACCGCGGGCGAGATCATGATCGACGGCGAGAACATCCTCGCCTTTGGCGAAACGCGGCTGCGGGACCTGCGCCGACGGCATATGTCGATGGTGTTCCAGCATTTCGCGCTGCTGCCGCACAAGACGGTGCTTGACAATGCGGGCATGGCAAGGGCCGTCCGGGGCGATGACCGAAGCACCTATGAGCGCGATGCGCGCGCGTGGCTGGAACGGGTCGGTCTTGGCGGGCAGGAAGACCAGTATCCGCATCAGCTTTCCGGGGGCATGCAGCAGCGTGTGGGCATCGCCCGCGCGCTGACGTCGAATGCACCGATCATGCTGATGGACGAAGCATTTTCGGCGCTTGATCCGCTGATCCGCACCGACATGCAGGACCTGTTGCTGGAGTTGCAGCAGGAATTGCAGAAAACCATCGTGTTCATCAGCCACGATCTGGACGAGGCGCTGAAACTCGCCGATCACCTTGTCATCCTCAAGGACGGGATCGTCGTGCAGCAAGGCGAGCCGCAGGAAATCCTGCTCAACCCCAACGATCCCTACATCGTGGACTTCATCAGCGACATCAATCGCGCGCGCGTCCTGCGGGTGCGGTCGGTCATGGATGCTGCAACCGATCCCCCCGCGCAGACCGCGGGCAAGGTCGATGCCGACGCTACGCTGGAATCAGTCATCGCCCTGTCGGCAGGCGACACCACCTTGAGCTACGAGGTGCATCGCGCGGGGGCGCAGGTCGGTTATCTGAACATGCAGAAGCTTGTGCGCGCGCTGGTGCCGACGCAGGCCTCGCAGAACGGCATGCGCAATTCCACACGCCGCGATCCGGATTGACCGCAGACGGCACGCCCGGTTTCCGGCACGCGCCACGCCCGGTGCCCGCTTGTGCAACAGCTTCGGGCGCGTCACCCGCAGGTGCACCGCCCGAACGTGCATGAATCGAAGAAAATGGTGCTGCGAGAGAGGATTGAACTCTCGACCTCACCCTTACCAAGGGTGTGCTCTACCACTGAGCTACCGCAGCATCGGTTCCGGCGGCTGATTAGTCGGAAACGCCAGGTCATGCAAGGGCAATCTGGACGGTTTTTCCCGCTTGCGCTAGGAAGGGCGCCATGTCAGGACCACGCCGCCCGGACCGGCCCGCGCCGCCCGCCAAACGCCCGCCCGAAGACCCGCGCAAGGCGCGGCTGAAAGCGGCGTTGAAGGCCAACATCGCCCGCCGCAAGGCGCAGGCCGCCGCACGCGGCACCACCGGGACGGACCGTGCCGACCGCGCGTCCGATGATCCGCAGACGGACTAGAAAGGCGCGCTCATGGATTCCATCGTCGTTACCGGCAACGGCCCGCTGCAGGGCGAGATCCCCATCGCCGGTGCCAAGAATGCCTGTCTCGCACTGATGCCGGCCACGCTTCTGACCGACGCGCCGCTGACGCTGACCAATGCGCCGCGCCTGTCGGATATCCGCACCATGTCAACGCTGCTGGAATCACTCGGGGCCGAGGTGGCGTCCCTTCAGGACGGGCAGGTGCTGGCGCTGTCCAGCCATGCGCTGGACAGCCAGCGCGCCGATTATGACATCGTGCGGAAAATGCGCGCCTCGATCCTGGTTCTGGGTCCATTGCTGGCGCGCTACGGGCAGGCCGAGGTTTCGCTGCCCGGCGGCTGCGCGATCGGCGCACGGCCCGTGGACCTGCACCTGCGCGCGCTGGAAGCGATGGGCGCGGAACTGGACCTGCGCGACGGCTATGTCCACGCCCGCGCGCCCGGCGGGCTGAAGGGCGCGGTGTTCGAGTTTCCGCTGGTCTCGGTCGGGGCCACGGAAAACGCGCTGATGGCAGCCACGCTGGCGCGCGGGACTACCGTGCTGAAGAATGCCGCGCGCGAGCCCGAGATCGTGGACCTGGCCCATTGCCTGCGCCGCATGGGCGCGCGGATCGAAGGGGAGGGGACATCGACGCTGACCATCGAAGGCGTGGACGCGCTGGGCGGGGCCACGCATCCGGTGGTGGCCGACCGGATCGAACTGGGCACCTTCATGCTGGCCCCGGCGATTGCGGGCGGGTCGGTCGAATGCCTGGGGGGGCGGCTGGATCTGGTGCAGTCCTTCGCCGAGAAACTCATGGCAACCGGGGTCGAGGTGACGCAGACGGAGCGCGGGCTGCGCGTGACCCGCCGCGGCGACCGGGTGCGCGCCACGGATGTGGTGACCGCGCCGTTCCCCGGCTTTCCCACCGACCTGCAGGCACAGTTCATGGCGCTGATGTGCACCGCCGACGGCACCGCGGTGCTGGAGGAACGCATCTTTGAAAACCGCTTCATGCACGCGCCGGAACTGACGCGCATGGGCGCAAGGATCGAGGTGCACGGCGGCACCGCAACGGTGCATGGCGTCGAACGGCTGCGCGGGGCGCCGGTCATGGCCACGGACCTGCGCGCCTCGGTCTCGCTGATCCTGGCCGGGCTGGCGGCCGAGGGCGAGACCGTGCTCAGCCGCGTCTATCACCTGGATCGCGGCTATGAACGGGTCGAGGAAAAGCTGCGCGGCTGCGGTGCGCGGGTCGAACGGGTGAAGGGTTAGACCATGGCGGATGCACGTTTCGAGGATGCCCACGAGCGCCCGCTGCGGCTGCGCGCGCTGGATGCCGATGATCTGAAGGTGCTCTCTGCGCTGGTGCAGGACGCGGTGTTTCCGCTGACCGAGATGCGCTTTGACCGCCGCCGCCGGCGCTTTGCGGTGCTGATGAACCGCTTTCGCTGGGAACGCGACGCCCGCCCGCCGGAGCGGGTCCAGAGCCTGCTGATCGTCAACGATGTGATGGCGGCGGCCACGCAGGGGCTGGACCTGTCCGAGCGTGACACGGTGCTTTCGCTTCTGTCGCTGGACTTTGCGCCCGGCGCCGACGGCACCGGCACGCTGGACCTGCTGCTTGCGGGTGACGGGGCGGTGCGGCTGTCGGTGGAATGCGTCGATCTGGCCTTGCGCGATGTGACGCGGCCCTATGTGGCGCCTTCGGGGAAGGTGCCATCGCACCCGGTCGATGACGGAGAAAGCTGAATGCCGCAATTCCTGAACGCCGCCGATCCGGGGTTCGAGGCCGATTTTGCCGCGCTCCTGTCCGCCAAGCGCGAGGATGCGCCGGATGTGGACGACGCGGTGGCCGCCATCATCGCCGATGTGCGCGCGCGCGGCGATGCCGCCGTGATCGCGTTGACGGCGCGGTTCGACCGGCTGGAACTGACGCCTGACACGCTGGCCTTCACCGCCGCCGAGATTGACGCCCAGTGCGCACGCGTGTCGGTGGAGGACCGCGCCGCGCTGGAACTGGCCGCCGAACGCATCCGCGCCTATCACGAGCGCCAGATACCCGCGGATGCCCGCTGGACCGACGACATCGGCGCCGATCTGGGCTGGCGCTGGTCGGCGGTGGGGGCGGCCGGGCTCTATGTGCCGGGGGGGCTGGCAAGCTATCCGTCCTCGGTGCTGATGAATGCCATTCCCGCCCGGGTGGCGGGGGTGGAGCGGCTGGTGATCGCCTGCCCCACGCCGGGGGGCGCGGTGAACCCGCTGGTGCTGCTGGCCGCGCGGCTGTCGGGGGTGGATACGGTGTATCGTATCGGCGGCGCGCAGGCGATTGCGGCGCTGGCCTATGGCACCGAAACCATCGCGCCCGTGGACAAGATCACCGGGCCGGGGAACGCCTATGTGGCCGCTGCCAAGCGCCGCGTGTTCGGGCGCGTGGGCATCGACATGATCGCCGGGCCGTCCGAGATTCTGGTCATCGCCGATGCCGACAACGACCCGGACTGGATCGCGCTGGACCTTCTGTCGCAGGCCGAGCATGACGAAAGCGCGCAGGCGTTGCTGATCACCACCGATGCAGGCCTCGGGCAAAAGGTCGCGGCGGCGTTGGAGCGTCGGCTGGAAACGCTGGAACGCCGCGCCATCGCCGGGGCAAGCTGGCGCGATTTCGGCGCGGTGATCGTGGTGGACACGCTGGCGCAGGCTGCCGCCCTGTCCGACCGGATCGCGCCCGAGCATCTGGAACTCTGCGTTGCCGACCCCGAGGCGCTGCTGACCCGCATCCGCCACGCGGGCGCCGTGTTTCTGGGTCCATGGACGCCCGAGGCCGTGGGCGACTATATCGGCGGGCCGAACCATGTGCTGCCCACGGCGCGGTCGGCGCGGTTTTCCAGCGGTCTGTCGGTGCTGGATTTCCTCAAGCGCACCACCATCGCGCGGATGACCCCCGAGGCCCTGGCCGCCATCGGTCCGGCAGGGGAGCGGCTGGCACAATCCGAAAGCCTGGAAGCGCACGGGCTGAGCATCCGTGCCCGTCTGGACCGTCTGAACCGGCCCTGATCAGGGGCAGGGCGGGGGCGGCACCGGGTGCGCCGGTCGTGCTTGCGCACCAATGGTATACACAATACCATAGTCCTGCCGCGAAGCCCGATTTCGTGCCGGTCCGAGTTGACCGCGCCCGGACGTGAGAGTAGATGAACCCGTAGCCCGTTCTAGCCGCATTGCGGCGAACCGCCAGAGGAGGCCGCCTTGGAAGAGCTGCTCAGGTCCTACCTTCCGATCCTGATTTTCCTTGCGATTGCCGTTGGGCTGGGGCTGGTGCTTCTGCTGTCGGCGATCATCATCGCCGTGCGCAACCCGGACCCGGAAAAGGTTTCGGCCTATGAATGCGGGTTCAACGCCTTTGATGACGCGCGGATGAAGTTCGATGTGCGCTTCTACCTGGTGGCGATCCTGTTCATCATCTTCGACCTGGAAATCGCCTTCCTCTTCCCCTGGGCCGTGGCCTTTGGCGAACTCAGCATGACCGCCTTCTGGTCGATGATGGTGTTCCTGGCGGTGCTGACGGTGGGCTTTGCCTATGAATGGAAGAAAGGAGCGCTGGAATGGGAGTGAGCACGACCGCGAACACGGCTGGCGCTGACCGCGAGATCGCCACGCAGGAGCTGAACCGTGAATTGCAGGACAAGGGTTTCCTGCTGACCACGACCGAGGACATCATCAACTGGGCGCGAAACGGCTCGCTGCACTGGATGACCTTCGGCCTGGCCTGCTGCGCGGTCGAGATGATGCACACCTCGATGCCGCGCTATGACCTGGAACGCTTCGGCACCGCGCCGCGCGCAAGCCCGCGCCAGTCGGACCTGATGATCGTTGCCGGCACGCTGACCAACAAGATGGCGCCCGCACTGCGCAAGGTCTATGACCAGATGCCCGAGCCGCGTTATGTGATCTCCATGGGCTCCTGCGCCAACGGGGGCGGCTATTATCACTACAGCTATTCGGTGGTGCGCGGCTGTGACCGGATCGTGCCCGTGGACATCTACGTGCCGGGCTGCCCGCCGACCGCCGAGGCGTTGCTGTATGGCATCCTTCAGCTTCAGCGCAAGATTCGCCGCACCGGCACGCTGGTCCGGTAAGGAGAGCATGGCATGACCGACGTCCACACCGAAGCCAAGACCGAAGCGCTGGCCGAGCTTGAGGCGCATCTTGCGCACCACAAGGGCGACGCGCTGCGCGACCATGCCATCGCCCATGGCGAACTGACCGTGTCCGTGGGGCTGGGCGATCTGGTCGGCTTCGTGCGGTTCCTGCAGATCGACGAGAACTGCCGGTTTTCCACGCTGGTAGACATCACCGCGGTGGACTACCCCGAGCGGCGCGACCGGTTCGAGGTCGTCTATCACTTCCTGTCGATGTACCGCAACCAGCGCATCCGTGTGAAGGTCCCGGTGACCGAGGAGGCCATGGTGCCCTCGATCACCGATCTGCACCCCTCGGCCAACTGGTTCGAGCGCGAGGTTTTCGACATGTTCGGCATCCTGT
>JAFIEE010000264.1 GCA_020832705.1 Paracoccaceae bacterium
GCCATCCAGTCGGTGCAGGTGGGCATGGGCGAGCCGGTGCTGATCCTGGCCTTCGTGGTGATTGTCATCGGCGGGATCGGGTCGATCCGGGGCGCCATGGTGGGCGCGCTGCTGGTCGGCGTGATCGACACCATGGGCCGGTTCCTGCTGCCGCGCGCCTTCGCCGCCTTCATGGAGCCGTCGCAGGCCATGGGGGTGGGCGCGGCGCTGGCCTCGATGCTGATCTATCTGCTGATGGCGCTGGTATTGATCCTGCGCCCCAAGGGGTTGTTTCCTGCTCATGGCTGAAATGCGCCGCGAATACCTGCTGAACGCCGTGATCGTGGCGGCGCTGTTTTCGGTGCCGCTCTGGGCGCTGCTGGCCGGGGAGCCGTTCATCATCACCCTGGCCACGCGGGTGGCGCTGCTGGCGCTGGCGGCGGTTGGGCTGAATATCGCGCTGGGGCTGGGGGGGATGGTGTCCTTTGGCCACGCGCTTTACTTCGGCATCGGCGGGTATTGCGCGGGCATCCTGGCGCATCATGCGTTCAGCGGCACGCCGGTTGCCTTCGGCATTCCCGGGACCAACCAGATGCTGGTGATCTGGGCCGTGGCCATGGGGGTGTCGGGGCTGGTGGCGCTGGCGGTGGGGGCGCTGTCGCTGCGCACCAGCGGCATCTTCTTCATCATGATCACCCTGGCCTTCGCGCAGATGGGGTTCTTCTTTACCCTGTCATGGCCCGCCTATGGCGGCGAGGACGGCCTTCCGATCTTCGTGCGCAACCAGTTTCCTGGCGTGAACACCATGCGCCCGTGGGAGTTCTTCCTGCTGTCCTTTGGCGTGCTGCTGGCGGCGCTGGCGCTGTTTGCGGCCTTGCGCGCTGCGCGTTTCGGCGCCGCGCTGATGGCGATCCGGCAGAACCCGGACCGCGCGGCTGCGGTCGGCATCTCGCCTTTTGGGGTGAAGCTGACGGCGTTTGTGCTGTCGGGGATGCTGACCGGGCTTGCGGGTGCGATGATGGCGGACCTGACGCGCTTTACCAGCCCCGCGATGATGGCCTGGACCATGTCCGGCGAACTGATCGTCATCATCCTGCTGGGCGGGGTGGGGCGGCTTTGCGGGCCGGTGGTGGGGGCGGCGATCCTTGTGGGTTTCGAAACGCTGTTCGGCGGCTGGACCGAACACTGGAAGCTGTGGCTGGGGCTGGTGCTTCTGGGCGCGGTGCTGTTCGCGCGCGGCGGCGTGATCGGGCTGATCGCGGGGCGTGAGCGACATGGATAGCGCGGTTCTGGAACTTCAGGGGCTGCGCAAGTCCTTTGGCGCGCTGAAGGCCACGGACGATGTGTCCCTCACGCTGCGGCGGGGCGAAATTCACGCGCTGATCGGCCCCAACGGCGCGGGCAAGACCACGCTGATGGCGCAGATCAGCGGCGGCTTGCGCCCGGATGACGGCGTGATCCGCTTTCGCGGGCAGGACGTGACGGGGCTGAGCGTGGCGCAGCGGGCGCGGCTGGGGCTGGGGCGGAGCTTCCAGATATCCTCGCTGATCCCGGAGTATTCCGCCCGGCGCAACGTGATGCTGGCGCTGCAGGCGCGGCAGGGGCACCCGTATCGCTTCTTCTGGCCGGTGCGGCGCGACCGCGGCCTGACCGAGCCGGCGCGCGCGATCCTCGACCGGGTGGGGCTGGGCGCGCGCGCCTCGGTCCCTGCCGGGGAACTGGCGCATGGGGAGCGACGGTTGCTGGAGATTGCCGTGGCGCTGGCGCTGGAACCGGCCTGCTTCCTGCTTGATGAGCCCATGGCGGGCATGGGCACCGAAGGGGTGGGACGGCTGATTGCCTTTCTGCGCGACCTGAAGCAGGCGGCGCCGATCCTGCTGGTGGAACATGACATGGATGCCGTGTTTGCGCTGGCTGACCGCGTGTCGGTGCTGGTCTATGGCCGGATCATCGCCTCGGGCACCGTGGCCGAGATCCGCGCCAACCCCGAGGTGCGCCGTGCCTATCTGGGCGACGAGGAGCCCGCGGCATGAGCACGCTGCTGAAACTCGAAGGGGTGCAGGTGTTCTATGGTGCGTCGCAGGCGCTGTTCGGCGTGGACCTGGACCTGGCCGAGGGTGAGGTGCTGGCGCTGATGGGGCGCAACGGCATGGGCAAGACCACCACCATTCACACGCTCTGCCGGATGCTGCCCATGCGCTATGGCAAGGTCTGGTTTGCCGGGCATGACATCAGCGCCTGGCCCTCACACCGGGCGGCGCGGCTGGGAATCGGGCTGGTGCCCGAGGGGCGGCGCTGCTTTCCGAACCTGACCGTGACCGAGAACCTGATCGCCGCCGCGCGCCCCGGGCACTGGACGCTGCAGCGGGTGCATGATTTCTTCCCGCGTCTGGGCGAGCGCGCGGATCAGTCGGCGCGCACGCTTTCGGGGGGCGAACAGCAGATGCTGGCCATCGGGCGGGCGCTGATGACCAACCCGCGGCTTCTGGTGCTGGACGAGGCGACCGAGGGTCTGGCCCCCACCATCCGCCGCGAGATCTGGGAGGCGATCGGCACATTGAAGGGCGAGGGGCATTCGATCCTGCTGGTGGACAAGGCCCTGTCCGAGATCAAGCCGCTGGCCGACCGCTGCGCGATCCTGGCACGGGGGGAAGTGGTCTGGACCGGCGCGCCCGGCGATCTGGACGCCGGGGTGGAGGCACAGCACCTGGGGGTCTGATCCGGTCTTTCGCGCCCGCCGGGCCCCGCCGGGCCCCGCCACCGGACCGTCGCGCCCACCCACCCACCCTTGCGCGCCGCTCCGGCGGCGGG
>JAFIEE010000265.1 GCA_020832705.1 Paracoccaceae bacterium
CCCGCGGCCCCCCCCCCCCCCCCCGGCGGGGGCCGCCCCCCCCCCCCCCCCCCCCCCTGACCCGGCGTCGCTGCACCGCCTCACGCATCCGCCTTCAGCGCCTCGTAAGCCGCCAGTGCCCGCTTGCGCCCGCTGTCCAGATCGACCAGTGGCGCCGGCGGGGCCATGTCCGGCGCAAGGCCCCAGGAGCGTGGGCAGGCGTCGAAGAAGGCCAGCGCATCGGCATGCGGCGCGCGCGCCCCCTCGGTCAGGAAGCGGCGGCGATAGCGGGCGTCGGCGTCGAACTTGTCGGCCTGGAGCGCGGGGTTGAAGACGCGGAAATAGGGCGCGGCATCGGGGCCGGACCCGGCCACCCACTGCCAGCCCATGGCGTTCGAGGCCGGGTCCCAGTCGATCAGGCAATCTGCGAACCAGTCCAGCCCCACCTTCCAGTGTACCAGCATGTGCTTGGTCAGATAGGACGCCACGATCATCCGCGCGCGGTTGTGCATGGTGCCGGTGACATACATCTCGCGCATCGCGGCATCGACGAAGGCCACGCCCGTGCGGCCCTGTTTCCAGCGCCGCACGGCGTCGTTGTCGGCATCCATTTTCCAAGGAAAATCAGACCATTCTGGGCGAAAGTTCTCGCGGTCCATGCGCGGATGATGATAGAGCAGATGCCAGGCGAATTCGCGCCAGACCAGTTCCTTCAGGAAATGCTCGGCGCCGCGTGCGCCGTGCTCCATGGCGCGGCGTCCGGCATGCCAGACCTCCCGAATGCCGATCTCGCCCCAGGTCAGGTTCTCCGACAGGCGCGATGTAGCCTCGGCATCGGGGAAATCGCGCCGGGTCTTGTAGTCGTCGATGGCGTGGTCGATGAACCGCTCCAGCCGCTCGCGCGCGGCGTCCTCACCCACGCAGACATGGCGGGCGACCACATCGGCGCCGCGGTTCATGGCTGCGCCAAGAGCCCAGTCGGCAAGGGTATCGCTTGCGGGCCAGTGCTGCGGGGCCTGCAGCGCCGTGGGGGCAGGGGCAGGGGCAGGCACCGCGCGGTCGCGCACGGCGCGCCAATAGGGGGAATAGACCTTGTACACGCCGCCGCTGCCGGTTTCGACCTCCCAGGGTTCAAAGAGGACATGCCCGGCAAAGCTGCGCGCGTCGATGCCGCGCTCCTGCAGGGGTTTCTTGATCTTCGCATCGCGGTCGCGGGTGGCGGCATCATACTGCCGCCCCCACCAGACCGCGCCGGCGCCGGTCTCGGAAACCAGCGCATCCAGCACCGCCGCCGCATCGCCCTGCCGCAGGATCAGCCGTGTGCCCATGCCCGCCAGCGTTTCGGCGAAGCGCTCCAGCGCCAGCCCCAGCCGCCATTTCGGCGCCGCACCCAGCCCGTCAATCTGCGGGTCGCGGATGAACACGGGGATCAGCGGGCGGCCGGTCCCGGCGGCCTCGGCCAGCATCGGGTTGTCGGCCAGCCGCAGGTCACGGCGGAACCACAGGATGATCGGAGACGTGTCGGCCATTCGGTGCCTGTCGGGAGAGATTACAGGACCTGATCTAGCGCGCCGATCAGCCGGTCAAGTTCACCCCGCGACGTATAGTGCACAAACGAGAGTCGCAGCACGCCGTGGCCCGGGTCGATCCCCAGTGCCGCCAGCGCCCGGTCGGCATAAAAACTGCCGCCGCCCGCCATGATCCCGTGCGCGGCCAGCGCGCGGGCCAGATCGGCGCCGGGGCGGGAGTGGGTCAGCGCCACGGTAGGCGCGCGGCCTTCGGCGCGGGCAGGACCCAGAAGGCGCAGGTCATTGCGCCCGGCCACGTAGTCCAGCAGCGGCTGCAGCAGCGCGGTTTCGTGCCCGCGCATCAGGTCATGCACCGCCGCTGCGCGCCCGGCGGGGCCGGGGTCCGGGCTTTCGGCGTGATGCGCGCCGTAAAGCGCGTCGATGTAATCCGCGAGCCCGGCGCAGGCAGCGATCTGCGCATGGTCCGGCCCGGCGGGGGTGAAGCGCTTGGTGGGCGCCTCGGCGTTGAAGTAATGCGCCTGGTTGGGCAGGGCGCGGGCCAGCTCGGGGCGCATGACCATCAGACCCTGATGCGGGCCATAGGTCTTGTAGGCCGAAAACAGGTAGATATCGGCCTCCAGCGCCCCCACATCCGGCAGCCCGTGCGGCGCATAGGAGACGCCATCGACGCAACTGAAGGCGCCCGCGTCGCGGATCATGGCGCAGAGCGCGGCCACCGGGTTGATCTCGCCCACAACGTTCGAGCAATGCGGGAAGGCCACAAGCTTCACCCGTTCGTCCAGCAGGTTCGCCAGCGCGTCCGGGTCCAGATGCCCGGTGTCTGGGTCGAGCGTCCATTCGCGCACCTCGATCCCGCGCGCTGCCAGCCGTCGCCAGGGGCCGGTGTTGGCCTCGTGGTCCTGATCGGTGACGATGATCGCATCGCCCGGGCGCAGCATGTCGGAGAAGGCCTGCGCCAGCACATAGGTGTTGCCGGTGGTCGAGGGGCCGAAGCTGAGCGCCTCGGGCGGCACACCCATCATCGCCGACAGCCGGTCGCGGGCCTCGTCCATTTCGGCACCCGCGTCCTGGCTGGCGGGATAGGCGCCATAGGGCTGCACCTTGCGCATGCGGTAGAAGCGCGTCAGCCGGTCGATCACCGGCGCGCAGGTGTAGGAGCCGCCCGCGTTTTCAAAGAACGCCTGATCCTGCAGGGATGGTTCGGAAAAGGCAGGAAACTGCGCGCGGACGAAACGCAGGTCGAGGGTCGGGGCGTTGGTCGGGGCGTGGGTCGGGGCGC
>JAFIEE010000044.1 GCA_020832705.1 Paracoccaceae bacterium
GGGGGGGGGCGGGCGGGCCCGGGGGTGGGGCGCGGCCCCCCGAGGCCCGGCTGCAGGGGCTGGAGGCCGGGCGCGAGAGCCTTCGCCGTGACATCGCCCGCGCCCTGGCCGATCTGCGCGCCGACCAGCGCGCCGGTGCCGCCCGCCTGACCGCCGCGCGCGATGCGGTCGCCGCCAACGAAGCCGCGGTCGAGGCCGCGCGCGAGCAGTTCTCCATCGGTCGGCAAAGCCTTGCGGGGCTGCTCGATGCCCAGCGCGACCTGTTCGAGGCCAGCGAGGCGCTGATTGCCGCCGAGCGCGAGCTGTCGCTGACGGGTTATGCCGCGCTCAGCCTGACGGGCGACATTCTGGATGCCTTCGGGATCGTGGCCGATACCCGCGCGCCGAACGAGTGAGCGCCATGAATGACGCAAGCGCCACGCCCGGTTTGCGCGCCACGCCGGTCGCCGCGGACGCCGCCCCCACCGGCCCCGATGCGGCGAGCCCGCTGGAAGCCTGCCTGCTGCATGTCGCCGCCACGCTGGACCGCCCGCTGACACTGGCCGCGCTGCACGCGGTCCAGACCGGCGCGCGCGGCGGGCTGAGCGTGCGCGACATCATCACCGCCGCCGAGCGCGCGGGCATCCAGGCGGGTTTCGGCAAACGCGCGCTTGCGGATTTCGATGCGGTGCTGACGCCGGCGATCCTGATCCTGGAGGGCGAGCGTGCGGTGGTGCTGCACGAGGTGCGCGCCGACGGGCGGCTTGTGGTCTTCGACCCGGCGCTGGGCGAGGGGCTGGGCGAAATGGACCGCGACCGGCTGGCGCAGGTCTATACCGGTTTTGCGCTCCTGCTGCGCGCCGAACACCGCGAGGATATCGCCGCCCTGGCCGCCGGGCGGCGCGGGCACTGGTTCTGGGCCACGCTGGCGCAGAACCGCTGGGCCTATACCCAGGTGCTGCTGGCGGCGATGCTGTCGAATTTCCTCAGCCTCGCCACCTCGATCTTCATCATGGTGGTTTATGACCGGGTGTTGCCGAACGAGGCGATCGAATCGCTGATCGCGCTGACCATCGGCGTGGGGCTGGCGTTGCTCTTCGATTTCCTGATCAAGAGCTTGCGCGCCGGGTTCATCGACCGGGCCGGGCAGCGCGCGGATATCGAGATGGGGCGGCGGATCTTCGACCAGCTTCTGGACATGCAGATGCGCGCGCGCAAGGGTTCCACCGGCGCCATGGCCAGCACTTTGCGCGAGTTTGAAACCCTGCGCGATTTCTTCACCTCGGCCACGCTGGTGGCGGTGGTGGATCTGCCGTTCATCTTCCTGTTCATCTTTGTCATCTACCTGATCGGCGGGCCGCTGGCGCTGGTCCCGGCGATTGCCGTGCCGGTGGTGCTGATTGTCGGCATCGCCGTGCAGCCGGTGCTGGCCCGGCTGGCCGAACAGAGCTTTTCCGAAGGCCAGTCCAAGCAGGGCGTGCTGGTGGAAACGGTCTCGGGGCTGGAAACGATCAAGGCGGTGGGCGCCGCGCGGCGGATGCGCGCGCGGTGGGAGGATGCCATCGCGCGCCAGTCCGACCACGGGCTGAAAAGCCGCGCTGTCACGCAATTCGCCATCAACGCCACCGCCTTCACACAGCAGGCGGCGCAGGTGATGATCGTCTTTTACGGCGTGTTCCTGATCACCGCCGGGACCGTGAGCATGGGCGCGCTGATCGCCTGTGTGATCCTGACCGGCCGCACGCTGGCGCCGCTGGCGCAACTGGCGCAGACCATGACCCGGCTGAACCAGGCGCGCACGTCCTATCGCGGCCTTGATGCGTTGATGCAGGCCGACAGCGAACGCCCAGAGGGCAAGAGCTGGATCTCGCGGCCCCGGCTGGATGGGGAAATCACCTTCGAGGATGTGCATTTCGCCTATCCCGACCAGCGCCAGGACGCATTGCGCGGTGTCACCTTCACGATCAAGCCGGGCGAGAAGGTGGCGATCCTGGGCCGGATCGGCTCGGGCAAGAGCACCGTGGCGCGGCTGATGCTGGGGTTGTACGAACCGCGCCGGGGTGCAGTGCTGATGGACGGGATCGACATTCGTCAGATCGACCCGGGCGACCTGCGCCGCAACGTCGGCTCGGTGCTGCAGGACGTGTGGCTGTTCTCCGGCACGGTGCGCGAGAATATCGCCATCGGCGCGGTGCGCCCGCATGACAGCGATATCCTCGAGGCGGCGCGGGTCGCCGGGGTCGAGGAGTTCATCACGCGCCACCCTTCGGGCTACGACCTGATGCTGGCCGAGCGGGGCGAAGGGCTTTCCGGCGGGCAGAAACAGGCGATCAGCCTGGCGCGCGCGCTGGTGGGCCGCCCGCCGGTGCTGCTGATGGACGAACCCACCGCGGCCATGGACGTGCAGAACGAAGCCGCGGTGATCCGCGCCCTGAAGGATCATCTGGCGGGGCGCACACTGGTGGTGGTGACGCATCGCACCAGCCTGCTGGACCTGGTGGACCGGATCATCGTCATCGATCAGGGCAAGGTCAGCATGGACGGGCCAAAGTCGCTGCTGACACGCGCGCGGGCGCAGGCACCGGCGGCAACACCGCAGACGACGGGGGCCTTCGATGGCCCGGCACAATGATCTGGAGCGCCTCGCGCGCGAAATGCGCGGCGGTTCGCCCCTGCGCGGTTCGCTCCTGCTGGGGCTGATCCTGCTGTTCCTGATCACCGCCTGGATCTGGGCCGCGCGCACGGAAATCGACGATGTGACCCGCGCCGAAGGCCGGATTGTCCCGTCGCGCGATGTGCAGGTGATCCAGGCCACCGAACCGGGCGTGCTGCAGGCGCTGCATGTGCGCGAGGGCGAGGTGGTCGACGAGGGCGCGATCCTGATGGAACTCGACGGCACGCAACTGGCCAGCCAACTGGATCAGGAACAGCAGCGCGCCTTTGGCCTGATGGCGCGGATCGAACGGCTGCAGGCGGAAATCGACGGGGCGGAGCTGGTGTTTTCGGCCGACCTGATCGCGCGGGCACCGGCGGTGGTGCGGTCGGAAACCGCGCTCTATCACGGACGGCTGGCCGAGCTGCAGGCCGAGATCGACATCCTGGAACGCCAGCGGCTGCAACGGCGCGAGGCGCATCAGGAAGCGCATGTCGACATCCTGACGACGCAATCCAACCTGTCCCTGCTGGCCGAGGAGCGCGATATCATGGCGCCTCTGGTCGCCCGCGGCGTGGAACCCGAGACCACGCTACTGGACCTGCGCCGCCAGGAAAGCGAGCTGGACGGACGGCTGGTGCGCGCGCAGGCGACGCTGGCGCGGATGCAGGCCGCGCTTGACGAGATCGACGACCAGGTGCGTGCGCAGCGCATGCGTTACCGCGCCGCGGCGCTGTCGGACCTGGCGCTGGCCACGGCGGAACTGGCCGCGCTGGAGCCCAGCCTGCCCGCCCTGCGCGACCGGGCCGAGCGCGCGCGCATCCGCGCCCCGGTGCGTGGCATCGTCAACCGGGTGCATCGCTCGACCCTGGGCAGTCTGGCGCGGGCGGGCGAGGATCTGATCGAGATCGTGCCGCTGGACGACACGCTGCTGGTCGAGGCCTGGGTCCGGCCCGCCGATATCGCCTTCCTGCACCCGGGCCAGCCGGTGAAGGTGAAGGTCACGGCCTATGACTTCTCGCGCTATGGCAGCCTTGATGGCGAGATCACGCGCATCGGCGCCGATGCCGTCACCCGGTCCGAACGCGACCCGGAGGAGTATTTCATCGCCCATGTCCGCACCGAGGACAATTTCCTGGATGCCGACGGGGTGGCGGTGGAGATCATTCCCGGCATGGTGACCGAGGTGGATATCCTGACCGGGCGCAAGACGATCCTGGAATACCTGACCCGCCCGGTGGTCCGGGTGCGTGACCGCGCGTTGCGGGAATAACGCCGGGCCCCGGATGAAGCGCCCCCTCAGCGCCCCGCCCGCCCGCCCATGGCGCTTCGGGGGCGCTGCCCCTGCGTGCCGCAGGGGCGGGTGATGACCTCATGCCGGCGGGGGTGCGGGCGGGGGTGCGGGGGCCGGGGCGGGGTCCGGAGTGCTGTCGGGCATGGTGAACACCGGCTCCATCCGCGCGAGGATATCCGCAGCCAGGTGGCACTTGATCTGATGGCCTTCGGCCAGGGTGCGCATGGGCGGCACCTCGCGCTCGCACAGATCGCCGGGCACTTCGGGTTTCCAGCGGCACCGGGTCTGGAATGGGCAGCCCGGCGGCGGGTTCATGGCGGACGGAATGTCGCCTTCGAGCACGATGCGCTTCTTCTCGACGCTGGTATCGGCCACCGGCACGGCCGAGAGCAGCGCCTCGGTATAGGGGTGGTAGGGGGGGGCGAAGACCTGATCGGTGGTGCCAAGTTCGACCACATGGCCCAGATACATCACCATCACCCGGTCCGACAGGTAACGCACGATCGACAGGTCATGGCTGATGAACAGAAGCGTCGTCCTGTTGCGGCGCTGGATATCCATCAGCAGTTCGGTCACCGCCGCCTGCACCGACACATCCAGCGCCGAAACGGGTTCATCCGCGACCACGATCCGTGCGTCCCCGGCAAAGGCCCGCGCGATGCCCACGCGCTGCTTCTGCCCGCCCGAAAGCTGCCGCGGCATCCGCTCGGCGAATTCGCGCGGCAGTTTCACCAGATCCAGAAGCTCCAGCATCCGCCGATGCCGGTCGGCCGGCGAGGTGCCGACCTTGAAGATTTCCAGCGCGCGGATGATCTGCGCGCCCACGGTCATCGACGGGTTGAGCGTGTCGAACGGGTTCTGGAACACCATCTGCAGCGTGGAGACGGTGCCGGTGTCGCGGTGCTGGATGGGCGTGGACTGAACGTTTTCATCGAACAGCATGATCTTGCCGGAGGTCGCGGTTTCCAGCCCCATCAGCACCTTGGCAAAAGTGGACTTGCCGCAGCCGGATTCCCCGACAATCGCCAGCGTCTCGCCCTCGCGTGCGTCGAAGCTGAGCGTTTCATTCGCCTTGACCACCTTGGTGTCGCCGCCCGAGAACAGCGACGACGCCGCCACCTCGTAATACTTGCGCACATCGTCCATGCGCAGCACCACCTCGCCGATCTCGGAGGGTGGCACGTCCTTGTCGGAACTCCAGGCAGCGCTCCAGTCGATGTCATCGATGCGCAGGCAGCGGCTTTCGTGGCGGTCGTCGCCCGCGATCCCGGTCATGGGAATGTCGCGCGCGTCGCACAGCCCTTGCTGGAAATAGTCGCAGCGCGGGCCGAAGTTGCAGCCCGGCGGCCGTTCATGCGGCAGCGGGAAATTGCCCGGGATGGCGCGCAGCGGGCGCGAGGACTTGTCGGCGCTGGGCAGCGGGATCGCGCGGAACAGCGCCTGCGTGTAGGGGTGGCGCATGCGGTTGAACACGTCGCGGATATTGCCGGTCTCGACCGCCTCGCCGGAATACATGACGCAGAGCCGGTTGCAGGTCTCCATGATCAGCCCGAGGTTGTGCGAGATGAACAGCATCGAGGTGCCGTACTTGACCCCAAGCTCCTTGACCAGATCGACGATTCCCGCCTCGACCGTCACATCCAGCGCCGTGGTCGGTTCATCGAGGATCAGCAGCGCGGGGTTGGCCATCAGCGCCATGGCGATGACGATGCGCTGTTGCTGGCCGCCCGAAAGCTGGTGCGGGTAGCTTTCCAGAATGCGGTCCGGGTCCGGCAGGCGCACATCGGCGACAAGCTGGCGCGCCCGCGCGCGGGCCTGCTCGGCGGGCATCTGCTGATGGATCATCGGCACTTCCATCAACTGCCGCCCGATCTTCATCGCTGGGTTCAGCGAGGCCATGGGTTCCTGATAGATCATGGCGATTTCCGAGCCGCGGATCTTCGCAAGCTCGCCCGCACGCATGGCGTTCAGGTCTCGGCCCTTGAACTTGATGGTGCCGCCGACGATGCGGCCGTTGACGCCCAGATCCTGCATCACCCCCAGCGCCACGGTGGACTTGCCGCAGCCGGATTCACCCACCAGACCCATCGCCTCGCCGGGCATGACGGTGCAGGAGAAATCCATCACGGCGGGGATTTCGCCCCGGCGGGTGAAGAAGGAGATCGAGAGATTCTCGATCTCGAGGATGGGTTGGGCGTCAGGCATGTGGTGCTCCTCTCCCGCGAGCGCCGGGGGCGCTGCCCCCGGACCCCCGGAGTATTTGGGGCAAGAAAATGAACATCAATCCTTCAGGCTTTCTTCGCGCAGGCCGTCGGCGAGCAGGTTGAGGCCGAGCACGAGCGACATCAGCGCCAGCGCCGGGGCGAGCGCGGCGTGGGGGTAGACGGTCAGCAACCGGCGGCCCTGGTTGATGGTGGAGCCCCAGTCCGGGCTTTCGGGGGCCACGCCAAGGCCGAAGAACCCGAGCGTGCCCAGAAGGATCGTGGTGTAGCCGATGCGCAGGCAGAAATCGACGATCAGGGGGCCGCGTGCATTGGGCAGGATTTCCCACAGCATGATGTACCACGGTCCCTCGCCCCTGGTCTGGGCGGCGGCGACATAGTCGCGGGTCTTGATGTCCATGGTGATGCCGCGCACGATCCGGAAAACGGTGGGCGCGTTGACGAAGACCACGGCGACGAAGACGTTCAGCAGGTTCGGCGACATGCCCCAGACGCCGAAGGGATCGGCGTTGAAGGCCAGCCCCGAATAGGCCCAGAGCCCGACCAGCAGGACACCGCCGACATAGAGGTTGCGTTTCGTCGGCTGGGTGAAGAAGCGTGCGTTCAGCAGCACCGTGAAGAAGATCACCGGCACGATGAACAGCACCCCGGCCATCACGCGCGGAATGGCGGTTTGCTGGATTTCGGGCGCGACCAGAAGGAAGAACAGCAGGATCACCGGGAAGGCCAGCACCAGATTGGCGACGAAGGTCAGCCCGGTATCGAACCGACCCCCGATATAGCCCGCAGGCAGCCCCAGCGTGATGCCGATCATGAAGGAGATCATCGCCGCGAAGGGGGCGATGCGCAGCACCTCGCGCGCGCCCATGACCATGCGCGAGAACACGTCCCGTGCCAGTGCGTCGCCGCCCAGCAGGAAGTATTCGTATCGCCCTGCCGGGTCGCGCAGGGGCGTGCCGGGCGCGGCGTTGCGCATGCCGCTGACCTGCGCCAGCGGGTCATGGGTGATGATCCAGTCGGCAAGGAGCGCCGTGAACACCCAGAACATGACCAGCGCGAAGCCGACCATGCCGACATTGGACTCGAACAGCTTGCCGTAAAGGCCGAGGCGCCGCTTGAAGGCGATGGAGACGGCAAACACGGCAACCAGTGCCACCCAGACGGGCAGAAGCTGGATGAAGGTGCGTCCGAGGATATCGAACCAGCCCAACGGGTCCATCACGCGCCCTCCTTCATGTCACGCGGATGCGCGGGTTGAGCCAGACATAGCCGATATCCGAGATCAGTTGTGTCAGCAGCACCACGATCACCGCCACGACCGAGGCCGCCAGCAGCAGTTCGATGTCATTGTTCACCGCGGCCTCGAACAGGGTCCAGCCGAAGCCGGGATAGCTGAACAGCACCTCGACGATCACCACCCCGGTCAGGAGCCACGGGATCTGCAGCATGATCACGGTGAAGGGGGCGATCAGCGCGTTGCGCAGCGCGTGGCGCAGTACGATGTTGGCGAAGCTGACGCCCTTGAGGCGCGCGGTGCGGATGTATTGCTGGGTCATCACCTCGGTCATCGAGGCGCGCGTGATCCGCGCGATATAGCCCATGCCGTAAAGGGCGATGGTCATCACCGGCAGGGTGAAGTTCCAGAACGTGATCTTTTCCAGCGCCGAGCGCGCATTGCCCTGGAACAGCACCGGGCCGTCGATCCAGCCCCATTGCGCCAGCAGCGGTGACAGCCCGGCCGTGGACGAGGCCAGCAGCGCGATGAACACCACGCCCGACACATATTCCGGGGTGGCGGTCGAGGCGATGGCGAAGGTCGACAGTGACCGGTCGGTGCGCGAGCCCTCGCGCATGCCCGCCGCGACCCCCACCACCAGCGCCATGGGCACCATGACGATCAGCGCCCACATCATCAGCAGCCCGGTTGCCCCCAGCCGCACCGGGATGACCTCGGCCACCTCTGCGCGGAAGCGGGTGGAATGGCCCCAGTATCCCTGCAGCAGCCCGCAGCGCGTGGGTGCGGCGCCGGGGTCGCTGATGCGCGCGGCGCGATAGCAGCGGCCGGTCATGGTGCCGTCGGCGGCCTCGTGCGTCCAGCCCGGCATCACGCCCAGCCATTCGCCGTAGCGCGTGAGCATGGGCCGGGCATAGCCGTTGCGGTCCAGCCAGCTTGCCACCTCGGCATCGGAGATGCGTGATCCGGCCTGGGTCTTGGCCAGGGTTTCCAGCTTGGCGGGCAGGTTGGTCAGATAGAAGACGACGAATGTCAGGCACAGGGCCGTGACCAGCATGACACCGATACGGCGGGCAAGGAACAAGATCATCCGGCTTCCTGTCGGCTGGGGCGCCAGTGGGCGGCGCGTTGGCGCTCAGGGGCAATCGCGGGCGCGGCAGGCCTGCGCCCGCCGCGCCCTCGGCCGCTTACGACAGGGCGTAATACTGGTAGCGCACTTCGAAAACGGGGTGCATTTCCGCGTTCAGGACATTGGGGCGCGCGTTGCGATAGAGCGAGCGCCAGTAAGGCTGGATGACCACGCCCTCATCCAGCAGGATCTGCTGGATCTGCGCCATCACCTCGCGGCGTTCGTCGGCGTCGGCAATGCCGTTGGCCTCGTCCAGAAGGGCGTCGAACTCGGCGTTTTCGAAGCCCGTCTCGTTCCACGCCACGCCGCCGCGATAGGCCAGGTTCAGCACCTGAACCCCCAGCGGGCGCATGGCCCAGTTCGTGGCCGAAAACGGATAGTTCAGCCAGTCGTTCCAGAAGGTCGCGCCGGGCAGGATGGTGCGGCTGATGTTGATGCCGGCCGCGCGGATCTGGGCGGCAACGCTGTCACAGGTGGCCGACTGCCAGTCATCATCGATCGAGATCAGCTCGAACTCGTGGTCGCCCAGGCCCTCGGCCTCGATCATTGCCCGGGCCTGTTCGGGATCGAAGGGCGTGCCGCCGGTTTCGGCATATTCGGGGTGGATGGGGCAGACATGGTGGTTTTCCGCCACGATCCCGAGGTCGTTGTATCCCAGTTCCAGAACGATCTCGTTGTTCACCGCCATCTGCAGCGCGCGGCGCACATTGGCGTTCTGATACGGCTCCTGGGACTGGTTGAACCGCACGGCAATGGTGGCCGCCGTGATCGCCTCGGACGAGGGCATGCCGATCATTTCGAACAGATCGATGAAATCGCCCGTGGTCTCGTAGGTCAGGTCGATCTCGCCGCCTTCGGCAGCGGCCAGCCAGGCGGCGGGATCGGTGCCCAGATCGACGAATTCGATCCGGTCAAGGTATGCGCCGTTCCCTTCGTTCCACCAGGTGTGGTTCGGGTTGCGTTCGATCACGGCGCCGATGCCGGTGGAATGGCTGACCGGCAGGTAGGGGCCGGTGCCGATGGGGTTGTCCGTCGGATCGTCGCCGGTGAACGACGGATGCACCACGGCGGCGGGATAGTCGGCCATGCTGACGATGATCGCGATATCGGGGCTGGACAGATGCAGGCGCAGGGTCAGGTCGTCGACGATCTCGACAGCGCCGTCCCGCAGTTGTCCGTCCTCGGAAATCGCGGTCATACGCCCGGCCATCGAGTTGCCCTCGACCGAGGCATCGCACCAGCGCGCGATATTGTGCGCCACATCGGCCGACGTGAACGCATCGCCGTTGTTCCATGTCACGCCGGGGCGGACATTCAGCGTGTAGACGGTTGCATCCTCGTTCGCTTCCCAGCTTTCCAGCAGCACCGGCTGCACCGAGCCGTCACGCTCATAGCTGACCAGGTATTCCAGCCAGCCGCGGCAGACATTGGCCAGTTCCGACCAGTCCCAGGTGCGCGGGTCGCGCTGGGCGCGGATGTCCATCTGCATCCGCAGCGAGCCGCCCATCTGCGGGGTCTGCGCTTTCGCCTGCGGTGCGGCCAGTCCCAGCAGGCCATAGGCCGCAGGTGCGGTCACGCCCAGCGCCGTGGCGCGGGTCATGAATTCGCGGCGGCTCAGCTTGCCCTCCCGGCATTCGCGGGCATACATCCGCGCCGCGGGGTGGAGGTCGGTAGCCTTGGGCTTCTTGTGGGTCATTGGTGAAATCTCCCTGGCTTGCGCTGGCTCTGGGGCCAGCCTTGGGTTCAGTCTTGGCGCATTCCCCGCGGAACGCGGCACGGATGCGTCATTGTCTGTATCAAAAACGACATCGCGTCATTCTTGCAAGGTTTATCTGGATGGGTTTGGGGATCAGTCGCGCGGCGCTCCTCCTTCGAAACTGTTGCCATGGGTGTAGTCGCAGGGCGCGTCGCGCATTTCCAGATGCAGTGCGCGGTCCGCATAAGGGTGCGCGCGGGCCAGCGCTTCGTCAAAGGAAATGCCCAGACCGGGCGCTTCGGGCGGGGTGACGAAGCCATCCTTGACCCGCAGGCTGTGGCCGATCAGCGGCAGGTGGAAATCGCCGCCCGTGCCGATGCATTCGATCATCAGCAGGTTCGGGATGGACGCGGCCAGATGGATATTCGCCGCCCATTCCACCGGCCCGGCGTAAAGATGCGGGGCCATCTGGGCGCCGAAAACCTCGGCCATGGTGGCAATCTTCTTCACCTCCCAGATGCCGCCAGCGCGCCCCAGCGCCGGTTGCAGGATCGAAGCGGCGCCCGCGCGCAGCACCGCGCCGAATTCGGCCTTGGTGCTCAGCCGCTCGCCGGTGGCGACGGGGATGCGCACTGCGCGCGCGACCTCGGCCATGGCGGCAATGTCATCGGGTGGCACGGGTTCCTCGAACCACAGTGGCTGGTGACGCTCCATCGCCGCGCCCAGCCGGATTGCCCCGGCGGGCGTGAACTGCCCATGCGTGCCCAGCAAGATATCGGCGCGGTTGCCGATGGCGGCACGCACGGCCCCCAGCATCCGGTCGCACAGGTCGATATCGCGCAAGCCCGGCTGGTGGCCGCCGCGCATGGTGTAGGGGCCGGCAGGGTCAAGCTTGATTGCCGTGAACCCCTGCTCGACCGCGGCCAGCGCGCTTTCGGCGTTCATCCCGGGGCTGGTCCAGAACGCGGCCTTGTCGTGATGCGGCAGCGGGTAGAGATAGGTATAGGCGCGGATACGCTCGTTCATCATCCCGCCCAGCAGCGCCCAGACCGGCCGCTCGCGCGCCTTGCCCAGAATGTCCCAGCACGCAATCTCCAGCCCCGAGAACGCCCCCATTACCGTAGGGTCGGGGCGCTGGGTGAAACCCGCGGAATAGGCGCGGCGGAACATGCGTTCCACGTTCTCGGGGCTTTCACCCTGCATGTGGCGGGTAAAGACATCCGTGATGACCGCGCGCATCGCGTCCGGCCCAACAGCGGCGGCATAGACCTCGCCATAGCCCGTGATCCCGCATTCGGTGGTCAGCCGGGTGATGATCCAGTAGCGCCCGCCCCAGCCCGGCGGCGGGGTGCCAATGACAAGGATTTCCAGCCCTTCGAGTTTCATGACCCGCCCTCGAAGGCATCGAACAGGATCACATTGCGCCGCGTGCCGCCCCTGGCGGTGTCGGCGATGGCGGTGTTGATCTGCTCCAGCGGGTAGCGGTTGGAGATCAGCTCGTCGAGTTTCAGCCGCCCCTGGCGATAGAGCTCGATCAGGCGCGGAATGTCACGGCGCAGCACCGTGCCGCCCATCTTTGAGCCGATCAGCCGCTGTTCCTGATAGGCCACCATCATCGGGTTCAGGCGCATGAAATCGTCATTGCCGGTCATGCCGGCCATGATGATGCTCCCCCCAGGCGCCGTCAGGCCCAGCGCCTGCTCATAGGCCATGACCGCGCCAACGGTGACAAAGACATAATCCGCGCCGCGCCCATCGGTCAGCCGCTGCACCTGCTTGCGCGCATCCGCAGCCGTGGCCAGCACCCCGTCGGTGGCGCCGAATTCGCGCGCGGCGTCCAGTTTCTCGGGGGCCACGTCCATTGCGATGATCCGCCGCGCACCGGCGATGCGCGCGCCCTGAATCGTGTTCAGCCCCACGCCGCCCGTGCCGATCACCACCGCCGTTGCGCCGGCGGGCATGGCGGCCGTGTTGAACACGGCGCCGACGCCGGTGATTACCCCGCAGGCCAGCAGACAGGCCACATCCAGCGGCATGTCTTCGGGCAGGGGGGCCAACTGGCTGGCGTCCACCACGACCTTTTCGGCAAAGGCGCCGGTCTTCATGCCCTGGGTGACCGGGCTGCCATCGGGCAGGGACAGCGGCGAATGGCCGTCACCGCCATGCTCGCAGATCACGGGCCGCCCGTCGCTGCAGCACGCACAGGTGCCACAGGCGCGGATCAGCGTGACCAGCACGCGCTGGCCGACCCGGTAGCCGCTGACGCCGCTGCCCAGGCCGGTGACATGACCCGCGGCCTCGTGCCCGTAGACAGCGGGCAGGTCGCCGCCCCAGGCCCCTTCGATGAAATGCAGGTCGGAATGACAGATCGCGCAGGCGGCGAGCGTCACCTCGACCTCGCCCGCGCGGGGCGGGGCCAGGGTGAGGTCGGTGATTTGCAGGGGCGCATTGAAGCGGGTGCAGAGCGCTGCCTTCATGTGTCGGGCCCTTGTCTGGTGGGGTTGCGGGCCGTGCGGCCCGCTGCCTTCGGCGAGAGTATTTCCGGCAAGAAAATGTCAGCTTCGCATTCTTTCGCCGGTCGGGTCAAACGGCGGATCGAGGGCGATGCGGGCGGGGCGGCGCTGGCCGAGGATTTCGACCTCGAACAGGTCGGTATCGGCGCGGGTCGCCAGCGCGGCGGGCAGATAGCCCTGGGCCAGAGACAGCCCGACATGGTGGCCATAGCCGCCCGAGGTGACCCAGCCGACCACCCGCCAGTTTCCATCCTGCGAGGGGTGCGGGGTGGGCTGGATGTTGCCCGCCGCATCGAAGCGCGCGGGGCCATAGCTGTGGGGGGCGGTGACGGTGCCGAAATCGTCCGGGACACGCGCCCAGATCGGTTCATCCGCGATGGCGTCGGCGCCTTCGGCTTCGACAATCAGGGACACGCGGCGCAGGCGGGGGCCCGCATCGCGCTCTCGGAGGGCCGCGTCACGGCCGATGAAACCGGGTTTGTCCCAGGCGACGAAGCGCTCCATCGCGCCTTCGACAGGGCCATAGATGGGGCGCAATTCGGCGAACCATGTGGGGAAGTTCTTTTCGAACCGCATGGACAGCAGCGCCCGCATGCCGAAATCGCGGATGCCATGGGGGGCGCCGACTTCCTTGATGGCGGCATAGACACGGCGCTGATATTCCGGGGCCATCCAGATCTCGTATCCCAGATCGCCGGTGTAGGTGATGCGGTTGACCATGCAGGGTGCGCCCGCCACATCCATCTCGCGGAAATCCATGAAGCGGAAGGCGGCGTTCGAGACATCTTCATCCACCAGCGCGGCCAGCACCTCGCGCGCCTTTGGCCCGGCGATGGAGAGGCCCATCAGGCCCATGCCCAGCGCGCGGACCTGCACGCTGCCATCGCCGGGCAGGTGGCGTTCGAACCAGCGCAGGTGATATTTCGTCGCCGCCAGCGAGCCCCAGATCGCGAAGCGATCCGGCCCGGCGCGCGCGATGGTGAAATCGCCGATCAGCTTGCCGTTGTGGTTGAGCATCGGCGTCAGCACGATCCGCCCGCGCTTCGGCAGCTTGTTGGTCATCAGCCGGTCGAGGAACCCCTCGGCGCCCGGCCCCGTGACCTCGTATTTCGCGAAATTGGCGATTTCGGTGACGCCGACGCTTTCGCGCACAGCGCGGACCTCGGCGCCGACATGGGGGAAATCGTTGGACCGGTGGAAGGACAGCACGTCATGCGCCTCTTGTGCCGATGGCGCGAACCACAGCGGCGTTTCCAGCCCCCATGTGTCGCCCATCACGGCATGATTGTCGCGCAGCATCAGGTCATGGAGCGGGGTGGTCAGATGCGGGCGCGCGGCGGGCAGTTCCTCGTTCGGGAAGCGGATCGAGAAGCGGCGGGAATAGTTCTCGCGCACCTTGGCGTTGGTGTAGCGCAGCGTGGCCCAATCGCCGAAGCGCGCCACATCCATGCCGAACACGTCATGGCCCGGATCGCCCGTGGTCATCCAGTTCGCCAGCACCAGCCCCACGCCGCCGCCCTGGCTGAACCCGGCCATGACCGCGCAGGCCGACCAGTAATTCGTCAGCCCCTGCACCGGTCCGACCAGCGGGTTGCCATCGGGCGCAAAGGTGAAGGGGCCGTTGATGATCTGCTTGATGCCCGCGCGCTCATAGGGCGGGAAATGACGGAAGCCGATTTCGAGCGAGGGCGCCAGCCGGTCGATATCGGGCTGCAACAACTCATGCCCGAAATCCCATGGCGTGGTCACGGGTGACCAGGGCTTGCAGGCCTGCTCATAGGTGCCCAGCAGGATGCCCCTGCCTTCCTGCCGCGTGTAGATCTCGCCCTTGAAGTCGATCACATGGATCAGCTCGCGGCCCATGCTTTCGTTGAATTCTATGACCTCGGGCATGGGTTCGGTCAGCAGATACATATGCTCCATGGCCAGCACCGGCAGTTCCAGCCCGGCCATCCGCCCCAGTTCCCGCGCCCAGAGGCCGCCGGCATTGACCACATGCTCGCAGCGGTAGGTGCCATTGCGGGTGATCACATTCCATGTGCCATCCGGGTCCTGGGTCAACTCCGTCACCGGGTTGCGCAGTTCGATCTTTGCGCCCAGCATCCGCGCGGCCTTGGCATAGGCATGGGTCGTGCCCGAAGGATCCAGATGCCCTTCGACCGGGTCCCAGAGCGCGCCGACGAAATGGCTCTCGTCCATCAGCGGGAACATGGCCTTGGCCTCGGACGGGGTGATGATCTCGGTCTCCATCCCCAGGTAACGGCCCCGCGCATGGGCCATGCGCAGCCAGTCCAGCCGCTCCGGCGTGTCGGCCATCTGCACGCCACCGACCAGATGCAGCCCGCAGGACTGACCGGTCATCTTCTCGAGTTCTTCGTAGAGCGAGATCGTATAGGCTTGCAGGCGCGCCACATTCGGATCGCCGTTGAGCGTGTGGAAGCCCCCCGCCGCGTGCCAGGTCGACCCCGAGGTGAGTTCGGAACGTTCGATCAGCAGCACGTCGGTCCAGCCGGCCTTGGCCAGGTGATAGAGCACGGAGCAGCCGACGACACCGCCACCGATGACGATGGCGCGATAGGTCTGGGTCATGGGGTTTCCTCGAGGTCGGTCAGGGCGCCAAGCTGCACCAGCGCATCGCGCAGGCGCACGCGCAAGGGGGCAGGGGTGGCGCGGGCGGTGATGAAGGGCAGGCCGGGGCGCAGGGCGGTCCAGCCGGTGACGGTGAGCGCGCGCGCGGCGGGTTCATGGCGCAGCGCCAGCGCCCAGGACCGGCAGTCGATGGCGGCGACATCGGCGGCGCCTTCGGCCACGGCCCGGACCGAGGCGCGGTGGCTGCCGGTGACGAGCGCGGCTTCGGACAGGTCCGGCAGGGCGGCATCGCGGGCCAGCGCCAGACAGCCCGAAAGCGACTCCGGCGCGTTGATGGCCGCGCGCAGGGTGCGCAGGTCCGGCGGCAGGGCGGGGCCGTCATGCGCAGGCACGGGGCAGGGGGTGCCCGTGCGCATCACCAGCGCCGAACGGTAGCGGGCGCCGCGCCCGCCGGGCACGTCATCGTAAGCGGGCTGTGCGAGCACATGCACATGCGCCGCCAGCCCCGCGCCCATCGGCCCCCAGCAGGTCTGCCCCAGCAGCAGCGCCGGGTTGCGCCACAGGGCGTGCAGTTGCGCCGCCGTTTCCGGGCGGGTCAGCGCGGCAGGCAGGTCCGGGACCAGCGCGCGCAGGCGGGCATGGAAGCGATCGACCCGTGCGCGGTCCTCGGGCCAGTCATACATCGGCAGTGTGGCCAGCGCCCTCACGCGGTCTGCCCGCCTCTGGGGGCGACCGGCGGGTCGGTGTCGGGCGGCGGGGGCGCGGGGTGCTGGTGCAGCACCGGATGCACCACGGGCTCCTTGGGGCGCAGGGCATGGGCGCGGAACATGGCCCAGTAGTTCGGATAGACATAGCCATGATTCAGCGCCTGCCAGTGCGCGCGCCGTTCGGCGTAAAGGCGCGGCAGCGCGTACCAGGGCGCGCCGGGGATCTGGTGGTGCACGATATGCAGGTTGTTGTTCAGGAACAGCCACGCCAGCGGCGAGCGCTCCACGATGATCGTCCGCCCCTCGGGCGCGTCATGCCAGCGGTGTTCGGCAAAGGTGCGGATGGAAATCAGCGACAGCGACGGCCAGACCACCGCCAGCACATAGAGCCAGAGCGGTATGCCGAAGACCCAGACCAGCGCCAGCACCGGCACCACCGCGACCAGATGCAGCGCCCAGGCAAGCCGCACGCCCGGCGCGGCCATTCCCAGCAGACGCGCCTCCTGCGCCAGAAACCCGGCCGCGCCCAGCACCGGCCCCAGCACGATCCGCCCGGCCATGGTGTTGTTGACCACCAGCGCCGCGCGCAGCCAGCCCGGCATCCGGTCATGCGCCCAGCGGGCCTTGTACCAGCTCTCGGGGTCCTCGATCGGGTCGGTCAGGCGCTCGTCGTGGTGATGCGCCAGATGCGTGGCCTTGTAGCGCCGGTAGGGATAGATCAGCGACAGCGGCAGGGCGACCAGCGCCTCGTTCAGCCGCCGGTCGCTTGTGGGGTGGCCGTGCAGGTTTTCATGCACCAGCGAGGAATGCAGCGCGGCCATCACCGCCATCAGCCCGAGCGCCAGCACCGGCGCCACCGGCCAGAGCCATAGTCCCGCGACCGACCAGAGCCCGTAGCAGGCCACGGTCAGCGCCACCGTCGGCCATTCGATCCGCCGCAGCATCCTGCCTCCTTGTCTGTGGATGGGCGCAACTCTGTCCGCAAACCCCATGCCCCGCAATGCGAGTGTTCACGCCACTTTTCAAGGCGTTTGCGGAACTTGAAAAAATATGTTTACTGAACAGGTCAAATGCAGAGGAAAGTCATCATGCGTAAGCGCGAATCCTCGGCCCTGTTCCGCACCCGGCTGGCGTTGTTGCTGGCGCAGTCGGGGCTGACGCAATCGGCCTTTGCGGGCGCCATCGGCATCGACCGCTCGGCGCTGTCGCAGCTTCTGGGCGGGCCGGACCCGCGCCTGCCGCGCGCCGAAACGCTGCTGGCCATTGCCGCGCAGTTCCAGGTCTCCACCGACTGGCTGCTGGGGCTGTCCGAGGACGCGGGCGCCGTCACCCAGGCCTTTGACGCGGTCGAGACCGAGGCCGCGCTGGACGAGGCCAGCCGCACCGCCATGGAGCGCTGGCACGCCGAGGCCACGGGCCAGAAGATCCGCTATGTCCCCGCGCTGCTGCCGGACCTGATGCGCACGCCCGAGGTGATCGCCTTTCAGGCGCAGTCCTCCGAACAGGAAAAGCGCCGGATGCAGGCGCAGACCCAGCGGCGGCTGAAGATTTCCCGCGCGCCCGAGGCCGATATCGAGATGTGCATGCCGATCCAGAGCTTCGATGTCTTCGCCCGTGGCGCCGGGCACTGGGCGGGGCTGGGCGCGGCGGCCCGCCAGCGCCAGATCGACCATATCGCGCAGACGGTGGACGAACTTTACCCGGCGTTCCGCATGTATCTGTTCGACGGGCGCAAACGCTTCGCCCCGCCGATGACGCTGTTCGGCTACACCCGCGCGGCGGTCTATGCGGGCGATGTCTACCTGCTGATCCGCGCCAAACACCTGATCCGCAGCCTGGCGCAGGGCTTCGACGGCCACATCCGCGCCGCCGAGGTGCACGCGCACGAGGCGGCGGAGTGGGTGCGGGGGGTGCGGGCGGAGTGAGGGGGGGGCGTGGGGGATGTGAGCGGCTGGTATGCGGGACGGAGCGGTCTTTGGCGGGCCGTTGATGCTGCTCTGGCGGGAACTCTCCCAAAACCATACATTGCTCTTAGACATGGAAAGTTGTTTGGATATGGGCTACTCAGTGCCTGGTCTGCAAGTTTGGATTTTGGGATGACAAAAGACGCATTGGTAACAACCGACCGTAAGCCGGTTGGCTGGTATGAGGAATTGATACCTGTTCGTGGCTGTCACCTGTCGCTAGAAAACGTTAGGGAATTTTACCGAGATCTGCATGCTGTAAATAGAAAGTTCGGCGAGCAAGTAATTCTTACGCTTCAGCGCGATCCAGACTTGACCGAGGAGCAGTGGGAGGCACGCAAATCGTTTCTTCTTGATGATGCGTTTTGCCTGACGATTACTGTGAGTGGCCTGCGTGATCAGCAGTTATACGGCGAATCCGAAGCGGTTTTTGACGATCCAAAACTTCCCAAGCCAATAAAATCAATATACTTCACCAATGTTAACTCATTTAAACGAAACGCGAACGGAAATGAGCCGCAAAACAAAGTTTCAGTTTTCTTGGATTTTGGTAAGCCGGAGGTATTTGATCCCAACCCCTTAGTTTCTGCCGCCACCCCGAATGAAGGCAACGTAACAGTCCACTCAGAGGACATTACTTTCTTCAACGCTGTTCAGAAGGTTGTTGAGAAGAGGATCACTGCGCACAAGACTTGGTATGGCGCAATTCACCGAAACTTCGCCTACGACATTGGAATCTGGTTTTTTGCCCTTCCCGTATCACTCTACTTCTCTGCCTTCTACATGAACCAGTTCATACCGATCGGCAACAGTTTTGAATTGTTTCGGTGGCCGCTGTTCATCTATTTTGTAGGCCTCTCCTTAATCTTCTATAGGGCACTAACGGCCTACGCGAAGTGGGCTTTCCCAGTAAATGTGCTCGAAGAGAACAAGGATCGAGCATGGAAGCACCGTCTTGCACTGGGTGGCTTTTCTACATGGCTAGTTTATCAGGTTGCAACGACGGTTTATGGCATCGTTATGGGATAGTATTCGCCCAGGTCTTTCGTTATGCCACAACTTCACCGACATATATCTAGGATAATCTAGATATTCACCTTGGGTGGTTCCGCTCTTTGAATGTCCGCTCAGGACTCGAAGCTGTCACTGGGTATCTTGTGTCAAACAGCGAACACTAGGGCTGGTTTGTCACCGATCTGATCGCACCAAGAAGCCTGTGGTTGTTCCGGCCATTGCAGCGAAACCGCAGTTTTGCGCCCATGACATCGCAGTCCACGGTCTTGGCAAACAACAGAATCCTGCCGAATGCGACGCTCTCGATCATGGTTGCCGGGATGATCATGTCTGACGTATCGCGCTGAAAACCGGCGTTGAGCCGGTTCATCGAAAACGCAATCCTGTCGGGGAATACAAGGACCGCGCCTCCGACCCAGTTGCCAAGTCGCCTGACGCTTGCAAGGGTCGCGGCGGGCGCAAGGCCGCCAGCGCCGAGCGCGCGCAGTTGCCCTGCCATGCGTTCGACGTTTTCATCCGACAGGTTGGTGTCGCTGTAAAGACAGTTGCAGCGTGCCTGAAAAATCGGTTCCATGGTCTTGCTCCTCTGCCACTCTCGGGTTTCACGAGGGCGCGGATACGGGCCGACGGCTGGCCTGACGCGGGCTCCGGATGATCTGCGGGCTGTTCAGCCTGCGGTATCCCATCGTTGAATTCAACGATTGAATGGTCCGAACGGGCGCAGGTCACGCACCTGGCTTTCATGTGCCGGAGCATTTCCAGGTCCGCTTCGACCTCTTTCCGCCCCCCTGACCCAATACCGTGCGCCGTCCTCCGTTCCCCCGACACCCCACCCCTGCCGACAACACTCCGCTTGTCCTGCGCCCCCCGGCCTCGCTAGCGTGCCCGCCAGCAGCAGCGACACGAGGCCCCCATGCCCACCGACACTCCCGCCCCCGAACGCCGCCGCCGCGCCGGCGGGCGGGGCGGCAATGCCCGGCGCACCGACAGCTTCCGGCTGGACCAGATGCCCTGGCGCGTGCCCCTCAACCCCGACCGCCCCACCGAACCGCTGCCGCCCGAAGGGGTCGCGGCCATCCACGCCGCCGCCCTGCGCATCCTGTCGGAGATCGGCATCGAGTTCCTGCACCCCGGCGCGCTGGACCTGTTCCGGCAGGCCGGGTGCATCGTGGAGGGCAACACCGTCCGCATGGACGGCGATTTTGTCGCCGAGATGCTGGCCCGCGCCCCCGGACCCTTCACCATCACGCCCCGCAACCCCGACCGCGCGGTGCGGATCGGCGACGGGCATATCGCCTTCGTCAACGTCTCCTCGCCCCCGGCAAGCTGGGACATGGTGCGCGGCAAGCGCCCCGGCGATTTCGCCACCTTCCGCGAATTCATGATGCTGACGCAGGCGTTCAACTGCATCCACATCGCCGGCGGCTATCCGGTGGAGCCGGTAGATATCCACCCCGCGGTCCGCCATCTGGACTGCATCGCCGAAAAGCTGATCCTGACCGACAAGGTGGTGCATGCCTACTGCCTCGGGAAAGAGCGGGTCGAGGATGCGATGGAAATGGTGCGCCTGGCCGGAGGGCTCAGCCATGCCGAGTTCGACGCCGCCCCGCGCATGTATTCCAACATCAACTCGGTCTCGCCGCTGCGCCATGACTTCCCCATGATCGACGGCGCGCTGCGGCTGGCGAAGCGGGGACAGCCGGTGGTGGTCACGCCGTTCACGCTGGCCGGGGCGATGGCGCCGGTGACGCTGGCCGGGGCCGTGGCGCAATCGCTGGCCGAGGCGCTCTGCGCCATCGCGCTGATCCAGTATGCCGCCCCCGGCGCGCCGGTGGCGCTGGGCACCTTCACCTCGAACGTGGACATGCGCTCGGGGGCGCCGGCCTTCGGCACGCCCGAATACATGCGGGCGACGCAGATGACCGGGCAACTGGCGCGCTTCTATGGCCTGCCGCTGCGGTCCTCGGGGGTGTGCACGGCCAACATCCCCGATGCGCAGGCCATGTGGGAGACCTGCAACTCGCTCTGGGCGGCGATGCAGTCGGGGTCGAACCTCGTCTATCACGCGGCGGGCTGGCTGGAGGGGGGGCTGATCGCCTCGCCCGAGAAGTTCGTCATGGACTGCGAGATGCTGCAGATCATCCAGCGCTATTGCGACCCGGCGCTGACCGACACCTCCGACGATGCGCTGGCGGTCGAGGCGATCCGCGAGGTCGGCGCGGGCGGGCACTTCTTCGGCGTCGGCCACACGCAGGCGCGGTACGAGACGGCGTTTCACGCGCCCTTCGTCTCGGACTGGCGCAACTTCGAGGCCTGGGAGCGCGATGGCGCCACCGACACCACCACCCGCGCGCACCGCATCTATCGCCAGATCGTCGAGGGCTTCACCCCCCCGCCCCTGCCCGAGGACCGGCGCGCGGCCCTGATGGAGTTCGTGGCCCGCCGCAAGGCCGAGGGCGGCGCGCCGACGGATTTCTGACGCCCGCACGCGCCTTGCCGCGCCGGGGCCGGGGGCCTAGGCTGGGCCACGGGGGCTGGCAGAGGCGGTGGGCCGATGGGCGATGAACGTGTGACGATCACCCTTCCGATGACGCAGCAGGGGCTGGGCGTGCTGGCGCTGGCGCTGCTCATCGCGGTGCTGACCTGGGGGGGTGTTCCTGACCCTCGACAGCGCGGAGCGGAAATCCGACCGCGACCCGCTGGCCCGCGCATTGCAGGCCTTTGGCTGGGTCTATGCTCCGATCTGGCTGGCAATCTTCGGCGGCACGCTCTGGGCGCTGTGGCTGGTGTTCTCGGGGACCGAGTCGCCCATCGCGCTGGAGGGCTATAGCTCGCTCGGCCTTGGCGCATTGATCGCCGCACTGCTGGGCGCGCCGTTTCTGATCTGGGGGACGGTGCTGAAGCACCAGACCGTGACCTTCCAGAAGGAAGGCCACATGACCGACCGGATCACATCGGCGGTCGAGCAGTTGGGGGTGGAGAAGACGGTTGATCGGATCGGACGACCGGTCACTGTACGAAGCCGCGACGGTGGAAAAATTGCCGATGGGGATGACCGCCTATCGAGGACGATTGTTCAATGGCACGGTCAGAAAAAGCTACTCGACGCGAACGAAATGGTGGTCGACGATGACGAGGGAGATTGGCAAGTTTTCTCGGAGACTGTACCGAATATCGAGGTGCGGATGGGCGCGATCCTGTCGCTGGAACGCATCGCGCAGGATTCAACGCGCCATGACAAGGGACGCGACCATGTGCGGGTGATGGAAATCCTCTGCGCTTATATCCGCGAAAACTCCAACGCCACCCCGCCGCAGGATCACCCGTTTGGCGACTGGGAACCGCTCAAGGATGATGCGACCAAGGACGAGCGCGCGGAACACCACCGTAAGCGCAGAGAGCGGTTTCACGGGCGAGAAGGTGGCAAGCTGCGGCAGTGGGCGCGAAACCTGCCCAAACCCCGCGCCGACGTGGCCGAGGCGCTGAAGGTCATCGGACGGCGCACGCGGGACCAGTTGCTGGTCGAGGCCGCCTGGCCCAACCCGCCGACCGACAGCACAGCCTGGCCGTTCGACGACTGCCCGCACCTGCCCGACAACCCCGGCGATGCGCCGCTTGGCCGTAAAGTGCTGGCGGAATTCAAGCAGAAACTAAACGTCTGGAGGGGCCGGATCGAAGAATACCCCGGCTATCGGCTTGATCTGCGCGGCACCAACCTGCAAGGCGCCGATCTGGCACATGGGCGGTTTCAGGGCGCGCGCTTCGATGCTGCGCGGATGGAGGGGGCGACCCTCACGGAGGCGCGGATGGAGGGGGCGATCCTGGTGGAGGCGCGGATGGAGGGGGCGATCCTCGCGGGGG
>JAFIEE010000045.1 GCA_020832705.1 Paracoccaceae bacterium
CCCCCCCGCCCCCGCCCCCCCCCCGCCGGCGCGCCCCCCCCCGGCCCGCGCCCGCAGCTGGACCGGGTCGACCACGTTGCGGGCGAACAGGATGAACCCCCAGGGCTGCGCCTGCGCGAAGAACCGCGCCTCGGCAGGGTCAAGCCGGGGCCCGGCGCAGCCGAAGATCACCCGGCGCGGCGCGCTCACCGCAACAGGACCGGAATGCAGTCGGTGTTCTGGTCGATCAGCAGTGCACAGAAGCGCCGCGATTCCGCCTCATCGGCGAAACCATGCGCGCGCAACCGATAGAACACCGATCCGCCGCTGTGCGCTTCCTCGATCACACGGCCATAGTCATCCAGATGCGGGCGGAATCGCTGCGCCAGCGCGGTCCAGGCCTCGCGCGCGGCCTCTTCGCTGGGAAAGGTGCCCAGTTGCACCAGCCGCATTCCCGGCCGCAGGCTGGCAGGGTCCACCTCACGCCCCTCGCGCGGGCCGGTGCGGGCGGCGACCGAACTGGCCACGGCCATGGCGATATCCTCGTCCTGTGATGTCCCGGAACCGGAGGCCGCCGCCGGACGGCGCAGGGCCGCGGGCCGCGCTTGCGGGCGCGGCGACCGCTGCACCGCCGTCACCGACCCCGGCGGCGGCGGCACGGCGGCGCTTTCGCCGTTCCCGGAACCCGTTTCCGGGCGCCATGCGGCCTCGAACACTTCGGCATCGCGCGCTGGCGCGACCTCGGGCGCGGCGGCATGGGTCTGCAAGGCGCTGCCCAGCGGCGCGTCCTCGTCACGCAAACTCACCGGCGGCGGCGCAAGCACGATCTCGCCGCCGCTTTCGGCGGCGGTCGCCCCGGCGGCGATCTGATTGACGGAAAGCCCCTGATGCTGCGCCTGCAGGCCGCCCACATCTTCGGGGGCGACACGCATGGGCCCCTCAAGCGCGCGCACCACCGGCACGCCCGAGACATCGCGCACCATCAATTGCCAGCTCCACAGACCCAGACCCGCCAGCAGCGCCAGCGACAGCGCCGCCCCGGACCAGTTCAGCAGCGCGCCGATCCGGACCGGCGCGGTTTCCCGCTCCGCCACCTGATAACGTGGATACGAAGGATGCGACTCCCCGCGGGTGCCACCTTCAGCCAGGTGGTCGCGATACGCATAGCTCATGACCTGCCCCATCCGTGTGCCGCGTTCGCGCACACGCAATTCCTTTGCCCGAAACCATCGGCGCCTGCGCGCCGCTTGCCTGTCGGTTCCGGGCCGGGGCGCCGTTGATCAGCGCATTTCCTCGACCGGAACCACCCCAAGGATAGCAAGACCGCCGGAAATCACAACGCTTGTGGCCCGGGCAAGGGCGATTTTGGCCTGCGATGTGGCGAAATCGCCCTCCTGCACGAAGCGCAGGGCCGGTTCGTCATTGCCGCGGTTCCAGAGCGCGTGGAATTCGGCGGCCAGTTCCGACAGGTAGCCCGCCACCCGGTGCGGCTCGTGGGCGGCGGCGGCGGTCTCCACCAGGCGCGGCCAGGCCGCCAGCCGGGCAATCAGGGCCAGCTCCGCCGGATGGTCCAGCACCGACAGATCGACCGTGCGCAGCGCATCATCGGACACGTCGATCCCGGCCCCGGCGGCCTTGCGCAGCACCGAATGCACCCGCGCGTGGGCATATTGCACATACCACACCGGATTGTCGCGCGACTGTTCCAGCACCTTGTCGAAATCGAAATCCAGCGCCACATCGTTCTTGCGCGTCAGCATGACAAAGCGGGTGACATCGCGGCCGACCTCGGCCACCAGATCGCGCAGGGTGACGAAGGTGCCGGCGCGCTTGGACATCTTCAACGGCTGCCCGTTCTTGTAGAGCCTGACCAGTTGCACCAGCCGGATGTCCAGCGGCACGCGGCCCTCGGACAGCGCCGCAACGGCGGCCTTCATCCGCTTCACATAGCCGCCATGATCGGCGCCGAATATATCGACCAACAGGTCGAAGCCGCGCTCGATCTTGTCGAAGTGATAGGCAATGTCGGGGGCGAAATAGGTCCAGCTTCCGTCCGATTTCATGATCGGGCGGTCCACATCATCGCCATGCGCGGTAGAGCGGAACAGCGTCTGTTCGCGCGGCTCCCAGTCCTCGGGGGTCTTGCCCTTGGGCGGCTCCAGCACGCCCTCGTAGATCAGCCCCTGGCCGCGCAGCCGGTCGATCGCGGCCTCGATCCGGCCGGTGCCGTAAAGCGCCTTCTCGCTGGAATAGACATCCATGGTCACGCCCAGCGCGGCCAGATCGGCGCGGATCATCGCCATCATGCGGTCGGTGGCGAATTCGCGGACCGGCGCCAGCCAGACCGCCTCGGGCTGGTCCAGGAACCGGTCGCCGAATTCGGCCTTGAGCGCGTCGCCCACCTCGACGAGGTATTCGCCGGGATAGAGCCCCTCGGCGATCTCGGGCGAGAGCCCGTGCGCCTCGCGGTAGCGCTCATAGGCCGAGCGCGCCAGCACATCCACCTGCGCGCCGCCATCGTTGATGTAATACTCGCGGGTGACGGCGAAACCGGCGAAATCCAGCAGGCTGCTCAACGCATCGCCGACCACCGCGCCGCGGGTATGGCCGACATGCATCGGCCCGGTGGGATTGGCGCTGACGAATTCCACGTTCACGCGCCGCCCCGCCCCCATCCGCGAGCGCCCGTAATCGCCGCCCGACTCAAGGATCGTGCGCACGAGACCCTGCCAGACGGCGGGCGCCAGCCGCATGTTCAGGAACCCCGGCCCTGCCACCTCGGCCGCTTCCAGGCGGGGGTCCACGCGCAGCCGCGCGGCAAGCGCCTCGGCAATGGCGCGGGGCTGCGCACCAGCCGGTTTCGCCAGCACCATGGCGGCGTTGGTGGCCATGTCGCCATGGGCCGGGTCGCGCGGCGGCTCCACCGTCACCGCATCCAGCGCCAGCCCTGCGGGCAATTCGCCCGCCGTCATCATCGCGTCAAGCGTGCCGGTGACCAGCACCCGCATTTCGGAAAAGAGGTTCATGCCTGTCCATCCCGGATCGAACGCCCCTGCCCTACGGCGCGGGGGGCAGAGGGTCAAGGGCACGGCGGGGGGAGCAGCCACACCGGCCCCGCCACCCAACGCCCGCCCCGCACGCCCCCTGCCCGGGCAGCGCGACGGGTGGGTGGGCGGGGTCGTGCTGCCCGGGCAGGGGGTGTGCGGGCGCGCGGGGGCACGGCATTCGGGCACGGCGCGCTCAGGACCCGTCGATCCAGCCCAGCAGATCGGGCAACTGCCCCAGATGCGGCAGGGCCCGGAAGCGGGCGTGCTCCAGCGGCGGGTCGGCGCGCTCGATCTCCCATTCCACGCCATGGGGCACATGCACCCCCCAGCCCCCGGCCAGGATCGGCGGGATCACATCGGACTTCAGCGAATTGCCCACCATCAGCGCGCGTTCCGGCCCGTCGCCATGGCGCTCGAAGGCGCGCGCATAGACGGGCGGGGTCTTGTCCGAGACGATCTCGACCGCGTCAAAACGCTCGCCCAGTCCCGATTGCGCCAGCTTGCGCTCCTGATCCAGCAGATCGCCCTTGGTGATCAGCACCAGCCGGTAGCGCGGCGCCAGCGCGTCGATGGCCGCGGCGGCGTGGGGCAGCAATTCGATCGGATGGGCCAGC
Organism: Paracoccaceae bacterium; assembly: GCA_020832705.1. Classification (GTDB taxonomy): domain Bacteria; phylum Pseudomonadota; class Alphaproteobacteria; order Rhodobacterales; family Rhodobacteraceae; genus Rhabdonatronobacter. The sequence continues at coordinate 3,641 of JAFIEE010000045.1, forward strand.
ATCTCGCGCCCCGCCGCCAGCAGTTCCGCAATCACAGGGGCGGGCACGCGGCCTTCGGTCACCTCGATCGCGGTTTCGATCATCGACAAAACGAACCCCTTGATCCCGAAACCATAATGCCCAAGGTTGCGCCGCTCCGCCGCCAGCAGCCGCGCCATCAGATGCTCGGGCGGTGCGTGATCGGCCAGCAGCGCGGCGAAACGGTCCTGCGTCAGCCGGAAATACCGCTCGTTGTGCCAGAGCGTATCGTCGGCATCGAAGCCGATGGTGGTGATGCGACCCATTCCCGGCCCCCTCAAGTCCCGGTTCGCGCCGGTGTCCCGCCCGATTCCCGGGGACGCCCCTCTTTCCCGGCAGCGGCAATCATCTATATACTCCCCCGAACGCGAATCCGCACCCACTGGAGGCAAACCGCCGATGCTACCGATGCCGACCATGACCGACCCCGGGGACGGAAACGGGACGGGCGGCGACGGCGAAACCGGAATCGCCACCAAGACCCGCACGCGCACCCAGCGCCCGCCGCTCTACAAGGTGCTGCTGCTCAACGACGATTACACCCCGATGGAATTCGTCGTCCATGTGCTGGAGCGCTTTTTCGGCCTCTCCCACGCCATGGCCTTCGAAATCATGCTGACGGTGCACAACAAGGGCGTGGCCGTCGTCGGCGTGTTCTCGTTCGAGGTTGCGGAAACCAAGGTCGCGCAGGTCATGGATTTCGCCCGGCGCCACCAGCACCCGCTGCAATGCACGCTGGAAAAGGAGTGAGCGGCGCCCGCGCCACCGCGCCCAGCCCCTGCGCGCCGGGCCTGCCCCCGCGCCGGACACCGCCGCCCGCATGTCGCTGTCCCTGACCGACCCCGCCCCGCGCGAGGCGCGCCTGTCGCGCGCCGTCGATGACGGACTTGTGCTGCCCGAAGCGGGCCGCATCGCCGTTCTGCGCCCGCGCGCGCTGGAACGCTTCGACCCGCTGCCCGCCGCACGGCTGCACATGATCACCGGTTTCCGCCCCGATCATGACGCGCTGGCACAAGCGGGGTTCGCGGTGAGCCCCGCCCCCTCGGGCCGCTATGCCGCCGCGCTGGTGTGCCTGCCGCGCGCCAAGCCGGCTGCGCGCGCGCTGATCGCGCAGGCCGTGCACTTGAGTGACGGGCCGGTGCTGGTGGACGGGCAGAAGGTGGACGGGATCGAATCCGTTTTGCGCGAGTTGCGCGCGCGCGGCGAGGTTTCGGCCGTGGTATCACGCGCGCATGGCAAGCTGTTCCGCTTCACCCCCGGGGCCGACCGGTTGTCGGACTGGGCCGCGGTGCCGCAGCGTCTGGACGATCCGCTGGCGCCGGGATTCGTGACGCTGCCTGGCGTCTTCTCGGCGGACGGGGTCGATCCCGGCTCGCGCCTGCTGGCCGGGGCACTGCCCGAGACACCGGGCGCGCGGGTGGCCGACCTGGGCGCGGGCTGGGGCGTGCTGGCCGCGCAGGTGCTCAGGCGCCCCGGCGTGCAGGAGGTGCACCTGATCGAGGCCGAGCATGACGCGCTGGACTGTGCCCGCGCCAATGTCCATGACGCCCGCGCGCGCTTCCACTGGGCCGATGCCACCGCCTTCACGCTGCCGCACGCCGTCGATACGGTGGTGATGAACCCGCCGTTTCACGCCGGGCGCGCGGCGCGCAGCGATCTGGGCCGCGCCTTCATCGCCGCTGCCGCCGGGCTCTTGACGGCGAAGGGCACGCTGTGGATGGTGGCCAACCGGCACCTGCCCTATGATGCCGCGCTGGCCGAGGCGTTCCACAGCGCCGCCCCGGTGACCGAAGATCGCAGCTACCGCGTCTGGCGGGCCAGCCAGCCCCGCAGGGCGCGCTGACCCCTGCCCCCATCACGCCGACCCAATACGCTGCCCCTTCGAACTGACCCTTCACGCTGACCCTTCACGGAGCGCCCGACATGAGCTTTTCACTGGACGGCAAGACCGCCATCATCACAGGTTCGGCCAATGGCGTGGGACTGGCCATCGCGCGCCATTTCGCCGACCAGGGCGCCAATGTGATGCTGGCCGATGTGGACGAGGCGCGCCTGCGCCGCGAGGTGGCGCAGTTCCCGGCCACCGGCGAGCAGGTGCGGTTCTTTGCCGGAGACCTGCGCGAGCGGCTGACGGTGGCGAACCTGCTGTCGGCCACGGTGGATGCCTTCGACCGGGTGGATATTCTGGTCAACGCCATCCGCCAGTGCACCCGCGCCGACCCGCTGGACTCGCAGGATGATGCGGTCGACACGCTGATCCAGCAGAACCTGATCGCCAGCCTGCGCGTGATCCAGGCGACGGCGCGGCGGATGATCGCACAGGCCGAGAAAGTGGAAACCGATGCGCATTCGGTCGGGGCCATCGTCAACCTGACCTCGATCGCCGCGCGGCGGTCGCAGCCGGAACTCATGGCCTATTCCATCTCGACCGCGGCGCTGGATCAGATGACGCGCTCCATGGCGGTGGCGCTGGCACCGAAGCGTATCCGCGTCAATGCCGTGGCCATCGGCTCGGTGATGAGCGCGAACCTCAAGGACCAGATGCGCGAGCATGCGGAATACCGCGAGTCGATCCTGCGCCATACGCCGCTGGGCCGGATCGGCGCGGCGACCGAAGCCGCCGAGGCGGTGCAGTTCCTGGCATCTGAAGCGGCCGGGTTTGTCACCGGGCAGATCGTCACGGTGGACGGCGGGCGCACGCTCATCGATCCGGTGAACGCCCCCGCGCATTAGCGCCCTTGCGTGCCCGCCGGTCCCGCTAGCCGATCAGCGCCATGGCGGGGAAGGTTTCCAGCAGCCACCAGGAAAACGCGGCAAAGGCACCCGTGACCAGCGCGATCCCCACCGCCAGCAGCAGCGCGCCCATCACCTTTTCGATCACCACCATATGCCGCTTGAGCTTCTGCATCAGCGACATGGAGCGCTGCACGAAGATCGCCGCCAGCAGGAACGGCACCCCCAGCCCCAGCGCATAGACGCCCAGCAGCGCCGTGCCGCGCGCCACCGTGGCCTCGGCCGCGGCCATCGTCAGGATCATCCCCAGCACCGGCCCGATGCACGGCGTCCAGCCAAAGGCGAAGGCCAGCCCCAGCACATAGGCCCCCAGCGCCGAACCGCCCTGATCGCCCGCGTCGACCCGCGCCTCGCGCATCAGCAGCGGGATGCGGAACACGCCGAGGAAATGCAGCCCGAAGACGATCACCACAACCCCGGCGATCTGGCCGAACAATTCGGCGTTGCGCAGGAACAGGTTGCCCATGGTCGACGCGGTGAAGCCCAGAAGCAGGAACACCGTGGACAGTCCCATGACGAAGAACAGCGCCGGAAGCACCGCGCGGCGCTGCGCGCGCCCGGTTGCGGTGAATTCCTGCATGCTGATCCCGCCCATATAGGCCAGATACGGCGGCACGATGGGCAGCACGCAGGGCGAGAGGAACGAAAGCACCCCCGCCCCCAGCGCCACCATCAGCGCCGGAAGCAGGGCCGCGTCGATGATGTCAATGCCCAGCATGCGCCTGCCTCTTCGTTCCTGCCTTCAGTCGCTGCGGCCGAACCGCCGCAGCGCGCGCCTGTCGGCGCCCTTCAATCGGTATTAGTCGGCAGGAGCAAAAAGGTCACTGCGGCAAATGTCACGGTTTCGCAAGCGCCGCTGCGCGCCGGTCCCGGAAGGCCCGGGACCGGCGGCGGGGCGCGCAACGGGGGCCAGGGCGCAAGCCGCCCGCGCCGCCCCTATCGACCCAGGTTCCACCAGCCCCGGCGGCGCGGGCGCGATTCGTCCGGCGTTTCGGGTTCCGAACTTTCCGGCGTGCGCGTCTGGCCGGATGCCGTCTCGTCCGGTGCCGACCCGTTGCCTGCGGACCCGGACGACACGTCGCCGTTCGCCGCCGCCATGGCCGGAGCGGGCGCCTGTGGCGTGACGGTGTCATCCTGCCCGGCATCGGGCGCAGGCTCGGCGGGCGCAGGCTCGGCGGGCGCAGGCTCGGCGGGGGCAGCGGACGGGGCGGCGGCGCCTTCGGCCGGAACGGGCGTTTCGGGCTTCGGTGCCGGTGCCGGTTCGACCGGCGGCACATTGTCCTGCGGCGCCGGCGCGTCCGGTGCCGGATCGGCGGAAGCGGGGGCGTCTGCAATCACTTCAGGCTCCGCCGCCGCGACCGGTTCGGATGGCACCGTTGCGGCGGCCACCTCCGGCGCGGCGTCAGCCGTCACGCCCGGGTCGACCTCCGGGGCGTCACCGGTTCCCGGCTCCGCTGCCGCGTCGCCCGCGGTTGCCGCCTGCGGCTCGGTATCCTGCGCGGGGGCGTCGGGGGCCGGGCCATGCTCTGCATCGCGGTCGCGCGCGGCCTTGCCGCGCCGCCCGCCACGCTTGCGCGGCTTGCGGCCGCTGCCACCGGCGTCCCCGGCCTCCGGGGTGTCGGCTCCGGCGACATCGGGCTTGTCGCCCCCTGCGTCGGCCGGTGCGTCGGAAGGTGCGGCCACGTCATCGCCGACAGGCTGCGCCACGGCGGGCGACCCGGCCTCGGCGTCGGTTGCGCCGTCGCCGTCACCGCTGTTGCCACCGCCGCGCCGCCGCCGCCGACGGCGGCGCTTGCGCTTGCCGTCGCTGTCGTCATCGCCCTGCGCCTCGCGCGCGGGTTCGGGCGCGGAATCGGTGTCGGCCTCGTCCTCCGGTGCCGCGTCCTCGGGCAACGGGTCCTCCTCGATCGGGGTGGTATCGACCGACACGACCGGCGCCGCAGCCTCGACGACCCTTGTCGCGGTGCGGAACTTTTCAAGCGTGAAATCGGGGCTGACCTTGGCCGGATCACCCTCGATCCGCACGGCCATCCCGTAGCGCGCCTCGATCCCGGCGATATGCTCGCGCTTCTGGTTGATCAGGAAATTGGCGATTTCCACCGGCGCGCGAACCAGCACCTCGCGGGTGCGCCGCCGCGTGCCCTCTTCCTCGATCTGGCGCAGGATCGCCAGCGCCACGCTGTCATTGGACCGGATCAGCCCGGTGCCGTGGCAGTGCGGGCAGGGCTGCGTGGTCGATTCCAGCATCCCCGGACGCAGCCGCTGGCGGCTCATCTCCAACAGCCCGAAGCCCGAGATGCGCCCGACCTGAATCCGCGCGCGGTCGGATTTCAGCTTGTCCTTCAGCATCTTCTCGACCGCGGCATTGTTGCGCCGCTCTTCCATGTCGATGAAATCGATGACGATCAGCCCGGCCAGGTCACGCAGGCGCAACTGGCGGGCGATTTCCTCGGCGGATTCAAGGTTGGTCCGGAGCGCGGTTTCCTCGATCGAGCCTTCGCGCGTGGCCTTGCCCGAGTTCACGTCGATGGCCACCAGCGCCTCGGTCACGCCGATGACGATATAGCCCCCCGAAGGCAGTTGCACCGTGGGGTTGAACATCCCCGCCAGATAGCTTTCGACCTGGAACCGCGCGAACAGCGGCAGCGGGTCGGCATATTGCTTCACGTTGCGGGCGTGGGACGGCATGATCATCTTCATGAAGTCCTTGGCCACGCGATAGCCATCGGCGCCTTCGACCAGAACCTCGTCGATCTCGCGGTTGTAGAGATCGCGGATCGAGCGCTTGATCAGGTCGCCCTCTTCATAGATCGGCGCGGGCGCGATGGATTTCAGCGTCAACTCGCGGATCTGCTCCCACAAGCGGAAGAGGTATTCGTAATCGCGCTTGATCTCGGCCTTGGTGCGCTTGGCGCCGGCGGTGCGGATGATCAGCCCGGCGCCCTTCGGCACCTCGATGGTGCCTGCGATATCCTTGAGCTTCTTGCGGTCGGCGGCGTTGGTGATCTTGCGGCTGATCCCGCCGCCGCGCGCGGTGTTGGGCATCAGCACGCAGTAGCGCCCGGCCAGCGACAGGTAGGTGGTCAGCGCCGCGCCCTTGTTGCCGCGCTCTTCCTTGACCACCTGCACCAGCATGATCTGGCGGACCTTGATGACCTCCTGGATCTTGTACTTGCGCATCCGCGCGCGGCGGCGCGGGCGCACCTCGTCACTGACATCATCGTCGGCGACCGATTCGATCTGGTCATCGGTTTCGGCGGCGTGGTCGGCGGCGACATAGGGGCCGTCGTCCGCGGTTTCGGCGTCGTCGTCGCCATTGTCGCCATCGCCTTCATCGGCGCCATCGCTCCCGGCAGCGTCGTCCGGGGCACCGGCGCGGTCATCGCCACCGGTGTCGCCCGGAGCCGTCCCGGCGTCTGCGCTGGCTTCGGTGCCGGGCGTATCTGCATTGCCCGGCGCACCGGAATCATCGGTCGGCGCGCCTGCCTCGGCAGCTTCGGCGCGCGGGTCGCCGTCGCCTTCAGGCTCGACGATATCCATGCCCGCGATATCGCGGGTTTCCACCGCATCGTCGCTGTGCGCGCGCTCGGCCTTGCTGCGCCCGGAGCCGCGCCGACTGGACGAGCGCCGGACTTTCGGGCGCGCGCTTTCTTCATCGGCCTCGCGCGCCATGGCCTGTTCCTCGGCCAGCAGCGCCTCGCGGTCCGCGGCGGGGATCTGGTAGTAATCGGGGTGGATTTCGCTGAACGCCAGGAAACCGTGCCGGTTGCCCCCGTAATCGACAAAGGCCGCCTGCAGCGAGGGTTCGACCCGCGTTACCTTGGCAAGATAGATGTTGCCGGCCAGTTGGCGGCGACTTGCAGTCTCGAAGTCGAATTCCTCGACCCTGTTTCCGTCCACCACGACCACGCGGGTCTCTTCCGCGTGGGTGGCATCGATGAGCATTTTCTGAGCCATTTTGTTCCGATGCGCCCCGCGCGCAGGGATCGCCGCCCGGAACCGGGCGGGGCGATCGTGCAGGGGGGGCGGCTTGTCCGTGCGAGGGACCGGTGCGCAGCCGATCGCGCGGCGCAGGGCCCGGTTGCGGTCTTGCCGCCCCCCGGGCTGTCCTGCGGTGATCGAACTGCACCAGTCATCGCGTTCTTTCCGTGGCGCCGCAGAATGCGGCACCGGTTCCATTCATGCCCAGCGCAGACTGCGCATCAGGCAAAGCGGCCTTGCGGCCAATCCATCTGATTCGCACCTGCGGCGGGTGCGTCCTGACCCGACCGGCACAAATCAGCGAAATCCTCTGGCGGGCGCGCATATCGTCGCACGCGTCCATGATTGTGCAAACATGGGCGGGATTGCCGGAAAACACAATCACCTTTTTCCGGCACCTTTTTCCGGCACCTTTTTCCGGCACCTTTTTCCGGCACCCTTTGCCTGCGCACACCGGGCAGGCCGCCACCGCCGCCGGTCAGTCAGGCAGAGGACCGGGAAAGCGGCGGCTGACAAAGCGCGAGCCCGCCAGTCCGAAGCGCCACGGCCTCTCGGTCGCCCGCGAGATGCCGATGCGTGGCCCGGCCACCACAGCCACCGGCGCCGGTGCCGCAAACAGCCCGAAACCCGGGCGGTCGAAGGGCGCCCCGTCATCGCCGGGGCCGATGCCCAGCGCCTGACCCAGCCGCCCAGGCCCGGAACACAGGTCCCGCAACGCCCAGCGCGCCCCGCGGCGCGCCTGCATATGCGCCACGCCCAGCGTCGGCGCGATGGCCCGCAGCAGCACCGCATGCCCGCGCGCGCAGACCACGTTCAGACACAAGTGCACGCCATGGGAACGGTAGACATAGGCGCGCCCCGGCGGCCCGAACATGGCGGCATTGGCCCGGCGCACCCCCCGGAAACTGTGCGAGGCCGGATCATCCGGGCCATAGGCTTCAGTTTCGACAATCACCCCGCCCGCCCCGCGCACCACCAGCGTCGCGCCGATCAGGTTGCGCGCGACCTCGAGCGCGGGGCGGTCGAAACGGGCAGCGGCGATGGGTGGGGCGGGGTCGCGCGGCCTGGCGCCGCCGGATGCACCGGACTGACTCATTCCGGCGACTGTGTCATTCCCGCACCCGCGCCGCAAGTCGCAACCTCAGTCCATAAACCTCGATGGGCAATTCAATTGCAAGCTGTATGAATTGGCGGTATCCTTCGGCATGGAGTCAATGAACGGTGCCTGCAGGACCATGACTGACGGACGTGACCCCCTCGATCCGCGGATCCCTGTCGGGTCGGATCGCCGTGGGCTGACGCTCATGCTCGGCAAGCATCCGCTGCCGGGGTTCGATGTCCTGTTTCGCCAGCTTCTGAACGCGCTTGCGATCAGCGGCCATGCCATCACCCACGCCAGCGTTGCCCGCGATGACGCAGCCGGGCCACGGATCGAGATCGCGCTGGACGGGCATCTGTTCACCCTCACCGGTGCGGCCAGACCGGCAGACCTGCGCAAACCCCGGTCAAGGGCGCGACCGGCTGCGCCGCCAGAGGGGCAAGGCGCGGGCGCAGGCAATCTGCTGCATCGCCCGGACCTGCCTCTGGCGGCCTTGCCTGCGGCACGGCTCGGTCTTGCGGTGCTGCGGCATACCGCCCATTGCCGGATCCGCTTCGGCACCGAGACGCCTGAATCCGAGGCCACCGCCTTCCTGCGGGCGCTTCTGGAGGCGGTGATCCCCGACGCCGTGCTGTGGGAACCCGGCGCGCTGGTCCTCTCTGCCCGCGAGTTGCTGGACCATACACCGACAACGCTGGCGGCCTTGCCCCCGGGCGCCCCGCTGCCCTTGCCGCATCCGCGCTACGAACGGCCTGAAACGCACAAAGCCCCCCCGCGGCGCAGCGTCTTTGCGCGCAGTGCTCCGGCTGCCGACCCGGACAGCGCCCCCGAACCGGCAGCGCCGCAAACGGCCCGGCCCGGCCCGCGCCCGACCGTGGCCGCTCCGACCGACAGGTCGCCGCCGCCGCCGGTTTCGCTTCGCGCGCCAGGCGCCCGGTCCGAACCCGCCGCAGCGCGCAAACCGGCCCCGGCGCCCGATGCCCCGGCCCGGACTGCCCCACGCGCCGCGCGCCCCGCCGGAACCGAGCCGCTCGATGCCTTCGCGCGCGAGATACGCAACACGCGCCCCGCGCACCGCATGGCCGCAACCGATCCCGGCGCACCGCCCGACACGACCGGCCCGCACAAGGCCATCCTGAACCGGTCACGCCGTGCGGCGGTGGTGATTTCGTCCTCGCTGTGCGACGGGCTGACGGTCGCAGGCCATGACGGCCGCCAGCGCGTCATCGCCACGCTGCCGCTGACCACCTCGCTCGGCATCGGTCTGTCGATGCTGGTCCTGATGCTGCGCACCACCACCGGCGCTGTCTGAAGCGCCCGCCCCGGACACCGGCCCGGGCGTCACCCCGCTCTAGCCCCTTCGCCGGGCCATCCGGCCCGTTGCTCCGCGCTCAGGTCCTCACGTGCCACCACCCAGGTGTGGATCGAAAACGCCACCGCCCCGCTGACCGGCAGGCGCCGCAGGCACTGCCGCTCCGAGCGCAACCAGGGCGCGCGCGCCTGATCTCCGGTTTCGCGCGGGTCGGCTTCGGTGCGGGGCTGGTACAGCGCCGGATCCGCATAGAACATCGCATTGTAACGCAGCAGCGGCGCCTCGGGGCGGATGGCATCGAACAGCCGCTGCACCCGCGCCGCCAGCCCCGCGTCATACTCGGGCACCGGCGCGTGGATGCGGCCGAGCGGGCGGCCGATCTTCTCGGCCAGGGTCCAGCTTGCCGGAAAGCACAGCACCGCCGCGGTCAGCACATGCTCGGCACTGCCCGCAGGGCGCTCATGCAGGCACAGGTCCTCCTGCACCAGATGCCCCAGCGACCACAAGGGACGGTCGCGGTCCACCAGCACCGTGACCCCGTCCGGACGCCGCCAGCCCCCCCGCACCGCCGCATACCCCCGCCCCGGCAGGTCCGCCTCGACCACCTCCAGCAATTCCAGCGCCGCCGCCCCCGGCCCGTCCCCGGCCAGCACGTCGTCCGGGCGCTCCGCCAGCAGCCGCGCCCGCTCCGCCATCTGCGCGGCAAACGCATCATCGACCACCAGCCAGTCACCCGCCGCCACCGGCACGATCCCCGGCAACCGGCTCAACCGCGGGTCCCCCCATTTCGCCACCGGCAGGAAAGATTGCGCAATCACCATCGCCGCCTCCCTCTTTGTCGTCTTCGCGCTTGCCTGAATGTCGGCCGCGTTGCAATGATCCGGCATGAGCATTGAACACCCAAGCTATTCCATCGGCATCGAGGAGGAATACCTCCTCGTCGACCGCGAAACCCTCGATCTGGCGCCCGCGCCCGACGCGCTGATGGACGCCTGCGCGCAGGAACTCGAAAACCAGGTTTCGCCCGAATTCCTGCAATGCCAGATCGAGGTCGGCACCCGCGTCTGCCGCACCGTGGCCGAAGCCCGCGCCGATCTGGCCAACCTGCGCCGCACCATCGCCCGGCTGGCGGGCGAATTCGGACTGGCGCCGCTGGCGGTCTCATGCCACCCGGTGGCCGACTGGCAACGCCAGCACCACACCGAGAAACAGCGCTACATCGATCTCGAGCGCGATCTGGCCGGCGTGGCGCGGCGGCTGCTGATCTGCGGCATGCATGTCCATGTCGGCATCGAGGATGACGACATGCGCATCGACCTGATGGCGCAACTCAGCTACTTCCTGCCCCATATCCTGGCGCTGTCGACCTCCTCGCCCTTCTGGCAGGGGCAGGATACCGGGCTGAACTGCTACCGGTTGACGGTCTTCGACAATGTCCCGCGCACCGGGTTGCCGCCGGTGTTCGAGTCCTTCACAGAATTCACCCGCTCGGTCGATGTGATCCGCCACGCCGGCGTGATCGAGGATGCCACCCGCATCTGGTGGGATATCCGCCCCTCGGTGCGCTACCCCACGCTTGAAACCCGCATCTGCGACGTGATGCCGCGGCTCGACCATACCGTATCGGTGGCGGCGATCATCCAGTGCCTGACCCGCATGCTGGTGCGCCTGAAACGCGCCAACCAGCGTTGGCGCATCTACGACCGCTTCCTGATCGGCGAGAACCGCTGGCGCGCGCAACGCCACGGCCCGCGCGCGGGGCTGATCGATTTCGGACGCGGCGCGGTGGTGCCCTTCGAAACCCTGCTCGAGGAACTGATCGACCTGATCGCCGAGGACGCAGTGGCGCTGGAATGCATCGCCGAAATTGCCCGCGCCCGTGACATCCTTGCCCAGGGCACCAGCGCCGACCGCCAGCGCCGCGTGCACGCCGAAGCCCGCGCCGCGGGCGCCTCGGACACCGAGGCCATGGACGCCGTGCTGCGCCACCTGATCGACGAATACCTTGAAGGCGTCTGAGGCCGGCCCGCGACCGCTTGCTTCATCTTGCCGGAAAATACTCTCGGGGGGTGAATGCGCGCTACGCGCGCAGAGGGGGCGGAACGCCCCCTGAAACCGCCCGCAGGGCCAGACGGCTTGCGCGCGGCACGCGCGCTCCGCAAGGTCAGACCAGGAACATTTCCACCAGGATCACGACCCCGAAGAGATACAGCACCGACTTGACCGCAAAGGCCACCCGGCGCGACATCGGCACCGGCCCCTCGCCCGCGTCGCGCGCATGGCCCAGATCGATCAGATACCGCCCGATCCGGCCAAAGGGCTGTTCCGGGTAGTGGCTGGCGGGCTGGAAGAGCGGCACATCGGGGCATTTCAGCAGCACAAGCAGCCCCAGCCCCGCCGCGAATCCGCCCAGATGCGCCCAGAAGGCCACCAGCATCTCGGGGTCCTCCTCGGGCAGCAGCACCTCCAGCAGATCGAATCCGACATGCAACCCCACGAACACGCTGGCCGGAATCACGATCGGCAACCGATACAGCACCAGCACCAGCACCCGCGCGCGCGGATGCAGCAGCAGATAGGCCCCCATCACCCCGGCGATGGCCCCGCTCGCCCCCACCACCGGGATATCCGGGGACGCGCCCAGCAGGGCCTCGGCCAGCCCCCCGGCCACTCCGGCCAGGATAAAGAAGACGAAATACCGCAGATGCCCCATGGCATCCTCGATATTGTCGCCGAACACCCAGAGCACCAGCATGTTGCCGCCCAGATGCAGCAGGCTTGCGTGCAGGAAATTGTAGCTGACCAGCGTGAACAGCACCGACAGAAGGTCGGTTTCCGCCGGGGCCAGGGCGACCTTGTGCAACGCCACCGGGGTCAGCCCGAAATCGCTGTAGGACGGGTTGACGAAGAACAGGACGATACAGGCCGCGATCAGCGCCCAGTTCACCCAGGGGCGGCGGATGTGATGGGTCGGGTTGCTGTCGCCCAGAACCAGCAGCATGGCGCGAATTCCCTGCCATGAGAGCGCCGCAGGCCGGACCCGCGCGCGATCAATCCTCGGTGTCGGTCAGCCGCGGCAGGTCGAACACCTGCCCCGGATAGATCAGGTCCGGGTTGCGTATCTGGTCCCGGTTCGCTTCGAAAATCTGCACGTAAAGGATGCCGCGCCCATAGGTCTCGCGCGAGATGCCCCAGAGCGTGTTGCCCGGCTGCACGGTCAGCGCCGTCACCGGGCTGCGCCCGGCCACTGCCTCGGGCGCCTCGCGCTGGAACGGTGTCTCGAAGCGCGAGCGCACGGCATCGCCTGCGTCCACTTCGTCCACCCGCAGCGTATAGACCCCCTGATCGACCTCGGGCAGGGTGGCGCGCCAGTTGCCGTCGGGCGCCGTCAAGGCGCGGGCAATGGGGCGGTTGTCCAGATAGATCATCACCTCGGTGTCGCCCCCGGGCGCGCGCCCGCGGCCAAGGTGGATACCGCCCGGGCGGGGGAGCGCCCGCGGGCCGCACCCCACCCCCCCCGGACGGGGGGGGGGCTTGGGGGGCCGCCTGGGGGGGGCGGGCGCCGGCCGGGGGGGGGCATGGGGGGGGTTGACAATATCCATCACCCCCGGGGGGGCCCCCCCGGGCGCGCGCCCGGCGACCTGAACCTCGCCCTCGGGGCCATAGCTGATGGTGTCCACCAGCACATTCCCGGCCAGATCCGGTGTGAGCGGCGCGGCAGCGCGCTGCATCAGTTCCACCGTGTCATCGGCGCCGATTCGCAGCACCGGGGGCAGCACCGGCGCGGCGACGGCGGCGGGCGCCGAAGCGGAGGCGGCGACCGATTCGGCTGCGGCCAGCGCATCCGTGGCGGGACCGTCGGTGCCCGGATCGGAGACCTGCGGCGCGGCAGGCGCGGCGGCCATGGTCCCGGGCGGCGGCGGTGGATCGGCTGCGGGCGGCGCCCCGGCTCCGGCCCCTTCCGGACCGGGCGGCAAGGCATCGCCGGACACCATTGGCAGGTCGGCGCCATGGTCCGGTGCGTGATCGGTTGCGCCGGGCGCCGGGGCGTGGTCCGGGGCGGCGGGTGGCGCTTGTGCGGCGGGTGGCAGATGCGCCAGTTCGGGCGGCACCGCCTCGGCGGGGGCGGCCTCGGCCGCGGGTTCCGGGGTCTCGCCCACCGTCGCCGTCGCGGGGGGGGGCGGGTCTTCGGCGTCGAGCGCGGGAACGGCGCCGGTCGCCCCGGCGGGTTCGGCGGCTGGTTCGGGTGCGTCCTGCGCCGGGCGCGCGGCGGCCTCGGCGGGGTCAGGGACGGGCGCCGCGTCATCGCCTGGCCCCGCGCTGGCGTGGTCTGGCGCGGGGGTCGCAGCGTCTCCGGGGCCGGGCGTTGCTTCGGCCAGTGCGAGCGACGGCGCGGCGGGGGCCGGATCGGGCACCGGGTCAGGCTGTGGCTCGGGGATCGGGGCCAGCAGAACCGTATCCTCGGACAGGATGCGGGTGCCATCCGCCAGTTGCATCTCGACCGCCAGAAGGCGCGGCTCGGGCGATGGGTCCAGCAGGAAGATCAGCGCGAATTCGCCGCGCCCGTCGGCGGCGGTCCGGGCCGTTGCCGCCCCGTCCACCAGCACCGTGATCCCCGCCCCGGGCACAGCCGCGCCCGAAACGACCACGCTGCCGGTATCATCCCGGCGCACGGTGAAGCTTAGCGGCGCCGTGGCCGCGGCAGTGACCGGGTCATCCGCGTCGGTGGCGTCGGTGGCTGCGTCGGTGGCCGCGTCCGGCGGCGGATCGGCATGGTCCGCGTCAGGTGGCGCGCGGCGGTCGGTCGGCTCTGTCGCGGCGGGCGCCGTGGCGGTCGGGTCCGGCGCCGGTGGCGCAGGCGCGCGCAACAGCGCATAGCCCAGCGCGACGCCAGCCACCACGACCGCCGCCACGGCTGCACCGATCAGACCCGATGCTCCCCGCATCCATACCGCCTTTCCGGGACCGGCCTTGCCGGCGTGTCACAACCCTGCCGCGACCGCGCGTGCCCCGCCCCCGTTGCCCTTGTGAGAAGATACCCACGGCGCTATCACTGCGCAAAATGAAAAACTTCACAAGGTCTGGTGGGCATGCCGGTTCCAATCCGCTCTGTTTGTGTCTTTTGCGGCGCACGTCCCGGCGCCGATCCGGCCCATGCGGCCATGGCCCGCGCGGTGGGCGCGATGCTGGCGCGGCGCGGCTGGCGGCTGGTCTTCGGCGCGGGCGATCTGGGCCTGATGGGCGAAACCGCACGCGCCGCGCACGCGGCGGGCGGCGCCACCTTCGGGGTGATTCCCCGCCACCTGATGCAGGCCGAGGCGGCGCGCGGCGACCTGTCCACGCTGGTCATCACCGAGACGATGCACGAGCGCAAGAAGGTGATGTTCGCCAACTCGGACGCGATCGTGGTGCTGCCGGGCGGCGCGGGCACGCTGGACGAGTTCTTCGAGGTTCTGACCTGGCGCCAGCTTGGGCTGCACGCGCGCCCGATCCTGCTGCTGGACAGCGCAGGCTACTGGGCGCCGCTCATCGGGCTGGTGGATCATGTCATCGCCGCAGGCTTCGCCGACCCATCCCTGCGCGGTTACTTCGGGGTGGTCGCGGAGATGGACGCACTGGAGGCGCGGCTGGCCATGGCGCTGGACGCCCCGGCCCCCGGCATGGCGTCTCCGTCAACCGCGCCATGATCCGGGCCCCGCGCCGAGCGCACAAAAAAGCGCCCGGACTGGAGTGCCGGGCGCAGGTGCGGAACGAGGGACAGTAACACATGAGACGCAGGTGTTCCGTCGCTGCGCCTGATGCAGACATAGGGGCGCCGGGCGGGGTTTGAAGGGGTCTCGCACAGCTGTGAATGGATCATGAACGCCCGTCCGCGGGTCCGCGCTGCGCCATATGCGCCGCGTAAAGCGCCACCGCCGCCGCGTTCGACACGTTGAGCGAGCCGAAAGCTCCGGCGGCGGGGATGCGCACCAGCGCGTCGCAGGTTGCCCGCGTGCGCTCGCGCAGGCCCGGCCCCTCGGCCCCCAGCACCAGCCCGATGGCGGGCGGCGCGGGGCTGTCGGTGGTGCGGGCCAGTGCAGCGGCAAGGTCGGTCGGCGCGTCCCCGTCCAGCCCCAGCAGCACGTATCCCATGCCCTGCAGCCGGGTCATGGCATCGGCAAGGTTCTTCACCCGCAGATAGGGCTGGCGCTCCAGCGCGCCGCTGGCGGTCTTGGCCAGCGCGCCGGTTTCGGGCGCGGCGTGGCGGGCAGGCGCGATTACCGCGCGGGCGCCGAACACCTCGGCCGAGCGCAGGACAGCGCCCACGTTGTGCGGATCGCTCACCCGGTCCAGCAGCACCACCAGCGCGGGCGCGTCCGGCGCTGGGGTGCAGCAGGCGTCCAGCCCGCCCCAGTCCAGCGGCCGCACCTCGAGCGCGGCGCCCTGATGCACCGATCCGAGGTCCAGCGGCACCGGGAACTTGCGCGGGTCGGCGATTTCCGGGGTCATGGCGCTGGCGGCAATCGCCTCGGCCAGCCGGTCGGCGGCGTTGCGCGTGACCACGAGCCGCAGCCGCTGGCGCGCGGGGTTCAGCAGCGCATCGCGCACCGCATGAAGGCCGAACAGCCAGAGCGTTTCCGCCGCCGCCGCCCGGCGCGCGCGCTCCTTGTCGATCACCCATGCGGGTTTGGTGGGCTTGGCCATCGGGTGCCTCCGTCCGGGGGAGCGGCAGAATGCGCCGGGCGCCCGCCGCGTGCAAGGCGCTTTCGCCGCTCGCAGGGCTGGCCCGGTCCGGGCACGGCCCGCGCGGTACCAGCACGTCGCGGCAAGCGGCCCCTCGGGCGGCAAGCGGCCCCTCGGGCGGCAAGGCGTTTTTTCGTCGCGCCGCGCGCAAACCTCCCTTGACGCCCCGCACGCCCTTCGCTATCCCGCCCCTCGCGTCGGGCGACGTGCTGCAAGGTGCGGCAGCGGACTGTAACTCCGCCGGGGAGACCCATGCCTGGTTCGATTCCAGGGTCGCCCACCATTTTCCAGAGTTGCGATTTGCATTGCGTGCCCGGGCGCACGCCACTACTCAATAAATATACCGGATCTGTTCCCCCCAGAAGCGTTCCAGCCGGCGCAGGCTGTGGTTGACCTCGGCCAGCCGGGTCAGGTCCATGATGTGGCGGTCCCCGATCCCCTGCGCGTGGCGCTCGAACAGACCGGCGACGATGGCGCGCAGCTCGCGCCCGCGCGCCGTCAGCCGCACCCGGACCGAGCGGCGGTCAATCGCGCAGCGCTGGTGGTGCATGTAGCCCATGTCCACCAGTTTCCTGAGGTTGTAGGACACGTTCGAGCCCTGATAGTAGCCGCGGGACTTCAACTCCCCCGCCGTCACCTCGTTATCGCCGATGTTGAACAGCAGCAGCCCCTGCACCGCGTTCACGTCGATCACGCCCAGACGTTCGAATTCATCCTTGATCAGGTCCAGCAAGAGCCGGTGCAGCCGTTCGACCAGCGCCAGCGTGTCCAGATACTCCGGCAGCAGTTCCTGAGACCCGCGCCGCGACACTTCGGCATGAATGCTCATGCGACACTCCCGTTTACACAACTGCAGGGAGCCTAGGGGCGAAGGCTGAAGGAGTCGTTAACCGACCTGGGGCGGGTGGCGCGAAGACCGCCCGCGCCCGGCCGATCGGGCGGCGTTCACGCCCCGGTCACACCGGCGTGGCGGGCGATCCGGGCGATCAGTGCCGCATATGGGCCGGGCGCGGGCTGTGCGCCGGTGACCCAGGCATAGAGGTCATGGTCGTTTTCGCCCAGAAGCTGCGCGAACAGGTCGAGGTCGGCCTCTGCCATGTCCGGCAGCGCGGTGTCGGCGAAGGGCCCGAGGATCAGGTCCATTTCACGGATGCCGCGGCGCCAGGCCCGCATGCGCAGCATCTTTTCCCGTTCGGTCACTGTCAGAGCGCCTCGGAAACAATTGCGCGCAGGCGCTTTTCCAGGATACCGATACGGTCGGACAGGCGCCCCATTTCTGCGCGGACCTGCCGCAGATCGGTGAGGGTCTCGCGGGCGCTGGCGGCCAGTTCGGTGTCGGGTTTCGGCTCGGTCAGCCCGTCGCCCTCGCCGGTCAGCAGCCAGCGGATCGACACGTTCAGCAGCCCGGCAAGCATCTGCAGGCGGTTCGCGCGCGGCTCGGACAGGTCGTTTTCCCAGGCATCGAGCGTCTTGAGCCGGATCCCGAGCCGCCGGGACAGCGCGCGCCGGTCCATGCCCGCCGCCTCGCGCGCGGCGGTCAGCCGGTCGCCGAAGGTGGCGGCGTCGGCGGCATACCAGTCCTGTTCGCCCCCTTGCCCCGCTTCCGGCGCCGCAGCAATGTCCGCCCGCCCGGTTCCTGCGTCTGTCGCGTCCGTACCGGTGTCCTGCAAATCGCTCTGGCCCATGGCGTTCCTCTTTCTCTTCTAAGCGTTCGTTTCGGACGGCGGGGTTGTCCGGGGCGCCCCCCCGTGCCACGCCCGCGCCGCGGCCCGGACCCATGCACAGGCTTGAACGCCAGCGGCACGAACCCTAGAAGATCACGGGCGCAGATGCAAACCGGAGCCACAACTGATGGCCTTTCTCTCGGACCGACTGTCACGGGTCAAACCCTCGCCGACCATGACCATCACCGCGCGCGCTGCCGAACTGAAGGCGGCCGGGCGCGATATCATCTCGCTGAGCGCGGGCGAGCCGGACCTCGACACACCGGAACATGTGCGCACGGCGGCCAAGGCCGCCATCGACGCCGGGCACACGCGCTACACGGCGGTGGACGGCACGCCTGCGCTGAAGACGGCGATCTGTGCGAAATTCCTGCGCGACAATGATCTGCACTATGAACCGCAGCAGGTAACCGTGGCCTCGGGCGGCAAGCAGGTGCTGTGGAACGCGCTGCTGGCAACCCTGAACCCGGGCGACGAGGTGATCATTCCCGCCCCCTACTGGGTCAGCTATCCGGACATGGTGGCCATGGCCGGGGGCAAACCGGTGGTGGTGCCGACCGGGCCGGAAACCGGCTACAGGCTGACCGCCGCGGCGCTGGACGCGGCCATCACGCCGCGCACCAAATGGCTGATCTTCAACTCGCCGTCGAACCCCACCGGAGCGGGCTATGACGCGGCGGCGCTGCGGGCGCTGACAGAGGTGCTGCTGGCGCATCCGCAGGTCTGGGTGATGTCGGACGACATGTACGAACACCTGGTCTTCGACGATTTCCGCTTCGTCACCCCCGCGCAGGTGGAGCCGCGCCTGAAGCGCCGCGTGCTGACCGTCAACGGCGTGTCCAAGGCCTATGCGATGACCGGATGGCGGATCGGCTATGCGGCCGGCCCCGAGGCGCTGATCCGGGCCATGGCCAAGGTGCAGTCGCAATCGACCTCGAACCCGTGTTCGGTCAGCCAGATGGCGGCGCTGGCGGCGCTGACGGGGCCGCAGGATTTCCTGACCGAAAACCGCGCCCTGTTCCAGCGCCGCCGCGATCTGGTGGTGCAGGCGCTGGACGCGTGCCCGGGGGTCACATGCCCGGTGCCGGAGGGGGCGTTCTACGTTTACCCGGATATCGCGGGCTGCATCGGCCGGACCTCGGCCCGGGGGCGGAAGATCGACACGGATGAGGATTTCGCCGCCGCACTGCTGGAGGAGACGGGCGTGGCGGTGGTCTTTGGCGCGGCGTTTGGCCGCGCCCCGGCGTTCCGGGTCAGCTACGCGGCGGCGGACGAGTTGCTGCGCCGGGCCTGCGGGCGCATCGCCGAATTCTGCGCCGGGTTGCGCTGAGCGCGTGGATCAGCCGCGCGCGCCCCGGCGGGGCGCGTGGACGCCGCGCTGCAGCCAGGTCTGACGGAGCGCTCCCGCCCCCGGACCGGCGCGGCAAGCCGCTTGGCCGGGGTTGGGCCGGGCGCGCGCTGCGCGCGCGCGGGCGTGCTGCGGGCGGGGCCAACTGCCCAGGGTTGCCAAGCTG
>JAFIEE010000046.1 GCA_020832705.1 Paracoccaceae bacterium
GTCGAGCGGCTCGAGCCCGAGGAGCTGCGGCGGGGGGGGTGCAACACCCCCCCCCGCCCGCCCGAAACGCCCCGTTGTAGGGGGACCACCCCCCGCGCCCCCGCGGCGCGGGCGCAGGCCGCGGACGGGCGGCGGCGGTTCGTGGCGGGCGCCGTGGGGCCGACGAACCGGACCGCCTCGATCAGCCCGGACGTGAACGATCCGGGCTATCGCGCCGTCAGCTTCGATGACCTGCGCCGCGCCTATGGCCAGCAGATCCGCGCGCTGATCCGGGGCGGCGCGGATCTGATCCTGATCGAGACGATCTTTGACACGCTGAACGCCAAGGCGGCGGTGTTCGCGGCCTTCGAGGCCTTTGCCGAACACGGGGCGCGGCTGCCGCTGATGATTTCCGGGACCATCACCGATGCCTCGGGGCGCACGCTCTCGGGGCAGACGCCGACGGCCTTCTGGCATTCGGTGATGCATGCGCGGCCCTTTACCGTGGGCCTGAACTGCGCGCTGGGCGCCGAGGCGATGCGCCCGCATCTGGCGGAGCTTTCCGGCGTGGCGACCACGCTGACCTGCGCCTATCCGAACGCGGGGCTGCCCAACGCGTTCGGCGCATATGACGAGACGCCGGAGCAGACGGCGGCGCAGGTCGAGGGCTTCGCCCGTGACGGGCTGGTCAATGTGGTGGGCGGCTGTTGCGGCACCACGCCCGAGCATATCGCCGCCATTGCCGATGCGGTCGCCCCCCGGGCGCCGAGGGCGGTCCCATGACCCGTTACCTGCGCCTTTCCGGGCTGGAGCCCTTCACCCTGACCCCGGACATTCCCTTCGTCAACGTGGGCGAACGCACCAATGTCACCGGCTCGGCCCGGTTCCGCAAGCTGATCGTCAACCGCGACTATGCGGCGGCGCTGGAGGTGGCGCGCGATCAGGTGGAGAACGGCGCCCAGATCATCGACGTGAACATGGACGAGGGCCTGATCGATTCCAGGGCCGCCATGGTCGACTTCCTGAACCTGGTCGCCGCCGAGCCCGATATCGCGCGTGTGCCGATCATGATCGACAGCTCAAGATGGGAGGTGATCGAGGCGGGCCTGCAATGCGTGCAGGGCAAGTCGGTGGTCAACTCCATCAGCCTGAAGGAGGGCGAGGAGGAATTTCGCCGCCACGCCGGGCTGTGCCTGGCCTATGGCGCGGCGGTGGTGGTCATGGCCTTTGACGAGCGCGGCCAGGCCGATACGCTGGAGCGCAAGACCGATATCTGTGCGCGGGCCTATCATATCCTGGTCGATGAGGTGGGCTTCCCGCCCGAGGACATCATCTTCGATCCCAATATCTTTGCCGTGGCGACGGGGATCGAGGAGCATGACAACTACGGCGTCGATTTCATCGAGGCCGCGCGCTGGATCCGGGCGAACCTGCCGCATGCCCATGTCTCGGGCGGGGTGTCGAACCTGTCGTTCAGCTTTCGCGGCAATGAGCCGGTGCGCGAGGCGATGCACGCGGTGTTCCTGTATCACGCCATTGCTGCGGGCATGGACATGGGGATCGTCAATGCAGGCCAGCTTGCAGTCTATGACCAGATCGATCCCGAATTGCGCGAGGCCTGCGAGGATGTGGTGCTCAACCGCCGCAAGGACGGGACCGAACGCCTGCTGGCGATGGCCGAGCGGTTCAGGGGCGGCGCGCGCGAGGAAAAGGTCCGTGACCTGGCCTGGCGCGACTGGCCGGTGGACAAGCGGCTGGAACATGCGCTGGTGGGCGGGATCACCGAATTTGTCGAAGCCGATACCGAGGAAGCGCGCCAGCAGGCCGACCGCCCGCTTGACGTGATCGAAGGGCCGCTGATGGCGGGCATGAACGTGGTCGGTGACCTGTTCGGCGCGGGCAAGATGTTCCTGCCGCAGGTCGTCAAGTCCGCCCGCGTCATGAAGCAGGCGGTCGCCGTGCTGCTGCCCTACATGGAGGCCGAGAAGCGCGCCGCGGGCGGCACGGGGCGGCAATCGGCGGGCAAGGTGCTGATGGCCACGGTGAAGGGCGATGTGCATGACATCGGCAAGAACATCGTCGGCGTGGTGCTGGCCTGCAACAACTACGAGATCATCGACCTGGGCGTGATGGTCCCGCCGCAGAAGATCCTGGAGGTCGCGCGGGCGGAGAATGTGGACGCCATCGGGCTGTCCGGTCTCATCACGCCGTCCCTGGACGAGATGGCGCATCTGGCGGCCGAGATGGAGCGCGAGGGCTTCGACCTGCCCTTGCTGATCGGCGGGGCGACGACATCCAAGGTGCATACGGCGGTCAAGATCGCGCCGCGCTATGCACGCGGGCAAACGGTCTATGTCACCGATGCCAGCCGCGCGGTGGGCGTGGTGGGCGCGCTTCTGAGCCCGGGGCAGCGCGCGGACTATGTCGCCAAGCTGCGCGCGGAATATGCCGAAGTCGCCGCGCGCCACGCGCGCAGCGAGGCCGCCAAGCGCCGCCTGCCGCTGGCGCAGGCGCGGGCCAACGCGCTGCGGCTGGACTGGGCCAAAGGGTTGCCGCCAGCGCCGGGCTTTACCGGCACGCGCGCCCTGCCGGACTGGGATCTTGCCGAGATCGCGCGTTACATCGACTGGACGCCGTTCTTCCAGACCTGGGAGATGAAGGGCGTCTATCCGCGCATTCTGGAAGACGAAAGGCAGGGCGCGGCGGCGCGGGCGCTGCTGGACGATGCGCGCGCGATGCTGGAGCGGATCATCGCCGAGCGCTGGTTCACCCCGCGTGCGGTGGTGGGCTTCTGGCCCGCGAATGCGGTGGGCGATGATATCCGGCTTTTCACCGACGCGGACCGCACGGACACGCTGGCGACATTCCACACGCTGCGCCAGCAGACGCCCAAGCGCCACGGGCGGCCCAATGTGGCGCTGGCGGATTTCGTGGCGCCCGCAGGGCCCGATCATGTCGGCGGCTTTGTGGTCACCGCAGGCCCCGAGGAAATCGCCATCGCCGAAGCCATGGACCGCGCCAATGACAATTACGGCGCGATCATGGTCAAGGCGCTGGCCGACCGGATCGCCGAGGCGATGGCCGAGATGCTGCACGAACGCGTCCGGCGCGAATTCTGGGGTTATGCGCCCGAGGAAGCCCATGCCCCCGGGGAACTGATTGCCGAACCCTATGCGGGTATCCGCCCCGCGCCGGGCTATCCCGCCCAGCCTGACCACACCGAAAAGCGCACCCTGTTCCGGCTGCTCGATGCCGAGGCTGCGACCGGCGTGACGCTCACCGAAAGCATGGCCATGTGGCCCGGCTCGTCGGTCTCGGGGCTCTATCTGGCGCATCCCGAAAGCTACTATTTCGGGGTGACGCGGATCGAACGCGACCAGGCGGCGGATTATGCGGCGCGCAAGGGAATGACCGTGGACGAGGCCGAGCGCTGGCTGGCGCCGATCCTGAACTACACGCCGGGGTCCGGCCGCACCGACCGCGCTGCGTGACGCCGCTGCAGCGGACAGGCGCGCTGCGCCGGCATCGTCGGAAAACGGCGGCCCGGGATCGGCTGGAGGCGTCACGCTGAATGGGAAAGCGCCCGCGGGGCGCGTGCCCGCTCGCCCGCCTCTGCATGCCCCGGGGGCGCTTTTGCGCGCCGCCCGGACCGCGCGAGTGGGCGCCGCCCGCCGATGCCGCCCTTGATTGCGGGGCGGGGGGTAACCTATGAGGGATTACCGCCCCGGACGGACAGGGTCGACATTCTGCGCAATGGTTCCCCGACAGGCGCGCGCATGCGATGCCGTGCACTGCGGGCGCGACGGATGCCAGGCCGCCCGGACCCGATGAAACGAGGTATTTCAGATGACGCAAGCCATTTATCCGGTGTTGCTGAGCGGGGGGTCCGGCACACGGCTCTGGCCGCTTTCGCGCAAGTCCTATCCGAAGCAGTTCGCGCGGATCATCGGCGACGAAAGCCTGTTCCAGGCCGCCGCACGGCGGCTGGCAGCACCAGGTTTCGCAGCGCCCGTGATCGTTACCGGCAATGATTTCCGCTTCATCGTCACCGAGCAACTGGCCGCCTGCGAGATTGCCCCCCGCGCCATCCTGATCGAACCCGAGGGCCGCAACACCGCCCCCGCGGTGCTGGCTGCCGCCCTGATGCTTGCCGACGACGACCCGCAGGCGTTGTTGCTGGTCGCGCCATCAGACCATGTCATCCCCGATGATGCGGGGTTTCGCGCCGCCGTGCAGGCCGCCGTGCCGCGCGCGCAGGCCGGGGATCTGGTGACTTTCGGCATTACCCCCGACCGGGCCGAGACAGGCTATGGCTATCTTGAACTTGCCCCGGGGGCGCAGGCCGGGGCGCGCACGCCGCAACCGCTGGCCCGCTTCGTGGAAAAGCCCGATGCCGCGCGCGCGGCCGCCATGCTGGCGGCGGGGAATTTCCTGTGGAATGCGGGGATTTTCCTGTTCACGGCCCAAAGCCTGATCGCGGCCTTCCGGGCCCATGCGCCCGATGTGCTGACCCCGGTCGAGGCGGCGCTGCGCGCGGCGCATGTCGATCTGGGCTTCACCCGGCTGGCCCCCGACGCCTGGGCAGAGGTGCCCGACATCTCCATCGATTATGCGATCATGGAGCGGGCGCGGAACCTTGCCGTGATGCCCTATGGCGCGGGCTGGTCGGATCTGGGCGGCTGGGATGCGGTCTGGCAGGAATGCGGCCCCGATGCGGCGGGCAATGTCACCTCGGCCCATGCAACCGCGATCGATTGTTCGGGCGCGCTCCTGCGGTCGGAAAGTGATCAGGTTGAACTGGTGGGTATCGGTCTTTCGGACATGATCGTGGTGGCCACCGGTGATGCCGTGCTCGCCGCCCCGCGCGGCGAGGCGCAGCGCGTCAAGGAGGCGGTGGCGGCCCTGAAGGCCCGCGGTGCCGCCCAGGCCACCGCGTTTCCCGTCGATCACCGCCCCTGGGGCTGGTTCGAAAGCCTGGCCAGGGGGTCCCGGTTTCAGGTCAAGCGGATCGTGGTGAACCCGGGCGCCGCGCTCTCCTTGCAGAGCCATCACCACCGGTCCGAACACTGGATCGTCGTCGAGGGCACGGCCCGGGTCACGGTCGGCGACGCGGCGCGGCTGGTGAGTGAAAACCAGTCCGTGTATATCCCGCTCGGGGTCAAGCATCGGCTGGAGAACCCCGGAAAGGTGCCGATGGTGCTGATCGAGGTGCAGACCGGCAGCTATCTGGGCGAGGACGACATCATCCGGTTCGAGGATGTCTATGCGCGCGGTCAGGGCGCGAAGGGATGAGCTTGAGCTGCTTCAAGACCTACGATGTGCGCGGTCGGCTTGGGGTCGATCTGGATCAGAACATCGCCGCCCGGGTCGGGCGCGGCTTTGCCCGTGCGCTGGGGGCCCGGCGCGTGGTCCTTGGCCGCGATTGCCGCGCATCCTCGCAGGCGCTGGCGCAGGCCGTGGCGCAGGCGCTTGTTGCCGAAGGCGCGGAGGTTCTGGACCTGGGCCTGTCGGGCACCGAGGAGATGTATCTCGCCACCGCGCATTTTGCGGCCGATGGCGGGATCTGCGTAACCGCCTCGCACAATCCGATGGATTACAACGGGATGAAGATGGTGCGCGCGGGCTCGGCGCCGCTGGACGCCGAAACCGGCCTGGCCACCATTCGCGCGCTGGCCGAAGCCGATGACTTCGGCCCTGCCCGGGCGGGCGGCAGGCTGCGGGACATCGCCGGGGAAGCGCGCGCCGCCTATGTTGCGCAGGTGCTCGGGTTCGTGGATGCGGGCGCCCTGCGGCCGCTGCGCATCGTGGTCAATGCCGGGAACGGTGCTGCCGGTCCGACCTTTGACGCCATCGCGGCGGAGCTTGATGCACGCGGCGCACCGCTGCGCTTCGTCCGCATGCACCATGACCCCGATGGACGCTTCCCGCATGGCATCCCCAACCCGCTGCTGCCCGAGAACCAGCCCCCCACCGCCGACCGGGTCCGGGCCGAGGGGGCGGATCTGGGCGTCGCCTGGGACGGCGATTTCGACCGCTGCTTCTTCTTCGATCACAAGGGGCTGTTCGTGCCCGGCGAATATGTCGTCGGGCTGCTGGCCGAGGTGTTTCTGGCGCGCAACCCCGGCGCCACCATCATCCATGATCCGCGTGTGATCTGGAACACGCTGGATGTTGTCGCGCGTGCGGGTGGGCGGGCGGTGCAGTCGCGCACCGGGCATGCCTTCGTCAAGCAAGCCATGCGCGACGAAGGCGCGGTCTATGGTGGCGAGATGTCGGCGCATCACTATTTCCGCGATTTCGTGCATTGCGACAGCGGCATGATCCCGTGGCTTCTGATCGCGGAACTGGTCAGCCGCCGGGGCAGCCTGCATGATCTGGTCGCCGAGCGGCGCGCGGCCTTCCCGTCATCGGGCGAGATCAATTTCACTCTGGCCGATGGGCCGGCGGCGGTGGCGCGGGTCCGCGATACGTTCCTGCCCCGGGCGCAGGGCGTGGATGAAACCGACGGGCTGAGTTGCGACATGGGTGACTGGCGCTTCAACCTGCGTGCCTCGAACACCGAACCGGTGCTGCGGCTGAATGTCGAAACGCGCGGTAATCCGGCGTTGCTGCAGGACCGCGTGGCGCGGTTGCAGGCGCTCCTGCGGCCCTGAAGCACATCGCATTCAGTAAGGCGTTCCGGATGCGCGACGCCATCTCCTTCGCCGGTTTCCGGACAGCCTTGCTCTTGAACCCGGCGCGGTTAACCCACCTTTGCGAACGCATCCGGAGCCGCGCCGTCGCGCTTGCGAATCTGCGCGGGATCTGAAACGCGGAGTCTCAAAAGAGACTCCGGTATCTCATGCGAGTTTCAGGCATCTTTGGGTTGTCGCATGGGGGTCTGGCTGCATATCTAAAGGGTAAAAGTAAGGACGCCGGACCGTGATGGACATCCAAGCCAGCAGAAGTTCAACCGCCCAGGACAGCCTGAGCGTGCTTGTGGTCGATGATCATACGCTTCTGGCAGAAACGATGATCGCCTCGCTGACCGACAATTTCGGTTTCAGTGTCGTTGCGGTGGGCGATGTCGATGCCGCGCTCGAGACGATATCCAGCCATGGAGACTTCGATGTGATCCTGCTGGACTATGACGTTCCCGGCATGGACGCGTTACAAGGTCTGCACCGGTTGAAAAAGGCCAATGACGGCCGCGTGGTGCTGTTCTCGGGGACTGTGAACCGCACCACCGTTGAACTGGCGCTGGATCAGGGGGCCAGCGGGTTCATGCCAAAGACACTACCCTTGCGGACACTCGGGAACGCGATCCGCCTTGTTTCCGATGGCGAGGTGTTCCTGCCATCGGAGTTCATGCGCCGCACCAGCGGGGGCGATGCGGCCAACTTCGGGCTGAAACAACGCGAACAGCGCGTGCTCGCATTGTTGTGCGAGGGGATGCAGAACAAGGAAATCGGCCGCGAGCTTGGTCTGGACGAAGTGATTGTCAAGATGGACGTGAAATCGATCTGCCGGAAACTGGATGTGCGCAACCGGACGCAGGCGGTGATTGCGGCACTCAAGCACGGCCTGCTCTGAGCGGCTGCGCGCGCATGGACTGTTCCTGGCCTCGCGGGGTTTGCGTGAATGTGTTCGGAACCCTGACAAGGGCCCGGGAAATGGTATCATGCCTGAACTTTCCACCCACTTGCGCCTTGCCATCATGGCACGCCTTGCGCAGCAGGGCGAAATCCCCGAGTGACACGCGATGCATAGGATGATGACAAGGTGTAACGCAGCCTGCGCCTTGCGGCAGTCGCCGGATCCGGGTGTCTGCCATGAGTGACACCGCGCGCCTTTCGTCGCGCCAGGGGCGGCGCGAAATCAAACCGGACAATTCCCCGACGGTCGAAAGCCAGGCCCGCACACTGACACGGGCGATGGACCTGCTGAACAGTTGCGAGGATCTGGAGGAGGGAGTCCGGCGTGTCCTGTGCCTGTGCCGCGCCGCAACACAGGCCGATCTGTGGATGCTGCTGCGCCGCGCCGGTGGTAGCGCAGTGACCTTGGCCGCCGGGCCGCAGGATGTGGGGCAACCGGATTGGGCAGATGCGGAAGAGTTCCTGGCACGGCCACGGCGCGTGACCTATGCGCCGGACAGCGCCGGGTTTGATCATCTGCCCGATGCCTTGCAACCTTTCCGGTCCATGATCTCGGCGCCGCTGGAGCTTGCCGACACCACGCCCATGGCCATCATGCTCCTGTCCCGGCGCCAGGACGCGTTCACGCAATGCGATCACGATCTGCTGCAAGGCATCGCCCGGCTGGTGATGGATGCGACACGGGCCCGTCACCTCGAGCATCAGAACGCCATGCTTGCAAAGGTACTGGACCGCGCCCCGGCCCGGCAACCCGAGCCGGTGGGCGTTGCGGAAACCTCCTTTCAGGCACTGAACCGCGTTTATGCGCGGCTGGGTGAGTGGCAAGGCGCGATTGTCGAAATCACCAATGACCTTCTCAGCGCCGATGCGCGCGAGTCGGAAGCGGCGATCAACCGGGCGCTGGCCAGCACGGGCATGCTGGCGCGGTCCGACCGCACCTATGTCTTTCGTTCGCGCGAACCCGACCGGATCGACAACACCCATGAATGGACGGCGCCCGACATCGAACCGATGATCGCGCATCTTCAGGACATGCCCGCCAGCCTGATGGACGAATGGCGCCCTGACATGGCGGTCGGCCGTGCGGTCCATATCCCCGATGTCGAAGCCCTGCCGGAAAGCTCGGCGGTGCGTGACGTGCTGATGATGCAGGGGATCCGCTCTTTGCTGGCGGTGCCGATGCTGCGTGATGGCAGGATCGCCGGATTTGTCGGCTTTGACGCCGTGCGGGCGTATCGCCAGTTTCTGCCGCTGGAGATCCAGTTGCTGCAGGCCGTGGCGAATTCGATCAACGTCGTTCTGGACCGCTGTGCTGCCGAAACCGCGGCAGAAACCGCGCGCGCCCATCTTGAAGCCGAACGCAACCGCCTGCAGGCGACCCTGACAGCGATCCCCGACCTTGTGCTCGAACTTGATCGCGAAGGTCGCTTCACATCGCATGTGGCGGGTGGCCGGTTATCTCCGGCGGTCCGGCGGGAAGACTTTCTGGGCCGCACGCCCGAAGAGGTGTTGCCACCCCACCTTGCCAGACTGGCGCGCCGCGTCATGCGGATCGTGGACCGGGACGGGCAGGTCAGCGGGCTGGAATATGAGTTTCCGATTGATGACGTGCCGCGCTGGTATTCTCTGTCTGCCGCAGCCAAATCCGAACAGGGCGACCCCGGCGGCTATGTCTTTGTGATCCGGGATATCACGTCGCAGTTTGCCCAGCGTCGGCGCGTGCAGCGGTTGGGCAAGATCGCCGAACTGACCTCGAATCTGGTGGTCGTGACCGATGCAGAGCAGCAGATCGAATGGGTCAACCCGGCGTTCGAACGGCGCACAGGCTGGCGGCTGGAGGAAGTCATCGGCAAACGGCCTGACAGTTTCCTGGCCTCGGAGAATACGGATCGTGCGGAGATGCGGCGCATCGGCGCCGCCCTGCGCGACAGCAAACCCGTGCGCGCCGAATTGCTCAACCAGACCCGCGAGGGCGAAGAATACTGGATCAGCAAGGATATTCAGCCGCTCTTCGCACCGGATGGGCAGGTCGAGGGCTTCGTTGCCGTCCAGACCGATATCACCGACATCAAACTGTCGCACCAGCAGGTGCTGCATGACCGCGCCGTGGCGCTGGATGCCTCGGGGGACGGGATCGCCATCACCGATGCCAGCGGCTATTACATCTACATGAATGCCGCGCATCGGCGCATGTTCGGGATCGGAGAGGAGGAGGATATCAGCCGTCTGAACTGGCAGGACCTCGTGCCGGCGGATACGGTCGCGACCTTCCTGGCCGAACACTGGAACAGCTTTGAAAAGACCGGCATCTGGCGCGGCGAGATCGACGGCCTGCACCGCGATGGCAGCCTTGTCCCGCAAGAGGTTTCCCTGACCCTGCGGGACAACGGAATGCTGTGCATCGCGCGCGACATTTCGGAGCGTCGCCAGATGGAGCGCGCCCTGCATGACCGGGCGGTGGCGCTGGATGCCTCGGATGACGGGATCGCCATCACCGATGCGACCGGTCATTACGTCTACATGAATGCCGCGCATCGCCGCATGTTCGGCATAACCGATGCCGAGGATATCCGCGCCCTGCACTGGCATCGGCTCTACCCCGAGGCAACGGTTCAGCGCTTCATGGCCAGGGACTGGCCGACGCTGCAGGCCGAAGGGCGCTGGCGGGGCGAATTGCACGGGGTGCATCGTGATGGCAGCCCCGTCCCGCAGGAAGTATCCCTGAGCCTGCATGATGACGGTATCCTGTGCCTGACCCGTGATATTTCGGATGAGTTGCAGCAAGCGGCCGAGCGCGCCGCCCTGCGCGAGGAACTGCAACTTGCCCAGCGGCGCGAGACCATCGCCCATCTGGCCAGCGGCGTGGCCCATGACCTGAACAATCTGGTGGCCGTGGTTTCGGGCTCGATCTCGCTGCTCCGGACGAAGGTCGCCGACGACAAGGACGCCACGGCCAGTGTCGAGCGGATCAGGCGCGCGGCGGAAACCGCCCGCGATCTGGTCAGCGGGCTGGGGCATCTGGGGCGCCCGGAGGCGCAGCGCTCGACCCATGATCTGCGCGACCTGATCACCGAGGGCGTGGAACTGCTGGGCACCCGGCGGCTGCGCGAGCATGAGCTTTCCACCGCATTGCCCGACACGCCCCGCCCGGTCTGGGCCAATGGCACCGAGTTGCTGCAGGTGATCGTCAACCTTGCGCTCAATGCATGCGAGGCGCGCGCGGATCTGCCCAACCGCGTCAGCCTTGCCATCTGCGAGGACGGCGCGCTGCCTGATCGCGCTCCGGACGCAGGGGCATTGCGGCGTGACGCGGAACACAGCGTGTTCACGATACATGACAGCGGGACCGGCATCGACGCCGAACTGCGCGAACGGCTCTTTGAAAGATACTTCACGACCAAGAGCGACACCGGAACCGGGCTGGGACTGCCGATCGTGGCCGGTATCCTGCGCGACAATGCGGCCGCGCTCTGGATCGACAGCACGCCCGGCCAGGGCACCACGGTCACGGTTGCCTGGCCTGCGCACGAACCCCGGCGTTCGGCAACAAGGGCGGACGCGCGCGCGCATGGCAGCGGCGCTTCGGATCTGCGCGACCGCAACATTCTGGTCGTCGATGATCTGCCGGATGTGGCCGATGTGTTGTCGGAGTTTCTGGAAGCCAGCAACGCCAATGCGGTCGCCGTCGCCGATCCGGCGGAAGCGGCCACGTTGTTGCGCGACAATCCCGGAACCTGGGCGGCGCTGGTCACCGATCTTGACATGCCGGCGATGAGCGGGCGGGCGCTTGCCCGGGTTGCGGCCGCCTGCGAACCTGCGGTTCCGGTCGTGCTTGTCACCGCATTGCCGGAGGCTGTCGGCCCGGACACCGGCCTTTTCTGCGAGGTGTTGCCCAAGCCTGTGCAGCCTGAACGGCTTGTCGCCGGGGTGCACGCCGCGATCCAGCAGGCCGAAGCGCCGGATGGCGGGCAGACGGCGGACAAGCGGGAAAGTTAAAGCGCAGACAGCCCTGCATCCGGGGGCAAACGCTTCGCAGCACAGTTGACAGATCGCCCGTATCGGCCGCGTTTGCGCGCGACATATATCTTTTGAGAGCCCCGTCTGCCCTTAAGGGCAAAGGTGCCGTTTTCCCTGTAGTGATAAACATAACCTCTGACGGAACCAGAGGGTGTTCTATGGGTGGACATACACAGGCAGTGCTCCCGCTGGCAGTTTCGGGAGATCAGGATTTCCCGAGCGCAACCCAGCCGCACGTGAACGATCCCCGCAGGGCCGAGGGCCGCGACGATAAGTGTGCTCTCGCGTCGGGGTGGTGGCTGGTGCCGGCGGTCGTGCTTGGTCTGGCCGCCTGGGTTGGGATCATCCGCACGGCCTGGGCATGGGTGCTGTGACAGCGCTGTCCGCATCCGGCGTGTCGCTGGCCGATATCCGCGCAAGGGTGTCCGAGGCAGCGCGCGCCTGTGCCTATGTTCCGAACCGGGCCGCAATCCTGATCGATCCGGTCTCGGTAGCGGGTCATGACCTTGCTTCGCTGATGATGGGGATGGGGGTCGATGTTCTTCGCGGGCCGCAGGTGCCCTGCGTGGAGTATCCGCCGCTCCTGCTGGTTGGCGCCGCGGATCTGGGGCGGTCGGCCACAAGGCGCCGCCTTGCGCTGAGCCGGGCGCTTCATCCTGACTCCGTGATCTGCGCCGTGACGGGCTCCCTGACAGAAACCGCTGGGGCCGCCAGCGGTCCGGATGCGCAACACGATGACGCGCGCGCATGCCTGCTGGCAGCGGGTATCGGCTTCATTTCAACGACCGAGGTGAATCATGCAGGCGAAACTTGAACCGGTTCATGTCGATTCCCGCCCCCTCGGGTGGAATGCGGCGTCGGCACAAGGGGCGGGGCGGCGCAGCGCGTGGCTTGCTTCGGCAATGCTGGATTCCGAACGGCTTGAGGCGGTGGCCACCGAGAAGCTGCTTTACGACGGATTTGAGGGCATGTGCGTTCTGCTGGTCGGTTTTTCGCACGCGGACCTCTGCGATACCCGGCAGAAGCTGAGATCCATCGGGGCCACGGCAACGGCCACGGCCTCTGTGGCTGCTCTTCGGCAACGCGAAGATGTCTCGGACATGCGACACGGGTTCACGCATGCCTTCGTGAACCTCGACGCATTCGAAAGCGTGGATGATGCCGTCGATGCGCTGATCGCGTTCCGCTCGAATGCGCCGGAATTGATTGTCGTGGCCTTTTCCGAGGCGATCAGCGGCGATGATTTCGGCAAGGAGCGCGCGAGGATATGCGATGCCACATTGAGGCTTCCCATCTCGGCGCCGAGGCTGCGCAATGGCCTCGTGACGGCAGAGATGAATCATGCGGATACGCATTGAGGTAGATGGCAGCGCATGACCGACGTCAGCCGACAAAAGAACTTCAATATAAAAAAGTCTGGAGAATTTACCGGTGAAAGTCTTGTCATCATAAGGGTCGGTTGGGCTCCGCGCGGTTTGGCTATTGCGGAAGACCAACCCCCCTCCTGAACCGCAAGGATGTCTGGCCCGTTCTGGTGATCAGCTCTTTCGCCGGGATTCTGCTTTATCTCGATCGAACGGAAATCTTCGGCACCTCACGGTCTTCGGCGTCCGTGCGGCGAAGCTACCTGAACTTGCCACTTGCGCGCATTCCGCTCAGCCTCGTTGGCCACTTCGATCGCGTCCATATGGTGCGAGACCACGGCACCCATGCTGATACTGGCAGGATCCGTCTGGCATCAATGCGAACGGTTTCAGCCGAATAAATCCCTGCACCAGACATTTTTGCCCGCCGCGCGTGACGACTCGGCGAAGGGCCTCGGCACCGACCGTGCCATGAACTGGGCGGATCGCCGCGGGAAAATGTGATCATTCGGGATGGGGCAGTTCCTCGGAAAACGCGCTTGTCCCGGCTGTTCGGATTTACTAGCCACCTCCTTTCGACATTCCGAAGGAGAGTGTTTCTATCTTTAGGTTCGCCGTGAAGATAAAGAAAGCGCATTCTCTCCGAAGGTGAATTGAACAAGTGCGGCGTTAGAGGCCTATATCAGCCTGTCCTGATGCTGCCTTGTCCCAGGCGGGCCACTAATTCACCTTGGAGAAATCACTTGAACAGAATATGCATCCCGGGGCTTTCGGCCGTGTTGGTCGGTTTCTTTGTCGCAGCCTGCGCCCAGGTGGAAGAGCCTGTCGAGATCTGCTGGATAGAGTTCGACAACTGGGCGGGCAACAAGCACGGACCACTCGCCCAGCCCGAGGAAGTCTGCGCCGTCATTCCCGTCAGCCGCATCCCGCCCCGCGTGCGGGTTGTGCGGATCGATGGCGTCGAGCAGCCGTCGGGCACGGCGCCCACACCCGGGCAGCCTGAAGCTCCTCAGCCTGAAGCTCCTCAGCGTGGACCCTCTGCAGTTAGCGCCGGCGGGGGCGAGGCCTCCATCGTCACGCCTGACAGGGCTCTAAGCGCCGGCGGGGGCGCAGCGTCGATCGTCGAAAATGAAACGGCTCCAACCGGCGGCGATGGCGGGTCGTCCCCCGTCACCCAGCCGACGGCGCTAAGCGCGGGCGGAGGGGAGGCGTCCATCGTCACCCCGACGAAGGCTCTGAGCGCGGCCGGGGGGCAAGCAAGTCTTGTTTCGCTCGATTGATGTCGCGCGACAAGGCGGCGCCTCCATGTCGCTGAAAAAGATCATGAACCGGTGTCTGAAAAGTAAAGAGGTAGGGCTATGACGCAGAACACGCACTTTCGGGGCGCTGTTGTCGCGCTTTCGATTCCGATCGCCCTTGCGGTCTCGGCGCTACCAGCCATGGCCCAGAACTACATGGGCGCGGGTGAAGGCTGGTCGACCACCTACGGCTTTCCGACAGCCAACGACCGGAATGTTGCCGTGCAGCAGGCGCAGGTCATGCGCAACGCCACGCAGCAGCAAGGTCCGTCAACCGTCGTCTACAATAACACCCACAACGACAACCGGTCGAACTTCGTCGAGAATTTCCAGGGCGAGACCTCGACCGCGACCATCGAGTTCCAGATCGGTGATTCGATCGGCACCAATACGAACTCGGTCGGGGCCATGAATACCGGCGAAACCACCATCACGGTTCGCGGAGACAACAACGTGGTGGATGCGACCAACGCCGCGGAGTCGCGCGGGTGCATCGATGGCAGTGTGAACAGCAGCACGCTCAAGCCACTGGCTGACGTGGGCAGCGTTGGAAACATGGAGTTCAACCAGAGCGCCCGCTCTTCCGCGCCGTTCTGCTGACGGAACCTGACCCCATGCCAGACAGTATCAGTGCGCGAACCCCTCTCGGGTCCGCGAGTATCTCGCGAGTGATCGCCATGATGGCTCTGGCCACGTTGTCAGGCTGTGGGCAACTGGGACAGCATGTCTTTGCCGATCCCCGCGCCGATGTGGACATCCCGCAGGGGCCACCGGTGCAGGAGATCGTCACCGTTTTCGACGAGGCGCTTGAATGCGTCAACGGCATGATCGGCGGCGAGGTCGCCTTTGCCGTGGGCAACATTCAGGACAGCACCGGGCGCGTCGATGGCAACGCGGGCACCATGGTCAGCCAGGGGGCGGGCGACATGATCCAGTCGGCGCTGTTCCGGGCCGGCGTGACGGTGATCAACCGGCGCGACGCCAATATCGCCGTGACCGAGGCAAACTGGGGTATCCGCGACATCCGCCGCCAGACCCCGGTGGATTTCTTTATCTCGGGCAGCATCAACAGCCTGGATTTCATCCCCGGCGGATCGGCTTCGCTCACCGTGGCAGGCGTCGGGCCGCGGGCACGGCAGAACCGGGTGCTGATCGGGCTGGACCTGGCCATCTCCGATGCCTTTTCGGGGCGGCTCATCGGCAATGTGTCGCTGCAAAAGCAGATCTACTCGCGCGAGTTCGGTCTGAGTGTCGGCCGGTTCTTTGACGATGTGCTGGTTACCGGCGATGCAGGTTATATCGAACGCGAGGCGCTGCATTTCACCCTGCGCCAGATGCTGAACCTTGGCACGCTGATGCTGCTGGGCCATGTCATCCGCGAGGACAGCTTCCAGACCTGCCGTGCGGAGATCGAGCCTTTCGCCGGCGGTGTGCGGCTGAACCGACAGAGCGCAACGGCACAGCGCGCGGCGTCCAGCCCGGCGCTGGCGGTCGAGGTGCCCAGCGTGACAGCCCGCGCCGAGGACGAGGCGGCGGCCCAACTGGCGGCAGCGGCGCCGGAGACCGCGGCAACCCCGCCTGCCACCGCACCGACCCGCCCCGAATACGAGGTGCTGGGCGAAGAGGCGCGCCGCCTGGCCGCCCGCGCCATCACCGCCGCGCGCGATTCCGAGGGTGCGGAAACCCGAAACGAGGCGGCACGTCTGGCCGCGCAGAGCATGCAACTCGCCAACGCCGCGCTGCAACGGCTGCAGGCGGCGGCGCAGGCCGGGCTGGATGGCGACGAAGGCGATGTGGCGGCGGTGGTGGTCCAGCAGGCGGTGACCCGGTCGCGCGCGGCAGCGGTGGCGGCGGCCGACAGGCCGCCCGACGTGCCGCGCCAGGAACCGGCGCAGAACCCGTCGCCGGATGACGATTATACCATGCCGGATGTCAGCTCCGGGGAGACCCGCAGCCCTGACAGACACACCGGCATACAGGAATTCCGTCGCTGATGGCGGGATGGGCGGGCCCTCGGGCATACCCGCAGAAACCACGGCCAGCGCGTGAGGGCGCGCGGCAGAAACAGGAAAAGTCACATGAAAAGACTTCTTGCTACCACCGCCATCGCATCTTCGATGGCTTTCGCCGGCGCCGCATCGGCAGAATCGCTGCTGGAGCAGATCATGGCGGAGGTCGAGGCCACGCAGGTCTCGCTGCTGAACTCCGCAGAGAACCTTGCCGATATCGATGCAACCGTGAACATCGAGGCGTTCGGTGCTTCGGGCCTCGAAGCTGTGCTCGAGGCGCTGGCCGGTGATCTGGATGGCTCGTTCACCGGCATGTTCTCGGAAGTCGCGTTCACCGATGGCGGGCAGATCGGCTCGGGCGAGTTCTTCAACCCGGCCGACATCATCGCCGCGCTTCAGACGCAGGTGGACGACGTGTCGACCACCGCGATCGGTGCACTGAACACCGGTGTTGTCGGTACCGTTCTGGAAAACCTCGAGACCGTTCCTGGCGTTGATGAGAACGGTGATGCAATCAACGATGTTCTCAACAGCACCACGCAGATCAGCGGCACGGTGATGAACCTTCAGAATGCCGTGGCGCAGTCGGTCACACAGACCAGCAACAGCCTGGCAACGTCGACGACATTTGAGGCGGTGGATCCGGTCCAGGTGGCCAACCTCGCCCTCAACAACGCCGATGATCTCAATGCCAGCGTGAACGTTGCGCAATTGCTGGCGAATGTCGACGGGATCAGCACCACCGCGATCGGTGCTCTGAACACCGGGAACATCGCGACGGACATCGCCACCAACACGACCAGCCTGACCGAGGCGATCGTCGGCCGCTAATGCGGGCATCCCGCGGGGAGCCGTTGGTTCCTTGCTGCCGTGGGGGGGGGGGGCCCCCCCCCCCAACACCCCGCCCCGCGTCCCCGGGGCTAGCGGGGGCCGATAAGGGGGCCACCCCGGGGGCAGCGGTGGGGTTTTTGGGGGGGGGGGGGGGGGCCCCCCCCCACGGTTCCCTTTTCGCCGATTTCAGCTTTTCCGGCGTGTGTCGCATCCGGATATGCAGTCCGCGCCTTCATGCCTGCCGCGTCACAGGAGGCTTGCATGCCCGATATCTCCCCGCCCCGGTGCGACATGCACGATGTCATCCACCGGGACAGCACCGCGCCGCCAGAAACCGGGCGCAACATCTTGGCGTTCCTGGGCGCGGGGTGCGCGGGGGTGTCGCGCGCGCTGTTCAATCTTGCTGCCGCGCTGGCGCTGCTGATGGTGCTCGGGTGACAGCGCCGGACGGGATCGAGGTTCGGGTGTTCGCCGGCGTGCCGCTGGACGGGCTCACCTACCTCGCCATCCGGTTCTGCGAAAAGGTTGTCTGGGAAGGGGGGAGTGTGGTCGACCTGCAGATTGTCGATGGAAACGAAGGGCTGGAAGTTCACGTGCACTGGAAGCGCACGCGCGCGTGACATGCAAGGATGACGGGCCGCGCAGGACATGCAGGCGTTGGAAATCAGGACCGGGTCCATCGACGAGGTGGCGCACGATGAACGGCTGGGCCCGCGTGTTTTCTGAATGCGCAAAGCCAGGGGAGGCGTGACGGGCAATGCGATCCCGTGGCGACAACGACATGGGAACCGGGCCACGCGCCGGGGGCGAACAGGAGACCGGGCGCCCCGAGGTCGCCGGGACCGAACCGCAGATCGATCTGGACACGCCGCTGCTTGATCTTGTCGTGATGCTGCAGCCAACGGCGCGCTTCCAGCAACGGTTCCTGCACGACCCGGAGATGCAGACCGTCACGCTGGCAGATGTCGTCGCCGACCCGCCGGGCGCCTGGCAAAGACTGTGCCTTGTCCCGGGCGCCGGACCGGCCGCCCGCGATGTGCTCTGCAGCGTGGTGGCGCAGGCACTGCAGCGCAGCGGTCTGTCCGAGGACCTGATCAGCAGGGTCCGGCAAAACTGGCCGCCGCCCTCCCGGGCCGAAACGCGGCCTCTGCTGGTTTTCCGGGCCATGCGCGGGAAAGGCCGCAGGGAACGGGATTGAGGGCGTCAAGCGGCCTCGGAGCGGCGGAACGGGCGAACTGCCGCTCGGGCATGGGACCGGAAGCTGTTCGATGCGCGCAGACGTGGATACACTTTCGGTGAGAGGAGTTTTGCGACGATGAACACCCGACAGGCAGACAGACCCGGCAAAGGCCGCAAGCAACCGCTGGGCAGGCGGGACTGGACGGTAAGCCGGTTCCTGCGCGAAACCGAGGGGACGCTGCGGCTGCGTGCGCAGGTGCGTGAACACCCGCTGTTCGGGTCGGTGACGCTGGGTACGCTTGTCGATGAGCCTGCTCGCCTGACCACGCTGCTGACCGAATGCCGGATGATCCCGCAATGTGGCGAGGTGCAGATCAAGCGCCTTTTCGCGGCGCTGGGCAACGAACTGGCCGCCGTCGGTGCGATGGACAAGCGGCCGCCCGATCCCGTTCTGCCGACTGCCCCGGAAGGACAGGGCCATGCAGCGGCCACCTTGGGCAGCCCTATTGCGGGCAAGGTCTACCCGGACATGCTGGCCGCGCTGGATGATGTGTTCGTGCGATTCTGGCGGCTCGCGCAGTTCGAGCCGTTCATCTACCTGCCGGGTTCGG
Organism: Paracoccaceae bacterium; assembly: GCA_020832705.1. Lineage (GTDB taxonomy): Bacteria > Pseudomonadota > Alphaproteobacteria > Rhodobacterales > Rhodobacteraceae > Rhabdonatronobacter. The sequence continues at coordinate 18,923 of JAFIEE010000046.1, forward strand.
TGCCTGATTTCGTCTATACCGCGGCGGTGCTGCGCGCCGAACTGGGAGATCGCGCGGGGATTGACGACTATCTGCGCAAGCTTGACGCAATCCGCGTTTCGACCCGGTCAGTGGCGGCGCGTGGGCTGATCGTGCTGGATGGCCACACGCTGGACACGATATTCGCGCGCCAGGGCAGATATGCCGCGCTGACCGATGCCGATGTCGCCGAGCAGCGTGCGGCGTTGCACCGGATGCTGTCCGAGCTTCCCGCCGGGGTCGACTGTGTGGTGACCGATTATGACAGGCAGCAACTGAGCAGCGGCTTCATCGTGGGCGAGGATCATGTCCTCTACAACATGGGGTGCTACATGGTGTTTCGCAACTCGCCCATCCTGGGGCTGATCAGGGGCCGATGCCTTGCCCTGAACCGGCGCGACCTGGCGCTGAGCAGGTTCCTGGCCGCTGGCAACTGACTGTGCCATGGCAGGCCTGCCAGTTTCAGTGACTGGGCGCTGGGATGCATTCCCTGCCAGCGAGACACCGCTGCGCAGGAGCCGGGTATCGACGCCCCTGGCGGGAACAGGTGATCCACAAGGATGTCACCCGGACCTGTCGCACAGAAACTCGATCGGACAGATTTGCGTAGCTGAAAGATATGGGATTGGATGGATTGGCAGGGGCAGAGGGACTCGAACCCCCGACCCTCGGTTTTGGAGACCGATGCTCTACCAACTGAGCTATACCCCTAGGCCGGGGATCGGAGTATTCCGAACGCGTCCGGAATTCAAGCGGGAAAAGGGCGTTCACCCGCGCGCAAACCCTTTTGCAGGCACCTTCGCCGGACCTGCTTCCGGGCGCAGCAGGTCCACGCCGTCCAGGCGCGCAAGCGTTGCCATGTCGGCATCATATGCGGCCGCGCCCTGGGCCAGCGTGGCGCTGTCGAAGGGCGCGGGGCCGGGGTGGTCACGCGATTTGGGCCATTGCGCCATTGCGGCGCGCAGCGCGTCATGCGGGGCGCGCGCGGGATCGTCCGCCAGCGCGGCCAGCGCGGCGTCGAGCGCACGCGCCGACGGGCCGGAATTGCTGGTCCGCGCAGGCAGCCGCAGCCGCGGCGCCGCGCGGGCGCCCAGCATGCGTTCCAGCACCGCTGGCAGAACCGCGGCGTGATCCTCGAACCGCCAGACGGTGACCCGCGCCACCCCTCTGACCGACACCAGCCGCGCCACCAGATCCGACCAGCGCAGCGCCAGCGGATCGACGGCGTCGATGTAGCGCCCGAACGCCATCAGCCGCCCCGCCTTGGCCTGCTGTCCGTGCCCCGAGATCAGGAACGGCAGCGGGCTGCGGATGGCCAGGAAAACCCGTGCGCCGGTCACGCCCAGCCCGGACAGCACCGCCGAGACCCGCGGCGCCGCCAGCGGGTAAAGCTGCGCCCCATGCGCGATGCGCCCCGGACGGGTGGTGCCGAGCAGGTTCTCCTCGGACAGGAGCACCCGCCGCCCGGCGGCGTGTTCGGCGGCAATCGCTTCGCGCAGCGGGGCGAAATCCGCCGCACGCGCGCCGTCCGGTTCCGCCAGTGACGGCAGGCGCAGGTCGCTGCGCAGCCGGTCCGGCCCGAAAGCCGCCACGCCCGCGCGCAGCAACCCGTCACGCTGGCGCTTCAGCGCCCGCTGCAGATAGGTGCTGGCGGTCTTGTGTGCGCCAAGGTGAAGGCCGATCCGCATGCGCAGTCCCCGCGACCGAACCCGCCGCGCGCGGGCACCGCATGACCCTAACGCCCGCGCGGCCCGCCGATCAAGCGCCCTCAGCCCTCGATCAGGAACCCGCCCGACTGCCGCGCCCAGAGCCGCGCATAAAGCCCGCCCTGCGTCAGCAGATCCTCGTGGCGGCCCTGTTCGATGATCCGACCCCGGTCCATCACCACCAGCCGGTCCATGGCGGCGATGGTGGACAGCCGGTGCGCAATGGCGATGACGGTCTTGCCCTCCATCAGGCGGGTCAACTGCGCCTGGATCGCGGCCTCGACCTCGGAGTCCAGCGCCGATGTCGCCTCGTCCAGGATCAGGATCGGCGCGTCCTTCAGCGCCACGCGGGCGATGGCGATGCGCTGGCGCTGCCCGCCCGAGAGCTTCACGCCCCGCTCGCCGACATGCGCCTCCAGCCCGCGCCGGCCCTGCGCGTCGACCAGATCGGCAATGAATTCCTGCGCTTCCGCCAGCGCGGCGGCGTCCCGGATCTGCGCCTCGGTGGCATCGGGGCGCCCGTAGGCGATGTTGTCGCGCACCGACCTGTGCAGCAGCGCGGTGTCCTGCGTCACCATGCCGATGGCGGCGCGCAGGCTGTCCTGCGTGACGCGCGAAATGTCCTGCCCGTCGATCTCGATCCGGCCGTGGTTCACCTCGTAGAAGCGCAGGAGCAGGTTCACCAGCGTCGACTTGCCTGCCCCGGACCGGCCCACCAGCCCGACCTTCTCCCCCGGGGCGATGTCCAGGCTCAGGTCATCCAGCACCGCGGGTTTCGCGGCCCCCATGCCCGCATCGGGGCCGTCATAGCGAAAGGTCACGCGATCAAAGTGCACGCGCCCCTTGTCGGCCCGCAGCGGCTGCGCGCCGGGGGCATCGTTGATCTGACGCGGCAGTGACAGGGTGGTGACGCCGTCCCGCACGGTGCCGATATTCTCGAAGAGCGCGGCGAATTCCCACATGATCCAGTGCGACATGTTCCCCAGCCGCAGCGCCAGCGGGATCGCCACTGCCAGCGCGCCCAGATCGACGCGCCCGTTCAGCCACAGCCACAGCCCCAGCCCGGTCACCGCCGCCGTCAGCAGGGCATTGAGGGCGTTCACGCCCACATCCTGCCAGGCCACCAGCCGCATCTGGCGATAGACGGTCTGCAGGAAGCCATCGAGCCCTTCACGGGCATAGGCTTCTTCCCGCGCGGCATGGCTGAACAGCTTCACCGTCATGATGTTGGTGTAGCTGTCGACAATCCGGCCCGTCATCATCGCCCGTGCGTCGGCCTGTTCCTGGCTGACACGGCCCAGCCGCGGGACGATCACCCACAACAGCGCGCCATAGCCGAGCGACCACAGCAGGAAAGGCAGCGCCAGCCAGCCGTCCTGCGTGGCGGCGAGCCACAGCGTGCCCAGGAAGTAGGCGCCGATATAGACCGCCACGTCCATCAGCTTCATCACCACCTCGCGCACCGCAAGCGCGGTCTGCATCAGCCGCGTGGCGATCCGCCCGGCGAATTCGTCATGGAAATAGCCCATGGACTGGCCCAGCAGCCAGCGATGCGCCTGCCAGCGGATGCGCTGCGGGAAATTGCCCATGATGACCTGATACATCACCAGCGCGCCGATCACCGAAATCACTGGCAGAACGATCAGTTGCAACCCTGCCATGCCGAAGAGCCGCGCCGATTCCTCAGCCATGAAACGTTCGGGGCCAAGCTCGGTCATCCGGTTCACCAACGTGCCCAGATAGCCGATCAGGATGATCTCGATGATGGCGAACAGCGCCGACAGGCCGGACATGGTCAGCAACCATGGCAGGATCGGCCGCGCGAAATGAAGGGTGAACCCCCAGAGCGTGGCAGGCGGGCGCGTGGGCGCCTGCTGCGGATAGGCGTCGATCCGCCTTTCGAAACGGGTGAATATCTTCTGCATGGTGGCCCGGGTCCATAGCAAAGGGGCGTGCAGCCTGCACGCCCCTTGCATGTTCCAAGGCGTGTGGGCAGTTCTTATTCGATGATTTTCGACACGACGCCTGCGCCGACGGTGCGGCCGCCTTCGCGGATTGCGAAGCGCAGCTTTTCTTCCATGGCGATGGGGGCGATCAGTTCGACGTTGAACT
>JAFIEE010000047.1 GCA_020832705.1 Paracoccaceae bacterium
CCCCCTCGGCGCGTGCCGCGCCTCACCCCCCGAGGATATTTGTGCACAGATGATGGAGGCAAGGGTGCCGGTCTGCGATCCGTTCGACGTCTTTGCCGAAGCCGTGGCGGGCGCCTCCGCCCCGGGGGCGGGGGCGCTGATGGGGCTCGATCTGGGCGACAGGACCATCGGGGTCGCGGTCTCGGACGGGTTGCGCGGGGTGGCGACGCCGTTGCAGACGATCCGGCGGCGCAAGTTCGGGGTGGATGCGGCCGCGCTGCTGGAAATCGCGCGCGGGCGGGCGGGGGCGGGGATCATCCTTGGGCTGCCGCGCAACATGGACGGCAGTGAAGGGCCGCGCTGTCAGTCCACGCGGGCCTTTGCGCGCAACCTTGCAGGGCTGACGCCGCTGCCCATCGGATTCTGGGACGAGCGCCTGTCCACGGTGGCGGCCGAGCGGGCGCTGCTGGAGGCCGACACCTCGCGCCGACGGCGGGCCGAGGTGATCGACCATGTGGCCGCCGCCTATATCCTGCAGGGCGCGCTGGACCGGCTGCGGCATCTGCGCGGCTGAGGTGGTGTCGCGCGCGGGCCGTCAGGCGAAGGCGGCGTCCAGCGCGGTCTCGACCATCGTGCCGAAGCTCTGTTCGCGGTCCGAGGACGGCAGGGCGGCGCCGGTCAGCAGGTGGTCGGAAATCGTCAGCACCGCCAGGGCGCGGGCCTTGTGGCGGGCGGCGACGAGGTAGAGTTCGGCGGCTTCCATCTCCACCGCCAGCACCCCGTGGCGGGTCATGATCGCGTTCAGGTCGGGGCGTTCGTCATAGAACACGTCCGACGAGTAGATGCCGCCGACATGGGCGGTGGCGCCGCGCGCTTCCGCCGCCGCCGCCGCCGCGCGCAACAGCCCCCAGTCGGCGCAGGGAGCGAGGTTGAGTTCGCGCAGCATCCCGCGTGACGGCGTCGACAGCGTGGTGGCGGTCATCGCAAGTACCAGATCGCGGATCTGCACATGGTCCTGCATCGCCCCGGCGGACCCGATCCGGATCAGCGTCTTCGCGCCATAGTCGCGGATCAGTTCATTGGCGTAGATCGACATCGATGCCATCCCCATGCCGGAGCCGTGGATGGTCACGCGCCGCCCCTTCCAGGTGCCGGTATAGGCCAGCATCCCGCGCACCTCGTTCACCAGTTCGGCGCCCTGCAGGAAGGTCTGCGCCGCCCAGCGGGCGCGATACGGATCGCCCGGCATCAGCACGGTTTCGGCAATCTGGCCGGGGTCGGCCCCGATGTGGATGGTCATGGCGGCTCCGTCGCGCGTGGGGGTCGGCGCAGGCTAGTCGCAGACGCCCGCCCCCGCAAGCGGTGCGGCGCGCCCGGGCGCAAGTTCACGCCGCAGGTGCCGCGCCACCGCGCGGTCGGTCCAGTAGTTGGTGTGCCCGCCTGCGGGCAGGGGGATCTCGCGCGGCCACGGGCGGTCGGGCGACGTGGCGTGGTGGCGCGGGGCGTCGACATGGGTGCCCACGAAGTCATCCACCCGAAACAGGTTCACCCAGTCGTCCAGCACCGCCTCGGGGGCGGTGCCACGGGGGCGCCAGACCGGGCGCGCCTGCGGCGGCGGGAAGCTTGCGGGGAAGTAGGTGTTGTAGAGATGCGTGTAGGGCGAGCCCATGGTGATCAACCGGATGGGGATGTCCTTTGCGCGGTGCACGCGCCAGCCTGCGGCCTCGGAGGCCAGCACCTCGAGCGCGATCACCGTGCCTTGTGAATGCGACACGAGGATGATCTCGTCCGGGGCCTCGTCGGCGATCAGTTGCGTCATGAGGACGTTCATGCGTTCGCGGATGCGGCGGCGCAGCCAGTAGCCGCGCGGGGTGAAATCCCCCGGCGGGTCGGCGCGCAGGCCCAGGGCGCGTTCGACAAGGGTGCGGCTGTGGTGGCGGCGCTCCGGACCGACACCGGCCAGCGCCGGATCGCGCGAGTTCCAGGAATGATCGTTGATCCAGGCCAGCACATCGGTGGCAATCCCCAGCCCGGCGGCAAAGGCGCTGCGGAAGGTGGTGATCAGGACGCCGCCGACCACCGCGACCGCCGCCAGCACCGCAGGGGTCCCGTTTGCAAGTCTTGCCCGCAGCCATTCCCCGCAGGGAAGCCAACCCGCGCCGAGCGCGTGCAGGCCGACCCACAGCAGCAGGGTCAGGAACAGCGCCAGCGCGCCCAGCATCCAGGGGCAGAAGATCAACCGGTAGCGCTCGGCCAGCGCATCCGGGTTGTCCATGTAACGCGCCGGATCGAAGCCGCGCTTCAGCGCGCCCTTGGCGACCTGGACCCGAAGCGCAGCGGCGATCAGCAGCCCCAGCGCCAGAACCGCCGGAAGCAGGCCGCGCAGGGCCGAGGTGACATGCGTCGCCTCGGGGATGATATCCGGGCCAAGATAGCCCACACCGCCCCAGATGGCCGAGATCAGCAGAAACCACATGAGCAGCATCAGCCCCAGCGCGGGCACGGTCACATCGACCACGCCCGCGCGCTGCCCCTGTGTCCAGCGCCAGAAGGAGCCTGCCGCCACCAGCAGGATCAGCCCGATCGCCACCGCCAGCGCCCCGATCAGCAGCGCATAGAGCCGCAGGCCGACGAGGAAGACGCCATCGTAGCCGCTGGCGCACCTGTGATTCACCGCAACGTCGGAAAAGAGCGCACAACTCCGGTCGATCAGGACGGTGTCGAGGCCCTCCAGCCAGCGTGGCGTCCCGGCCACCGTGGCCAGAAGCATGAGCACCACCAATACCCCGGTCAGCATCAGCCAGCCCGCGGTGTGGCGGGTCAGGAAGGCATCGGCGCGGGTGAGCAGGACATGTCCTCCGGCAAGCGCGGCGCATGCGAGCAACCAGAGCACGGGCGCCTCCGGCCAGCCCGCCCTGGCCAGCAACCAGTTCAGCAGCAGCCCCGCCAGCAACACGATGTTGAGCCCGATCACCGGCCCGTGCAGGGTCAGCACCGCGCCCGAGGCCGCCCGGCGCAACACCCGGTCCAGGCCGTGGGGATCCGGGAACAGCGCACGGGCGTTTTCCCGGATGGCGTGGCCCAGCCCCATGGCGATGCGGAAGAACCCGAGCACGAGCCCGGGCGCCCCGCCGCGCGGCTCGGCGATATCGCCCCAGAAGAAATCGGCCACCACGCGTTCATGGGGCGGGGTGTCCGCGCCGACCGCATGGAACCGGCGCAGTCGGGCCGGAAAGACCTGCGCCTTGCCGCCTCGGTCATGGCGGGGGTGCTCGCGCAGATGGAAGTCATCGCTGGTGACGGCGCGAAAGCGCGGCGACGCGCCCGAAGCCTCGGCGGTCGCGGGATCGTCGGGGTGCGGCGGTTCCAGCGCGGTCGACAGCATGTCCGTGGACACCCCGGCCTCCCGCACGCCCACCCCGTGCACGACGACAATCAACTGCTTGCCCATGATACCCCCGAACCGTGCCGCGCCGCGTCAACCTCAACCCGAAGTAGAGCACCCCTCGGCGGTTGATGCAACGGGCCTTTCCATGCCCGCCCGGCTGGCCTATACCGGCGCGCGATATCCTGATCGTTGGAGCCTCGGCCCATGCGCACCGCCAGCATCGCCCGCAAGACCACTGAGACCGACATCGCCGTGACCGTCGATCTGGATGGCACCGGGGTCTGCGACTGCGCGACCGGCGTGGGCTTCTTCGATCACATGCTGGATCAACTGGCCCGGCATTCGCTGATCGACATCACCCTGCGCGCCAAGGGCGATCTGCATATCGACGACCACCACACGGTCGAGGATTGCGGCATCGCGCTGGGCCAGGCACTGGCGCAGGCGCTGGGCGACAAGCGCGGCATCCGGCGCTATGGCGAATGCGCGCTCGTGATGGATGACGCGCAGGTGCGCTGCGCGCTGGACCTTTCGGGGCGGCCCTTTCTGGTCTGGAACCTGGACTTCCCCACCGCAAAGATCGGCGCGTTCGACACCGACCTGGTGCGCGAATTCTTTCAGGCGCTGGCCACGCATGGCGGGATCACCCTGCATCTGGACCGGGTGCACGGGATCAACAGCCACCACCTCGCCGAGGCCGCCTTCAAGGCCGTTGCCCGCGCGTTGCGCATGGCGGTGGAGCCGGACCCGCGCAAGGGCGATGCGATCCCGTCCACCAAGGGCACGCTCTGAGCCATGCTGACGGTTCTGGTCGATTACGACAGCGGCAACCTGCATTCGGCGCAAAAGGCGTTCGAGCGCATGTCAGCCGAAGCGGGCGGCGGCGCGGTGCTGGTGAGCAGCCGCGCCGAGGATGTCGCCCGCGCCGACCGCGTGGTGCTGCCGGGCGACGGCGCCTTCCCGGCCTGCCGGGCGGCGCTGGACGCGGTGCCGGGAATGGTCGAGGCCCTGACCGAGGCGGTGACCCGCCGCGCGGTGCCGTTCATGGGCATCTGTGTGGGCATGCAGATGCTGGCCACGGTGGGGCGCGAATACCGCGATGCGCCGGGGCTGGACTGGATCGGCGGCGAGGTGGTGCGGATCACGCCCGATGACCCGGGCCTGAAGGTGCCGCACATGGGCTGGAATGATCTGGTGATCGACCGCGCGCATCCGGTGCTGGCGGGGCTGGCCACGGGCGATCACGCCTATTTCGTGCATTCCTACCACTTCCGCGTCGCGGAGACGGCGCATCTGCTGGCGCATGTGGCTTATGGCGGGGCGATCACCGCGATCGTGGGGCGCGACAACATCATCGGCACCCAGTTCCACCCCGAGAAAAGCCAGGCGCACGGGCTGGCGATCATCCGCAACTTCCTGACCTGGCGGCCCTGAACCGGCGGGACACCGCTGAACCGGCAAGCTGATCCGAACGGAAAAAGCGCCCGCGAGCCGGACCCCACCCACCCGCCCCGGCCCGCCTCGCGGGCGCTGCCGCACAAAGCGCGCGGCAGGTCAAACCGGGCTGCGGCGCCTCCTCCCAGGTCCTCCCGGGGCAGCTTCCCGGGACAGGACCAGCAGCGGCGGTCATGGGCGCGTCGGCCGCGCGGGACGCGCGGCGTCATCGCCGGGGGCGGGAGCCTCCCCTTGCCCCTTTTCCTGAGGATGCGGTGGTTGTGCCCGGTCCCGCCCGGGCTTGCGGGCTCAGCCCGCGCCGTCAGCCGTCTGCGCGCGCATCGGCACGGGATTTGCCGGCCACGTCCTGCGCAAGGGTCGCGGCCATGAAGCGGTCCAGATCGCCGTCCAGCACGCCCTGCGTGTCCGAGGTTTCGACCCCGGTGCGCAAATCCTTCACCATCTGGTAGGGCTGCAGCACATAGCTGCGGATCTGGTTGCCCCAGCCCGCTTCGCCCTTGGCATCGTGCGCGGCCTCGATCGCCTCGGTCCGCTTGCGCAACTCCAGCTCGTAGAGCCGCGACTTCAGCGCGTTCATGGCGATCTCGCGGTTCTGGTGCTGCGATTTCATCGAACTGGTCACCACGATATTCGTGGGAATATGCGTGATCCGGACCGCCGAGTCGGTGGTGTTGACGTGCTGCCCGCCCGCGCCCGAGGACCTGAACGTGTCGATGCGGATGTCCGAGGGGTTGATCACCACCTCGATGTTGTCATCCACAACCGGATAGACCCAGACCGAACTGAACGAAGTATGCCGCCGCGCCGCGCTGTCATAGGGCGAGATGCGCACCAGTCGGTGCACGCCGCTTTCGGACTTCAGCCAGCCATAGGCATTGTGCCCGCTGATCCGGTACGCGGCGGAGCGGATGCCCGCTTCCTCGCCCGCGCTTTCGGACAGAAGCTCCACCTTGTAGCCGCGCTTTTCGGCCCAGCGCACATACATGCGCGCCAGCATCGCGGCCCAGTCGCAACTTTCGGTGCCCCCGGCGCCGGCGTTGATTTCCAGGAAGGTGTCGTTGCCGTCGGCCTCGCCGTTCAGCAGCGCCTCGACCTCCTTCTCGGCGGCGCGCTCGGCCAGCGCCCTGAGCGCGGCCTCGGCCTCGGCCACCACTTCGGCATCGCCCTCGGCCTCGCCCATCCCGATCAGGTCGATCTGGTCCTGCAGGTCCTGCGCCATCGCCTCATGCTGCGCCAGCGCGTCGGACAGCACCTGCCGGTCGCGCATCAGTTTCTGGGCGCGCTCCGGATCGTTCCACAGATCCGGATCCTCGGTCATGGCGTCGAATTCCTCCAGCCGGTAGCGCGCGGTGTCGATATCCATGCGCTGGCCCAGCAGCGCCAGTGACTTGCGGATCGTATCGATGGTGTTTTGCGTCTCGGCGCGCATGGCGGTCTTCCGTTCCGGTTACGGGGCGTGCTTAGCGCGCCGGTTGCACGGGGGCAAGCGCCCGGCGGGCAATCACGGGCGGACGGGGGCGCTTCCGACACCGGCCGACCCGGCGCACCGGGGGCTGGGCTGCGGGCATGGCCGGTTACGCACAGGCGCTCAGTAAAGCCCGCCCGTCGACACCGATCCGAAGCTGGCCGACCCACCGCCACCCGAACCACCGCCACCCGAACCACCGCCACCCGCGCCGCCGTCTCCATCGCCATCGCCGCCCACCGCATCAGGGCTCTGGGCCGTGTCGAACAGCGGCAGGTTGGAGCCCATGGCAAAGCCGCCATCGATCAGCGCCGCAAGGCCGAAGATCGGCTCCTCACCCTCGCGGAAATACTCGGACACCACGTTTGGGCCTGTGGCATCATTGGGCAGACGCGCGCCGGTGTGGCGGTCGATCTTGATGAAATAGCCGCCCGGGGGCACGTCGAACCGGGTGCCGCCATAACGCTGGATCGCCTCGGCCATGAAACGCTGGAAGACCGGCCCGCAGGTGCCCCCACCCGAGACACCCCGCCCCAGCGGGCGGGGCCGGTCATGGCCGATATAGCAGCCCGCGGCGATGTTCGAACTGTAGCCCACGAACCAGACATCGCGCGACTCGTTGGTGGTGCCGGTCTTGCCCGCCACCGGCACCGGCAGGTTGATCGACCGACCCGTGCCGCGCTGGATCACGCCCTCCATCATCGAGGTCAACTGATACGCGGTCACGGCGTTCATGACCCGCGTGCGCTGCGCAGTGATCCAGGGCGCGGCGTGCGGGGCCAGCCCGGCTTCGGAACACTCCACGCATTCGCGCTGGTCATGGCGATAGACGGTACGGCCCCAGCGGTCCTGCACCCGGTCCACCAGCGTGGGTTCCACCCGCTCGCCGCCGTTGGCGAACATGGCATAGGCCGCGACCATGCGGAACAGCGTGGTTTCCTGGCTGCCCAGCGCGTTGGCCAGATTGGTCTGCGCGCGATCAAAGACGCCGAAACGTTCGGCATAGCGGCCCACGGTATCCATGCCGATTTCCTGCGCCATGCGCACGGTCATCAGGTTGCGCGACTGTTCGATGCCGGTGCGCACCGGGGTCGGGCCGTAAAAGCGGTTGGAGGCGTTGGTCGGCCGCCAGATGCCCTGCGCGGTGTCCACCTCGATCGGCGCGTCGATGACAATTGTCGCCGGGCTGAACCCCGAATCCAGCGCTGCCGCATAGACGAAGGGCTTGAAGGCCGATCCGGGCTGGCGCATGGCCTGGGTGGCGCGGTTGAACACCGAATGCTGATAGGAAAAGCCCCCCTGCATGGCCAGCACGCGCCCGGTGTTCACGTCCATGGCCATGAAGCCGCCCTGCACCTCGGGGACCTGCCGCAGGGACCAGCGCTGGAAACTGCCGTCGCTGTCCGAGGTGACGGCGCGCACATGCACCACATCGCCCACCGACAGGTTGTCCGACAGCGACCCGCGCAACCAGTTGATGTCGGCGCGCTCCACCACGCCGGGGTCGTCGATATCCTCGATCCCCATCACCGCGCGGTCGGGCGAAACTTCCAGCACCACCGCAGGGTGCCAGGTGTTGCCCAGATGGATGTCGCGCGCCACGTCGGCACGCGCCAGCGCCGCGCGCCAGGCGTCTTCATCGTCCAGAAGCTCCGGGTCGATGGTTTCGCCCGTGCCGCGCCAGGTGCCCTGCGCGCGGTCGTAGCGCTCCAGCGCTTCCTGCAGGGCCATCGCGGCCACCTGCTGCAGCTCGGGGTCCACCGTGGCGCGGATGCTCAGCCCGCCGCCGAAGAATTCCTCTTCGCCGAAGGTGCCGGACAACTGGCGGCGGATTTCGTCGGTGAAATAGTCGCGCGGCGGCAGCGACTGGCGGAAGCCTTCGATTTCGCCCCCCTGCACGGTTTCCAGCGGCGCCGCCACGGCCGTTTCGAATTCGGCGCGGGTGATGAAGCCGTTGTCCAGCATCTGCCCCAGCACCCAGTTGCGCCGCGCGGTGACGCGCTGGCGGGCGCGGACCGGATGATACTGCGACGGCGCCTGCGGCAGCGCGGCCAGGAACGCCGCCTCGTGCAGGTCCAGTTCGTCCAGGGTCTTGTTGAAATAGCTCTGCGCGGCCGCCGTCACGCCATAGGAATTCTGGCCGAGAAAGATCTCGTTCAGGTAGAGCTCCAGGATCTGGTCCTTGCTCAGCGTCTGCTCGACCCGCGTGGCCAGGATGATCTCGCGGATCTTGCGCTCGCCGGTGCGGTCGCCCGACAGAAGGAAGTTCTTCATCACCTGCTGGGTAATGGTCGAAGCCCCGCGCACGGTCTGCCCACGCGTGGCCACGGCCTCATACGCCGCGGCGGCGATGGCACGGCCGTCAAAACCGGTATGGGCATAGAAATTGCGGTCCTCGGCGGCGATGAAGGCGTCGCGCACCCGGTCGGGGATATCGTCGATCGGGGTGAACAGGCGCCGCTCATGGGCGAACTCGTCGATCAACTGCCCCTCGCGGGAAAACACCCGGCTGATGCTGGGCGGGGCATAGTTGGCAAGCTGTTCGTGACTGGGCAGGTCGCGGCCATACATCCAGAACACGCCGCCGACGGTCAGCGCCACGAAGATGAGCGACAACACCACGAAACTGAAGATGCCGCCGAAGAAGGATAGGATTGCCCGCAGCACGCCGGTGCCCCGCTGATGCCTCTGGTTTGTTTGGCGCCACTATACGCGCGCGGGGCGGCAGGGTCAAAACCCTGCCGCCCCCGGGACGTGCCGTCACGCGCTCTGCGCTGTCACGTTCGCTTTACTGCGCCGGACCCGCAGGTCACGGTGCTCTGATGCCAAGCATGGCCGCTCATTTCAGACCGGTCTAGTGCTCAGCGAAACAGCCGTTGGACCCCTCATTGGGGGGGCACCCGTTCCCGTTACCGTTCCCGTTCCCGTTCCCGCCGGTCGTCCGCGACCTTGTATAGGCCCAGCCGGCGCTGAACTGCGGGCTGGCGTTCAGGAAGTCATAGCCGACCACCGCCGCGCCGTTGCGGAAGTTGTAGCCGATGCCCGCATCCAGACCAAAGGCCACATCATCGCCCCAGGGAAAGAAGGTCACGCCGACCGCGCCCACGGCCCGGTTGCGCCGGTCGGAGCTGAGCAGCTTCAGCGTGATGCCGACGTTGCTGTTGGCTGACCCGCCGCCGAAGTTGAAGGCAACGCCCAGCATCACCGACGGGCGGCTGGAACGCTCCTCGGTGGGTTGCACTTCTGCTGGAGCTGCCGACGCGGGCGCCGCAGCCATCAGGAGCGCGGCAGTGGCAGCCGCGAAACAGGTTGCAATTCTTTTCATGGGGTCGGTTCTCCGGAACGGGATAAAATCCTTGTGAGGATACACCGGACACACTGCGCTGCCAATTCCTTTCTGCCCCGGCGCCGGTGCCGTCCCGGCGCACCGACCGCACGCCCCCTGCCCTTGCAGCGGCCAGCCCTCGGCACTAAGACTGTGGCAAGACTTGAGGCGTAAACCGGTGGCACGCGGTCCTGCGGCGGCCCCGGCAACAGAGGCAGTGACCCCATGCACGATCCGATCGAAACCTACATGAACCTGGTGCCCATGGTCGTGGAGCAGACCAGCCGCGGCGAAAGGGCCTATGACATCTTCTCGCGCCTGCTCAAGGAGCGGATCATCTTCGTCAACGGCCCGGTGCATGACGGCATGTCCAGCCTGGTGGTGGCGCAGCTTCTGCACCTGGAGGCCGAGAATCCGACCAAGGAAATCTCGATGTACATCAACTCGCCCGGGGGCGTGGTGACGGCGGGCATGTCGATCTATGACACCATGCAGTACATCAAGCCTGCGGTCTCCACCCTGGTCTGCGGGCTGGCGGCGTCCATGGGGTCGGTGATTTCACTGGGCGGGGCGAAGGGCATGCGCTTTGCGCTGCCGCATTCCGAGTTTCTTGTGCACCAGCCTTCGGGCGGGGCGCGCGGGACGGCCTCCGACATCCTGATCTCGGCCAAGTCGATCGAGGCGACGCGGGAGCGGCTCTACCGGCTTTACATGAAGCACACCGGCCAGGACTATGACACGGTGCAGAAGGCGCTTGACCGCGACACCTGGATGACCCCCGAGGATGCGAAGGACTGGGGCCATATCGACGATATCGTGGCCAGCCGGGCCGAAGCGTCGGAAAAGCTGGACAAGTGAGCATCGCGCGCAGGCGCGCGGTCGGTCCGGCCGCTGTTCCTGGCGGCGCGAAAGTTTGGCATTGTCCCCGCTCCCATGCTGACTTAGTCTCTTCGTGACTGCCGGGGCGCAGCGCGGGCGGTGATGACCGCCTGATGACGGCAACAGAACGCGACAGAGGAATCCGATGTCAAAGACCAGCACCGGCGACAGCAAGAACACGCTCTATTGCTCGTTCTGCGGCAAGAGCCAGCACGAGGTGCGCAAACTGATCGCCGGGCCGACGGTGTTCATCTGCGACGAATGCGTCGAATTGTGCATGGACATCATCCGCGAGGAAACCAAGGGCGCCGGGTTCAAATCCTCGGACGGAGTGCCCACCCCGCGCGAGATCTGTGACGTTCTGGATGACTACGTGATCGGGCAGGAACACGCCAAGCGCGTGCTGTCGGTCGCCGTGCACAACCATTACAAGCGGCTGAACCACAGCGGCAAGGCCGGCGAGGTGGAGCTTTCGAAGTCGAACATCCTGCTGATCGGCCCTACCGGCTGCGGCAAGACGCTTCTGGCCCAGACGCTGGCGCGCATCCTTGATGTGCCGTTCACCATGGCCGATGCCACCACGCTGACCGAAGCGGGCTATGTCGGCGAGGATGTGGAAAACATCATCCTCAAGCTGTTGCAGGCGTCCGAATACAACGTCGAGCGCGCGCAGCGCGGCATCGTCTATATCGACGAGGTCGACAAGATCACCCGCAAGTCCGACAACCCCTCGATCACCCGGGACGTGAGCGGCGAGGGCGTGCAGCAGGCGCTGCTGAAACTGATGGAGGGCACCGTGGCCTCGGTGCCGCCGCAGGGCGGGCGCAAGCATCCGCAGCAGGAATTCCTGCAGGTGGACACCACGAATATCCTGTTCATCTGCGGCGGCGCATTTGCCGGGCTTGACCGGATCATCGCCCAGCGCGGCAAGGGTTCGGCCATCGGCTTCGGCGCCGATGTGAAGGACGAAAGCGCCCGCACCATCGGCGAGACGCTGAAGGCGCTGGAACCCGAGGACCTGCTGAAATTCGGGCTGATCCCCGAATTCGTCGGCCGCCTGCCGGTGGTGGCCACCCTCACCGATCTGGACGAGGACGCGCTGGTCACCATCCTGACCGAACCCAAGAACGCGCTGGTCAAGCAGTATCAGCGCCTGTTCGAGATCGAAGGCGCGGACCTGACCTTCACCGACGAGGCGCTGCGCGCCATCGCCAAGCGCGCCATCGCGCGCAAGACCGGCGCGCGGGGGCTGCGGTCGATCATGGAGGATATCCTTCTGGACACCATGTTCGACCTGCCCGGCCTGCGCAACGTGACCGAGGTGGTGGTGAACGAGGAAGCCGTGAGCGCGGACGCAAGCCCGCTGATCATCTATGCCGAGGACACCGCCCGCGAGAAACCCGCCAGCGCGGGGTGATCGACGCGGGTAGCGCCCGGCGCGGGGCGTTGTCCGCCGCGATGCCGGCACGGCACGCGCATGGCGCCCCCGCACCCACCCGTGCGCCATGCGCGCGCCGATCTGCGGCACATGGCGCACGGTGGCGGCGCGCGGTCAGCGCATCTCGGCCTGCGTGATCGCCTGCAACCAGTTGATGTACATCCGCTCGGCCAGCGCGTTCATCTGCGCCAGCCGGGCGGCGCAGGCCGCTTCCAGCCGCGCCGCGCCGCCGTCACCCATGGCCCGTTCCAGCGCCGCGGCATATTCGGGGATCTTCATCCATTCGCGCACGGTGTCATCCTCGATCTCGGCGTGGAACTGCACCCCGAAGGCGCGCGGTCCCCACTGGAACGCCTGCACCGCGCAGGCGTCGGATGTGGCCAGGACGCGGGCACCTTCGGGGAGCGCCTGGACCTCGGCCCCGTGCCACTGCAGCGTTTCGAACGGGGCCTCGATCCCGTCGAAGAACAGGCTGTCCACGCCCGCCTCGGTGAAACTGACCGGCAGGACTCCGACCTCGGGCGTGCCCGGCCCCACACGGCCGCCCAGTGCATCGGCCAGCAACTGGTGGCCCAGGCAGACGCCCAGGAACGGCAGCCCGCGTTCGGCCACCGCAGCCCCGATGAAGCGCTTTTCCGGGGCCAGCCAGTCGAAGCGGTCCTCCTGCCAGACATCCATCGGCCCGCCCATGACCCAGAGCGCCTCGACCGTGTCCAGATCCGGCAGCGCCTCGCCGCGATGCAGGTTCACGGCCTGCAGGCTGTGCCCGTCCTCGGCGGCAAGCTGGCGCAGGTAGCCGGGATGTTCGCAATCCGCATGCTGAAGGACGGTGATGATCATGGAGCCTCCTTTTCTTCTGCTGGCAAATCGTGCCGCCGCACCCCGCTTCCGGGACTGAACGGCCGTATCCTGACACAAGTCCGCCCCGGCAGACAGGCCGGGGCGGACAGGCGCCGCAGTGGCGCAGGGATCAGCCCCTGGTGTCCGGGGCCAGCGGCGCCGCGCGCGGCGCACCCGCAGCCCCTCCGGCGGCGCCTTCCTCGATCTCGGCCAGGGTCTGCACGTCGGTCTTGATGTCCCAGAAGCGGGCGTCCAGCCCGGCCACCTGCATGTCCTCGTCCACGCGCATGCCGATGGTCTTGTCCAGGATAAAGGACAGGACCAGCGCCGTGACCACGCCCAGGGCAAGCACGGTGCCGATGCCCGCCAGTTGCATCGTCAGGCTGATTTCGGCGTGCTGGAAGGCGAATTCGCCCTCATCGAACCCCAGATAGCCGCTGCGGGGCGTGCCGCTCTTGAAGATGCCGACCATGATCAGCCCGTAGATCCCGGCGCCCAGGAACAGCGGGATCAGCTTGTGCTCGTCGATCATCCGCTTGTAGGTGAACTCGTAGACCACATAGGCGGCCAGCGGCGCGCCCAGCGCCACAAGAAAGGTCTGCCACGGCATCCAGACATCGAACCCCGAGGCGCCCGACAGATAGCCGGCCAGCGGGCCCAGCAGCAGATAGACGTACTTGCGCGTGGCATAGGCAATGACCGCCCCGGTCAACGCGCCCCCGGCCCAGGACAGACCGTAGTTGTTGAAGGCGACGCCAATGCTGGCATCAGCCATGGTGACGGAAACCGCCAGGGCCTCGGGGTCGAAGAAGAAGAGGCACGACAGGATCACCATGGGAATGCCCGCGAAGATGGTCATCACCCCCGCCGCGGCCAGCCCGATGCTGGGCGGATAGTACCCCGCCACGCGCGGATGCGGGGCGAAATACCCCGGTCGCGCGCCAAGCTTCCAGGCAAAGACGATCCCCATCGCCGCCGGGAAGACATAGACGAAGCCCACGCCAAAGAAGTCATGGAAACCGGGATTGGTCAGCGGCCCCACCGACCCCCAGGTCAGGAAGCTGAGATAGGACGAGACCAGAGTCGCCACCACGCAGGTGATGTAATAGGCCGAGGCCTTCATCCGCTCGGACACCGCATAGTGCAGCAGCACGTTGATGATGCCCGCGAAGCACGCGAGGAAGAACACGAAGATCTGGAAGTTGTTCAGCAGCGGGAACACATCGGGGTCCACGTCCTGCGCATAGACGTTCACCATCCCGCCGCCCATCCACCAGTCGGCGATGGAATCGCGCATGGTGAAACCTTCCATGATGTAATACTGCGCCGCCCAGAGTGCGAAGCCGATGACGAAATAGGTGGCGAAGCCGATGAAGAAGCCCACCACCTTCTCGATCGTTGTGCTGAACAGGTTCTGTCGTCGGACCATGCCCGCATCGATCAGCAGCAGCCCGACCACCACGAAGATCGCACCCACCGTCCCGGATGCGTAAACGATGTTCTGCACAAGCGAATTCAGGGTTACCTGATCCGCAAAGATTGCTGTTTCCGGTGTCATCTGTCGCCCCCTGTTCCCAGGTCTCTTGCTTTATTGCGCTCGACCTTTTATGGACCGCATGAGTGTTTTTCGGCAATTTTGGTGAGTCAAGTGTATATTTTTGGAGCGCTTCCGGTGGCGAGTGGTTGCCCGCAACCTCAATGACGCAACGACGCGCGCCATGCTGCGGTTGCACGGGCGGTCCTGCGGGCAGATGAACGGACGCGGCAACGGGCGCGCGCATCGGCTACCGAAGCCGGAGACATGCGCCTATTCCGATGCTGGTTGTGGACGTTCCGGGATGGAAGCGTGATCGCCCGGTCTGCGAACGCCACGGAAAACCGGCCCCTGCGCGACTGCCCCGACGCCGGGCACCGCGCCCCCGACTGGCGCCAGTTTTCTGCGCCTGCACGCGTGTCGCGGTCGCGCGATGTCGGTGCACGACGCGGCAGAAAGCGGGCCCGGATCAACCGGAACGTGTGCTTCCGGCCACAGGTCAGCCCGTGCGCATCTTGCCCCGCCACTCCGCGAATCGGCCTGCGCGCGCAATCGCGCGGGCCAGACCCCGCCGCCATCCGGGCGCCATCCGGGTGACACCGGACCACCGGCGCCGAAACCGAACCGATCAGCGCCACACCCGCATGGAATGTGCACGGTCGTCAGCCAGTCAGGCACCAATTCTATGCCTGTCTTGCCATCGACAGCCGGACCCGCCGCAGCGCCGCCCGGGGATCAGGCGCAAGGTCCGGGCCGCTGGCGCCTTGAATCCCGGGCCTGACACGCCACCTGTGATGCAGCACAGGCAGGGGCAGGGAACGGGCAATGCAGTGGACCGGCTGGTCATTGAAACTGGGCCGCGTGGCGGGCATCGATCTTTTCATGCACGCGACCTTTCCGCTGCTGTTCATCTGGGTGGGGCTCATCTACTGGCTGCAGACGGGCACTATCGCTGGGGTGCTGTTCGGGCTGGCCTTCATCGCGGTGCTGTTTCTCTGCGTGGTGCTGCATGAATACGGCCACGCGCTGACCGCGCGGCACTACGGGATCGGCACGCGCTACATCACGCTCCTGCCCATCGGCGGGCTGGCGGCGCTGGAACGGATGCCCAAGGACCCGCGGCAGGAAATCATCGTCGCGCTGATGGGTCCGGCGGTGAATGTGGCCATTGCGGCGGGGCTGTTCGTGCTGCTGACCCTGACCGGTGGCTGGACCGCCGTGGACCCCGAGGCGCCGCTGATGATGATGCCCGGGAATTTCCTGCAGACCGTGCTGTTCGCCAACATCTTCCTGGCGGTGTTCAACATGATCCCGGCCTTTCCCATGGATGGCGGGCGGGTGCTGCGCGCGGCGCTGACCTTTCGCATGGGCCGCGACCCGGCGACGCAGCTTGCCGCGCGGATCGGTCAGACGCTGGCGCTTTTCTTCGGGATCATGGGGCTGTTCGGCAACCCGTTCCTGATCCTGATTGCGGTCTTCATCTGGATCGGCGCGGCGGCCGAAGCCGGGGCCTCCGAGGTCGAGACCCGGCTGCAGGGCCGCCCCGTGTCGCGCGCCATGATCACCGATTTCCACACCCTGCCGCCCGGGGCGCCGCTGTCGCGCGCGGTGGACCTGACACTGTCCGGAACGCAGAAGGATTTTCCGGTGATGGACGGTCACCGGCTGGTCGGCGTGGTCAGTCAGGCGGCGATCCTGCGGGGCCTGCGCGATCACGGACTGGGCGGGCGGATCTATGACGTGATGGCCGAACCCGTTACCGCCCAGACCGGCGCCGATCTGGCCGAGTTGATGGAAGCCCTGCAGCAGGATCCCGCGGTGCGGCTGATCTGCATCCTGCACGGGCAGCAGCTTGTCGGGCTGGTGGACATGGACAACCTGTCGGAGTTCCTGCGCATTCAGGCGGCACTTCGGGATCGCTGACGCTTGTCGGCGCCGCAATGCGCGCGCGGCGGCGTTCGAAACCTGCCTGTTTTTCGCGCTCCATGCCCGGTAATTGCCCACCCGCACCCGCGCGCCCGAGGCACCCGGCCCGGATGGCCGCGGCCGGATTGAGCTTGCCCGCCCCCGGTGCCTTGCTGCGCGCAAAGGGGGAACGGAATGAACGCGCGCGCCGGAATAGACCAGTTGCAACGCAGCACAGGCCGCGCGCGCGCGGCGTTTGACCGGACGCAGGGCCGCGCGGCGCTGCGCGTTCTGGCGCAGGCGGGATCGGCCAAGGCGATCATCCTGCCCGGCGCAGGCGGTCACGCCGAAGCGGTGTTCCTGAACACCTCCGGCGGGCTGACCGGGGGGGACCGGCTGGACTATGCGCTGGAGCTTGGCCCCGGCTGCCACGTGACCGCCACCACCCAGACCGCCGAGCGCATCTATCGAAGCCCCGGCGGGCGGGCGCGGATCGGCGTGACGGCACGGGTCGGCGCGGGGGCGCATCTGGACTGGCTGCCGCAGGAGACGATCCTGTTCGACCGTGCCGCCGCCCAGCGCCGGACCGAAATAGACCTTGCCCCCGATGCCACCTGCCTGATGGCCGAAACCCTGGTTCTGGGCCGTGCCGCCATGGGCGAGCAGGTCGCGCGGGTGGATTTCACCGACCGGCGGGAGTTGCGCCGGGGCGGCGCGCCGCTGCATCTTGAAATCGTGCGGCTGACCGATGCGGCGCTGGGCGCGGGTGCGGCGGGTCTGGCCGGTGCGCGGGCGGTCGCCTCGGTCGTGCTGGCCGCGCCCGGGGCGGGCGATGCGCTGGGCCCGGTGCGCGCGGCGCTGGGGATGGAAGGCGTGCGCGGCGCGGCCTCGGCGCTGGCGGGGCGGCTGGTGATCCGGCTGATGGCGGCCGATGCCTGGCCGCTGCGGCGCCAGATGATGCGCCTGCTTGACCTTCTGCGCCGCGCGCCCCTGCCCCGTGTCTGGCACTGCTGAAAGGAGCGCCATGAACCTGACACCCCGCGAAAAGGACAAGCTGCTGGTGGCCATGGCCGCCATGATCGCGCGCAACCGGCTGGCGCGCGGCGTGAAGCTGAACCACCCCGAAGCCATCGCCCTGATCACCGATTTCGTGGTCGAGGGCGCGCGCGACGGAAGGTCCGTGGCCGATCTGATGGAAGCGGGCGCCCATGTCGTTACCGCCGATCAGTGCATGGCGGGCGTGCCGTCCATGATCCATTCCGTGCAGGTGGAAGCCACCTTCCCCGATGGCACCAAGCTTGTCACCGTCCACCATCCCATCCGCTGAAAGGTCTTGCGATGCGCCTTGTCCTTCCGTTGTTTATCCTCGCGCCCACGGCGCTGATGGCCCATCCGGGGCATGAGCACGCCGACGGCCTTGCCGCCGGGCTGGCGCATCCGCTGCTGGGGCTGGATCATCTGGTGGCGATGCTGGCCGTGGGCGTGCTGGCGGCGCTTCTGGGCGGGCGGGCGCGCTGGGCGGTTCCGGGCAGTTTTCTGACCGGGATGCTGGTTTTCGGTGTCCTGGGCACAGGCGGGGCCGAAAGCGCGCTGGCCGAGCATCTGATCATTGCCTCGATCATCGTTCTGGGCGCACTGATGGCGCTGACCCTGCGCCTGCCGCTCGCGGTGATCGCGGCCTTCGCCGCGGTCTTCGGGGCAGCCCATGGCTATGCGCACGGGTCCGAAGGCAGCGGCGATGGTGGTTACCTTCTGGGCTTCATGCTGTCCACGGCGGCGCTGCACGCGGCGGGTTTCGCGCTGGGGGCGTGGATCGCCACGCGCGGCGCCTGGGTCATCCGCGGGTCCGGCGGCGCGGTCGCCCTGGCCGGTATCGCGCTGGCGGTGGTCTGAGGAGCGCGCGCATGATTCCCGGCGAAATCATCACCCCCGACAGCGACATCGCATTGAACGCCGAGGCCCCGGTCACGGTGCTGATGGTGGCCAACACCGGCGACCGGCCCGTGCAGGTCGGCAGCCACTATCATTTCGCCGAGGCCAACCCTGGGCTGGACTTCGACCGCGCGGCCGCGCGCGGCAAGCGGCTGGACATCCCCGCCGGAACGGCGGTGCGGTTCGAACCCGGCCAGCAGCGCGAGGTGCGGCTGGTTCCCTTCGGCGGGGCGCGCGCGGTCTACGGCTTCAACGGGCACGTGATGGGGGCGCTCTGACATGGCCAGCAGCATCTCTCGCGCTGCCTATGCCGACATGTTCGGCCCCACCACGGGCGACAAGGTCCGGCTGGGCGACACCGACCTGATCATCGAGGTGGAGCGCGACCTGATCGCCGAACGCGGCGGCTATGGCGAGGAAGTGAAATTCGGCGGCGGCAAGGTCATCCGCGACGGGATGGGCCAAAGCCAGATCACCCGTGCGGGCGGCGCCATGGACACGGTCATCACCAACGCGCTGATCGTGGATTACACGGGCATCATCAAGGCGGACGTGGGCCTGCGCGATGGACGGATCGCCAGGATCGGCAAGGCGGGCAACCCCGACACGCAACCGGGCGTGGACGTCATCATCGGGCCGGGCACCGAGATCATCGCAGGCGAGGGCAAGATCCTGACGGCAGGAGGCTTCGACGCGCATATCCATTACATCTGCCCGCAACAGATCGATGACGCGCTGCATTCGGGCCTGACCACCATGCTGGGCGGGGGCACCGGCCCGGCGCATGGGACGCTCGCCACGACCTGCACGCCGGGGCCATGGCACATCGGCCGGATGCTGCAGGCGGCGGATGCCTTTGCCATGAACCTGGCCTTTGCGGGCAAGGGCAATGCCTCGCTGCCCGCAGCTTTGCATGAACAGGTCCGCGCCGGGGCCTGCGCGCTGAAACTGCACGAGGATTGGGGCACCACCCCGGCGGCGATTGATTGCTGCCTGTCGGTCGCGGAAGAAACCGACATTCAGGTGATGATCCACACCGATACGCTGAATGAATCCGGCTTCGTGGAAAACACGCTGAAAGCCATTGCAGGCCGCACCATCCACGCCTTTCACACCGAAGGCGCGGGCGGTGGCCATGCGCCCGATATCATCAAGGTGGTGAGCAGCCAGAACATCCTGCCCAGTTCGACCAACCCGACCATGCCCTACACCGTCAACACGATCGAGGAACACCTCGACATGCTGATGGTCTGTCATCATCTGGACCGCAAGGTACCCGAGGATGTGGCCTTCGCCGAGAGCCGCATCCGACGCGAGACCATCGCCGCCGAGGATATCCTGCACGACATGGGCGCGTTTTCGGTCATGGCGTCCGACAGTCAGGCGATGGGGCGCGTGGGCGAGGTGATCACCCGCACCTGGCAGACCGCGCACAAGATGAAGCTGCAGCGCGGGCGGCTGGAGGGCGAAGCAGGCGAAAACGACAATCTGCGCGTGCGCCGCTACATCGCCAAATACACCATCAACCCGGCCATCGTGCACGGGCTGTCGGCCCATATCGGCAGTATCGAGGAAGGCAAGCGCGCCGATCTGTGCCTCTGGTCGCCCGCCTTTTTCGGCGCAAAGCCGGAAATGGTCCTGATCGGCGGGGCCATCGTGGTGGCGCAGATGGGCGATCCCAACGCCTCGATCCCCACGCCGCAGCCGATGCATTCGCGTCCCATGTTCGGCGCCTTCGGTCGCGCGGTGGAGCGCAATGCCGTCACCTTCGTGTCACAGACCGCGCAGGCAGCCGGCGTGCGCGATGCGCTGGGGCTGGCCAAGGACACGCTTGCGGTGGCGGGATGCCGCAGCGTGCAGAAATGTGACATGAAGCTGAATGACGCCACCCCGCAGATCGCGGTCGACCCCGAAACCTATGAGGTGCGGGCAGATGGCGTGCTGCTGACCTGCGAACCGGCCAGCGAACTGCCGCTGGCACAGCGGTATTTCCTGTTCTGAAGGGGGCACGATGGACCCGGAAAGCGCCTGTGCGCGTGACCTTTCTGCGCTGCAGCAAATCGTGATCGGCGCGCGGGCACAGGTCAGCGGTGAATCATGCTATATCTGCATCAGGGAGGGCATGATCTGCCTGATGGAGATGCCGATGCGACTTCGTCCCGTGAATTCCCCGCTCAGCCCGGCGCAATCCGCCGCGCTGGACTGCTACCTTGCCGCGCAGGGGCTGGGCTTCAACCCCGGGCTTGACCGCCGCGCCCGTGAAGCGGCGCTGGCCCGGCTGGCGGCACTGCCCGATGGCGCGTTGCGCGCGATGGGGCTGAACCGCGCCACGCTTCCGGCCCATGTCTACCGCGACCTGTTTCCGAAAGGCCCTTCGAATGACTGACCTGCCCCCTGCCGCGCGCCTGCTGCGCGCCGCCCCGGAACACTGCTACGATTTGGTGGTCATGGACTATGACGCGCGGTTGATGCGGCGCAAACGTCTGGTCACGGTCCATGACGAAGGGTTCATGGTGGACCTGCCCGAGGTGACGAACCTTGATGCCTGGTGGGGGTTCGAACTTGAGGACGGGCGCTGCATCCAGATCATCCCGGCCGAGGAATCGGTGCTGGTGGTCACCGGCGACCTGCCGCGGCTGGCCTGGCACATCGGCAACCGGCACACACCCTGCCAGATCAGCGCGGAGCGCCTGATCATCCGCGAGGATCATGTGCTGGAGCGGATGCTGAACGGCCTTGGCGCCACCATCACCCGTGCGCACCTGCCCTTCACCCCCGAAGGTGGCGCCTATGGCCACGGGCGCACCATGGGGCATGACCACGGACACGCGCACGGGCACACGCACGGGCACACGCACGGGCACACGCACGGGCACACGCAAGAAGGGCATGCGCAGTCCGGATGAACGCGCAGGCAGCATCGGCAGCAAAGCGCCCGCTCAGCGCCCCACCCGCCCGCCCACGGCGCTTCGCGGGCGCTGCCCGCGCCTGCGCGCGGGCGGGTCCGGTGCGCGAGGGGGGCGCACGATGGCAAAGCCGTCACGGACCCCGAGGGCACGCGCGCGGGGTTCGCCATGTCTGAGCCCGCCGCAGCCTCCACCACCGCCCTCTTGCTGAGCCAGTGGCTGACCCCGGCCTTTCCCACCGGCGCCTTCGCCTACAGCCACGGGCTGGAAACAGCGCTGCGCAACGGTGCGGTGACGGATGCACCCGCGCTGGAACGCTGGCTTTCGGACCTGCTGCGCTTCGGCGCGGGCTGGCAGGATGCGGTGCTGCTGGCCGAAGGGCTGCGCCCCGGCGCGGAGCTTGACACGCTCGATGCGCGGGCCCGCGCGCTGCAACCGTCCTCCGAACGCCTGACCGAGAGCGCGGAACAGGGCGCCGCCTTTGCCCGCATGGTAACACAGGTCACCGCGCGCGCCCTGCCCGCGCGCTGTCTGCCGCTGGCAGTGGCCGAGGCCGTCCGCCCCCTGAACGCCGACCCGGCGCAGGTGATCGCGCTATACCTGCAGGGCTTTGTCACCAACCTTGCCACGGTGGCCATGCGTGCCATGCCGCTGGGCCAGGGCGAGGGTCACGCCGTGCTGGCGCGGCTCTGGCCATTGGTGGCGGCGCTTTCCGCACGCGCGGCCGGGTCCACGCTCGATGACCTTGGCAGCGCTGCCTTCGGCGCCGACATGGCCGCCATGGAACACGAAACGCTTGACGTGAGGATCTATCGGACATGAGCAGACACGGCCCCCTTCGCGTCGGCATCGGCGGCCCCGTGGGCGCGGGCAAGACCACGCTGACCGAGCATCTGGCGCGCGCGCTGGCGCCGCGCTGCTCCATGGCGGTCATCACCAACGACATCTACACCCGCGAGGATGCCGAGGCGCTGATGCGCGCGCAGGTCCTGCCGATGGAGCGCATCCGCGGGGTGGAAACCGGCGGCTGCCCGCATACGGCGATTCGCGAGGATGCCAGCATCAACCTCGCCGCCGTGGCCGACCTGAACGCGGCCTTTCCGGATCTGGACCTGATCCTGATCGAATCGGGGGGCGACAATCTGGCGGCGACCTTCTCGCCCGAACTGGCGGACCTGACCATCTACGTGATCGACACCGCCGCCGGGCAGGACATTCCCCGCAAGCGCGGGCCGGGGCTGACGAAATCGGACCTGCTGGTGGTGAACAAGATCGATCTGGCGCCCCATGTCGGGGTGGATGCGGCGCGGCTCGAGGCTGACGCCCGTGCCGCGCGGCCCGGGCGCGCGGTGGTGATGGCCTCGCTGCGCGCGGGTGACGGCGTGGCCGCGATCACCGCCTTTCTTGCGCGCGAGGGGGGGCTGGCCCTCGCCCCGCCCATGGCGCCCGGGGTCCGGCCGGACCTGCCCGCCTGAAGCGGCAGGCACGGCACGAAACCGGCGCGAAACCGGCGCTGCCGCGCGCGCTCCAGCGCGCGCCCCGCCCCACGGGATGCGCCCCGCCAGGGGCGCCGCCGGGCGGGCGCGCCCCGGCCGGTGC
>JAFIEE010000048.1 GCA_020832705.1 Paracoccaceae bacterium
GGGGGGGGGGGGGGGGGGGGGGGGGGGGGGGGCCCCCCCGCCGCGCGCCGCCCCCCCCCCCCCCCGGGGGGGGGGGGGCGGGGGGCGGGGAGCCTCAGATTACGCCCAGGGGCCGCGCGCCACGCCCCCGGCGCGCATCCGGATACCCTGCTCCTCGGCCATCTTCTGGAGCGCGGCGATCCGGTTGTGGGTGCTGGGATGGGTCGAAAACAGCTTGTCGCGCTTGTGCACGTGCAGCGGATTGATGATGAACATATGCGCGGTGGCCGGGTTGCGCTCGGCCTCATCGTTGTCGATCCGGCTGGCAAAGGCCTGGATTCGCTCCAGCGCCGAGGCCAGCCACAACGGGTTGCCGCAGATCTCGGCGCCCACGCGGTCGGCCTCGTACTCGCGCGAACGCGAAATCGCCATCTGCACCAGCGCGGCGGCCAGCGGCGCCAGGATCATGACCAGGATCAGCGCAATCACCCCGCCCGCGCCCTGATTGCGCCCGCCGCGAAAGAAGAAGGCGAAATTCGCCAGCATCGAAATCGCCCCGGCAAAGGTGGCCGTGATGGTCATGATCAGCGTGTCATAGTTGCGGATATGCGCCAGTTCATGCGCCATCACGGCGGCAACCTCATCATCCGACATGCGCCGCAACAGCCCCGTCGTCGCCGCCACGGCGGCGTTTTCCGGGTTGCGCCCGGTGGCGAAGGCGTTGGGCTGGTCGTTGTCGATCACATAGACCCGCGGGGCGGGCATGTCGGCATCGGCGGCCAGCCGGTGCACCATCCGCAGTAATTCCGGCGCCACCTGCGGGCCGCATTCCTGCGCGTTGTACATGCGCAGCACAGCCTGGTCCGAATTCCAGTAGGCCCAGGCGTTCATCGCCGCCGCCACCGCCAGCGCGATCACCACCCCGGCGGCGCCGCCGATCACATAGCCCACGCCCATGAACAGTGCGGTCATCGCCGCCATGAGCATTGCTGTCTTGACGTATCCGTTCATTGCGTCCTCTGGGCATCATCGGCTGATCTTCGCCCCGATATATGGGGCGATTGTGACGGTGCTGCAATCACTGTCCGGCGCAATCCGCCGCGTTCAGCCGCCGAAATTCTCCAGCGCGCGGAAGTCCATGGCTTCCAGCACCGGGATCATCACCGCCGGGTCCGCGCCCTCGGCGGTCACCAGCACGCGGTTGGCGACGATGGCGCGCAGGCTGCGGTCCTCGCGCAGGAAGCGGATGCGGTTTATGCGCTCGATCTGGCCGCCCATCTGGGCGATCATCCCTGCGTTGCCCAGCATCATCGCCAGTTGCGCGACCATCGGATTGTCGGCCATGAGCGTCAGCTCGAACCGGGCGTCGGGGCTGCTGTAGGTCGCCTTGGCCATGACCCCGCCGCCCAGGAACCCCAGCATTGTTGCGGCCTCGGTGTCGATCTCGCGCGACCAGCCCTCCGGGGCCTCGGGCAGGAAGGCCGCAAGCCCCTGCGCCTTCATCTCCGACAGGATTCGCTGCGCCTCGGCCAGTTCGTCGCCCGCGTATTGCAGGTCCCCGTCGCGATAGGCGTCCAGGGCGGTTTCGAGGGCATCGACAAACGGATCTGCGGCAGCGGGGCTGGTGGCCAGCACGGCGGCAAGCGCGGCAACAGGAAGGATTTTCAGCATCTTGGCCTCGGGACATGATGGACGGACGCCGCCTGCAATCTGCGGCACCGGCACAGCCTGTCGCAAGCGGCACGGGCTGGCAAGCATGGAAGCATCCGGTTGGCGCATCGAACGCGCCGCCCCCCGGAATATGCCGCGCACGGTCCGCCAGATGGCGCGCCGCGTGCGATGCAACACACCGTCGGCACGTCCGATGCCCCGTCCCGGAACGCGGGTCAGATCAGCCCCGCATGGCGCAACCTTGCGCCGACATCGGTGAGCGGTCGCGCGCCCAGATGGCCGATCACCTCGGCTGCGGCGATGCACCCCATGCGCGCGGCGGCCGCGATCCCGTGCCCCTGCACCAGCCCGAACAGGAACCCCGCGGCGAACTGGTCGCCCGCGCCGGTGGCATCCACGGGCGTCAGGCGGTCCACCGGAGCCTCGGTCATCTGCCCCTCATGCAGCACGCGCACCGGATCGCCCGAGCGGGTGCAGACCACCAGCGGGCAAACCCGCGCGGCCATTCCCAGCGCATCGTCCAGATCGTTCACCTGATAGAGCGCGACCCATTCCGATTCGTTGCCGATGACGAAATCCATCTCGTTCGCCACCAGCGACTGGAAATCGGCGCGGTGGCGGTCCACGCAGAACGGGTCCGACAGCGCGATGCCCGCGCGCCCGCCCGCACCGCGGCACGCGCGCGCGGCTTTCAGGAACGCCTGCTTGCCCTTGTCCTTGTCGAACAGGTAACCTTCGAGGAACACCATCTCGCTCGCGGCCATGACACCTGCATCCACGTCATCGGGCCCCAGTTCGGCCGAGATGCCAAGATAGGTGTTCATCGACCGCTCACCGTCAGGGGTGACGAAGATCATGGAGCGCGAGGTCGGCAGTTCGGCATCCACCGCAGGCGGATTGGGAAAATCCGTGCCCTGCGCCGCCATGTCCGCGGCATAGCCCCGTCCCAGATCGTCATCCGCCACCAGCCCGGTGAAGGCGGTGCGCAGCCCCAGCTTGCCCAGCCCCGCCAGCGTGTTCGCCACCGACCCGCCGGGCGCGGTGTCACGGGCGGGCATGGGGGCGTGCAGTGCCTCGGCCCGGTCGCGTTCAATGAGCTGCATGATGCCCTTGCGGATGCCGTGATCTTCCAGAAACCGCTCGGGCACGGTGCTGAGCACATCGACAACGGCATTGCCGATCCCGGCTACCTGATATCTCTTCAAAGCGTCTTCTCCTCATAGGCGCACAGGTCACGGATCAGGCAGGCGCCACAGGCGGGCTTGCGCGCCTTGCAGACATAGCGCCCGTGCAGGATCATCCAGTGATGCGCATGGAGCTGGAACTCGGCGGGCACGTGATCCTCGATCGCGCGTTCCACGGCGACCACATCGCGCCCCGGGGCGATCCCCGAGCGGTTACCCAGGCGGAAGATATGCGTATCCACCGCCTGCGCCGGAAAGCGCCACCACATGTTCAGAACCACATTGGCGGTCTTGCGCCCCACGCCGGGCAGGGACTGCAGGGCCGCGCGCGACGATGGCACCTGCCCGCCATACTGCTCCACAAGGATACGCGACAACCTGATGACGTTCTTCGCCTTGTTGCGGTAAAGCCCGATGGTGCGGATGTGTTCGATCAGCCCCTCTTCGCCCAGGGCGAGCATCTTTTCGGGGGTGTCGGCGATGGGGAAGAGCGCGGCGGTGGCGCGGTTCACGCCCGCGTCGGTGGCCTGCGCGCTCAGCGCCACGGCGACCAGCAGGGTGAAGGCGTTGAGATGGTTCAACTCGCCCTGCGGCTCCGGCTCTGCGGCCTGGAACCGGCGGAAAATCTCGTGGATCGTGGCGTAATCAAGTTGCGCGGCCATGCCCCGCTATGCAACGGCGCCGCGCCGGGGACAAGTCCCGACGCACCCACGACTGGCCCGCGCGCCGGGCCACGGCTGCGCGTCCGGCCGACGGCCCGAAAACCGAGCGATGCTCCCGCCCCCTGATCCCGCTGCAGGTTCCCTGCACCGGGTCAGGCGTTGGGCCGGGCGCGCTGCGCGCGCGGCGGCCCCCGCACCACTCGCCACTCTCACGCGCCGGGGCCGACCATCGCCGCCAGCGTATCGGCCAGCGCCTGCGGGCTGTGGCGCATGGGATCGCCCACAGCCTCGGTCAGGCCAACCAGCAGGACATGCCCAAGCGCCGCCATGTGCAGCACCACGGCCGCGCGCCGCGCCTCCTCGCCCTCGCCCAGGGCGGCGGCGACGCTGCCGTATTGCTGCGCCGTGATCTCGTGCACCCGGTCAAGGATTTCGGGCGCCCAGGCGGGCCGCGCGCCGATTTGCGGCGCGGCATACATCAGGCGGAAGCGCGGCAGGTCATCCAGATGGAACCGGATCAGCGCCTGCACCACATCGCGCCGCGCCTGCGCCGGGCCGCTTGCAGCGCGGGCGGCGGCGATGGCCGCCTCGGCCTCGTCGCGCAGGCAGCCCAGCGCCACGGCGCCCAGAAGCTGCGCCTTGTTGGGAAACCAGTAGATCACCGCCTGCTTGCTGACCCCCAGCCGCGCGGCGATAGCGTCGAAGGTAACCGCCCCCATGCCGCCCGCGCGCAGGAGCGCCAGCGCCTCGGCGATGATGCGCGCCCTGGTTTGGGCCCTGGTTCGGGCCTTTCGATCGGACATGCGGAAAACCCTTGCTTGCTTACCATCGGTAAGCTACCGTGCTTACCAGTGGTAAGCAAGCGTATTGCCGTTGGAGGAAGCCGCCATGTCCGATCTGCAGGTCCATGCCTTCGCCCCGGCCTGGGGGCTGCCGTCAAGCGGGCCCTTCGCGCTGAAACTCATGGCCTGGCTGTCCCATGCCGGGATCGCCTGGCGCCCCGTGATCGAAAACCGCGCCGACAGGGGGCCGCTGGGCAAGAGCCCCTGGATCGAACAGGACGGCCTGCGCATGGGCGACAGCGACCGGATCATCGCGCATCTGGCCGCGCGCCACGGCCTGCCCGATCCGATGGCGCTGCCCGACCCGGCGGCCGTGGCCCGCGACGCGCTGAAAACCGCCTTCGAGGAGCGCTTCCATCAGATCCTGGAATGGGAGCTTTTCGTGCATCCCAAGGGCTTTGCCGGGTTTCGCGCGCTGCTCGATGACATGGCGCCGCCCGTGCTGGCCCCCCTGATCGGCTGGCAGATGCGGCGCCATTTCACCCGGCAGTTGCACGCCCGCGGGATCGCCCGGCTGGACCGGTCCGAGGTCGCGGCCCTGGGGCGCCGACAGATCGACGGGCTGGAAACGCTGCTGGCACAGGGCGAGGGCTGGCTGCACGGCGCCGCGCCGGGACTGGCGGATTTCGCCGTCTGGGGACAGGTGGCGCCGTTGCTGCACTGGCCCATGGCCACGCCCGTGGCGGAACACGCCAAGGCGCTGCCGCATGTCGCGGGGTGGAACGCGCGCCTGCAGAAAGCGGCATTCGGCACCAACCGGGCGCACGCGGCCTGACCGGTATCGCCGCCGCCCCGGCGCCCCAAAGCCATCGCTTGCCCACAACATCCGGCAACAGCGGCAACGTCAACGGCATCCCGAATCCGGCACCGCGACAACGCCACCGCCCTGCCCGGCGCCTGCGCCGGGCAGGGCCCCCGAAGCGCCGTGGGCGGGCGGGGCGCTGAGGGGGCGCTCGTTTCGCCCCGCCCCCGCGCGCGCCGCGCCTTTCACCCCAGCCCGAACCCCGCATAGGGCAGGTAGCGCACCGGATCGCCGGGCCGGATCGTTGCGGCCCCGTCGGGCAGTTCCACCAGCCCCTCGGCCCAGCTCAGCCCGCTGATCCGCCCCGACCCTTCCGAGGCAAAGACCTCCGCCGCGCCCTGCGCATCAAGCCGCGCGCGCAGATATTCGCGCCGCCCGGGCTTCTTGCGTTTACCGAATGCTGCCGGAACGTCGAACCCCAGCGGCGCGACCCACCCCGCCCCCGACAGCATCGACAGCGCCGGGCGCCCGAAGATCAGCGTGCAGACCAGGGCCGCCACCGGATTGCCCGGCAGGCCGATCACCGGCACCGCAACCCCACCATCCCCGCCGCCCGGCCAGAGCGCGAGCGCCAGCGGGCGGCCCGGTTTCAGCGCGATGCGCCAGCTTGACAGTCGCGCCCGCGCGCGCAACAGCCGCGAGACATGATCCTCGTCCCCCGCCGAGGCCCCGCCCGAGGTCAGGATCACATCGGCCTCGCGCGCGCCCCGGTCCAGCCGCGCGGCAATCTCGGCCGGATCGTCCGGCGCGCAGCCCAGATCGACCGGCACATGGCCCCAGCGCCGCGCCACCTCCAGCAGCATGGGCCGGTTGGCATCGAATATCCGGTGCGGCGGCGCGTCCGTCCCGGGATCGTCCAGCAATTCGTCGCCGGTGGACAGCACCGCCACCCGCAACCGGCGCAAGACCTTCACCCGCCCCACGCCCAGCGCCGACAGCAGCGCCAGATCCGCCGGGGTCAGCCGCCGCCCCGCCGTCAGCACCGGGGCGCCCGCCGCCACATCCTCCCCCGCACGCCGGGCGTTCGCCCCGCGCTTCACCGGCCCGTCAAAGGCCACGCGCGCCCCGTCACTCGCGCAATCCTCTTCCAGCACCACCGTGTCCACGCCTTCGGGCAGAATCGCGCCGGTCAGGATGCGCACCGCCGCCCCCGGCGGCACCGGCGCGTCCAGCGGCTGTCCCGCCGCCGCGCGCCCGGTCACCAGCGGCAGTTCATGCGGACCTTCGCCCGCCAGCGCCGCATGGGCGAAGCCGTAGCCGTCCACCGCCGCGTTCGCATGCGGCGGGTTGGACCGGCGCGCGGCCACATCCGCGGCCAGAACCCGCCCCCCGGCGCCCGCGACCGCGCTTTCCTCGACATCGGTGAGGGGGGCCAGCGCCGCGCGCAGCCGCGCCAGCGCCGCGTCCACCGGCACCCAGTCCACCCCCTGCGGCATGGCGAAACAGTCGTTGCGCAACCGGGGCGGGGTCAGGCGCATCCGTTCGGGCGCGGGATCGCCCGCCACCGGTGACGCCCCGCCCGACCGGCCCGCCCCCTGATCTCGGGCGGGTGCACCCGGTGCGTCCGCCGCCCCCGCACCGGCACGCGGCGGCAGGGCGTCGCCCCCCACCCCTGCTGCCGCCGCAATCAACCGCGCCTCGGCCCCGACGCCGAGGATCCATCCCTCCTCGGCCAGCGGCGCGGTCCGGTCCGGCGCCGCCAGCAGCGCGTCCACCCCATCTCCCAGCCGGGCCAGCGCAAGCGCCAACATCCGCACCTGCACCGCATCCATCACCGGCCAGTCATGGCGTCCCGGCTTGCCCCTGCGGGACGGCATCACCGCCGCGATCCGCTCGCGCAGGAGCGAGGGGAACACCTCGGCCAGCACCACCGCCGCGGTGCGCGTCTCCTCGAACGGCCAGACCGCCACCTTGCCCGGATATGCCGCCCGCAACCGCCAAAGCACCGGCAGCCCGGTCAGAACCTGGCTTCCGACGGATCCCGCCCCGCCCAGCTTCCAGACCGGCTGCGCCCCCGGCGCGCGCGCATCGGTCACCCGCGTCTCGGCCATCCCGTGGCCGTGCCGCGCGCGCCCCTTGAGCGGCAGGTCCGGCAGGTCCGGACCCGCCGGGCGGAACCAGAACGGCCCCAATCCCGGCAGCGCCCGGTTCATCTCGGCCGCCACCGCGAAACGGTTGTTGCGGTTCCGCGCGTCATCGGTGATCCGCCCCGCCAGCCAGTCCCAGACCGCCAGCGCCGCGTCCCGCCCGGTCAGCGCCCGGGAAAACCCCGCCGGAAAGCCGAAGGCGAAATCGGCGCCGATCAGCACCCGCTCCCCGGCGCCCAGCGCCTCGGCCATCAGCGCGCGCAACCGCGCTTCCGCCTCGGCCCGGGTCGGCGGGTTCCAGGTTTCGACCGCCCCGCCCCGCGCCTGCGCGATCCAGATCGAATCGCGCCCGGTCACCGGGCGCCCGGCGGCGGACCAGTCCACCACCACGATCCGCCCGAAGCTCACAGCCCCACCTCACCGAGAATGAAATCCGCAATCGCGGCGGTGTCATCCAGATCGAACACCGGCACCGCCAGCCCGTCCAGCGCCACGTCCGAGGCCACCGCCCGGATCGTCGCATTGTCATGCGCCAGCAGCCCCCGCCCCGCCGCCGCCCGGTGACACTCCACCTTCGGATGCGGCGCGCGCTTCCAGCCCTCGATCAGCACCAGATCCACCGGCGACAGCCGCGCCAGCAGCGCCTCCAGCGGCGGTTCCGGCGCGCCGCGCAATTCCGCCATCAAGGCCCAGCGCCGGGGCGAGGCCAGCAGCACCTCCCGCGCGCCCGCCTCCCGGTGGCGGTAACTGTCGGTGCCGGGCAGGTCCACGTCGGTGTGATGGTGCGCATGCTTGAGCGTCGACACCGAACGCCCACGGCCCGTGATCTCCGCCACCAGCCGCTCCATCAACCCGGTCTTGCCGGTGTTCTTCCAGCCGGTGACACCAAAGACCTTCATGCCCGCGCCGCCAGCGCTTCGGCCGCCGCCAGGTCCCCGGGGGTGTTCACGTTGAAGAACGGATCAGGGCCGTCGACGCCGAATTCAGCCGTGCCCGCGCCGTGACGGTCGGTCCAGACCACGACCTTGCGCAAGCCCCCCTCCAGCGCCGCGCGCAGATCGTCACGCAAGGCCACCGGCCACAGCCCGAAGGTCGGATGCCGCCACAGCTTGCCGTCCGCATCCCGGCTGGCCGCCAGCGCCAGCCCCGACGGCCCCGCCGCCGCCCGCAGCCCCGCCACCAGATCGCGCGGCAGGAACGGCGTGTCGGCCGCCGCGCTCACCACCGCCTCCGCGCCCTGTGCCGCCGCCCAGTCCAGCCCTGCCAGCACCCCGGCCAGAGGCCCCGGCCAGTCCGGCAGGCTGTCGGCCACCACCGGCAGGGCCAGACCCGCAAACCGGCCCGGATCGCCATTGGCGTTGAGCACCAGCCCCCCCACCTGCGGGCCCAGCCGGTCGATCACATGATCGATGATCCGCCGCCCGCCCAGCCGCAACATCCCCTTGTCGCCGCCACCCATGCGCGTGGCCCGCCCGCCGGCCAGTATCACCCCGACCGGCGCGCTCATGTCCTGCCCTCATCATCTGTGCACAAATATCCTCGGGGGGTGAGGCGCGGCACGCGCCGAGGGGGGCAGACAGCCCCCCTTTTCCCGCTCCGGGCCGGCCCGTGCTCAGCCATCCTGCGCCCCCTTGCGCCGGTGGCGGCGGTCCTCTTCGGGCACCGCACCCAGATCGGCATCGCGGATCAACCGTTCCTCGCCCGACAGGCAGACGAAGCGCTGCCCGCGCATCCGCCCGATCAGCGTCAGCCCCACCTCGCGGGCGATCTCCACCCCCCAGCCGGTGAACCCCGAGCGCGAGGCCAGCACCGGGATCCCCATCTGCGCGGTCTTGATCACCATTTCCGAGGTCAGCCGCCCGGTCGTGTAAAGGATCTTGTCCGCGCCATCCACGCCGTGCCGGAACATCCAGCCGGCGATCTTGTCCACCGCGTTGTGGCGCCCCACATCCTCCATGTAGACCAGCATCCGGTCGCGCTCGCACAGCACCGTGCCGTGAATCGCCCCGGCCTCCAGATAGAGCGAGGGCGTGGTGTTGATCGCCCTTGCCAGTGCATAAAGCCAGCTTGTCCGCAACTCGGCCTCCGGCAGGGTCAGCCCTTCCAGCCCCTCCATCATGTCGCCGAACACCGTGCCCACCGCGCAGCCCGAGGTGCGGGTCTTCTTCTTCACCTTCTCCTCGTAGCTGGTCGCGCGCTCGGTCCGCACCACCACCACCTCCAGATCGTCGTCATGCTCCACCGCCGTCACCACATCGTCGGCGCGCAGCATCCCCTGATTGCGCAGGAACCCGAGCGCCAGGTATTCGGGGTAATCGCCAATGGTCATCGCGGTGACGATCTCCTGACTGTTGAGAAAGATCGTCAGCGGGCGCTCCTCGACGACGGAAATATCGGTCACGGCGCCGGTCTGGTCATGGCCGCGCACGCGCCGGGTCAGGCGCGGATCGTCCGGTCGGGGCAGCAGCGGGGCACGTATGTCCATGGACTGTCTTTATCCTCCTGTTGGCATAATGTATCCAGACAGTCAGGGCGAACAAGGGGCAGGGCGAACAGGGGGCCGCGACATGCTGGGCTATATCGTCACCGACCAACGCGGTGTTCTGGACGCAATGCTCCTGCGCGCGGCCGACCGGCTGGGGGCCGAAGGGCTGCGACTCGCCGGTGCGGTGCAGGACAACCCCGTCCCCGAGGACCGGCCGGACGCGCGCTGCGACATGGTGCTGCGCCTTCTGGACACGGGGCAATCGATCTGCATCAGCCAGCGGCTGGGCGAACACGCCCGCGGCTGCCGTCTGGACCCCGGCGCGCTGGAGGATGCAGCCGCGGCGGTGGAACGGCGACTGACCGACCGCCCGGACCTTCTGGTCGTCAACAAGTTCGGCAAGGCCGAAATGGACGGCCGCGGCTTCCGCCCGGTCATCGCCGCGGCCCTGGGCGAAGGCATCCCGGTGCTGACCGCTGTCGGGCGCGGCGGGCTGCCGGGCTTCGACAGCTTCGTCGACGGGTTCGGCACGCCGCTGCCGTTCGCGCTGGACCCGGTTCTGGACTGGTGCCGCAAGGCGGTTGCCGAAGCCCGCGCCGAGCGGGCCGCAGCCCCCGCGGCGGCCAGGGCCGAAGCACGCCCCCTGCGCTGAGCGCCCGCCCGCTCGCATGGCCCGCGCGGGCCCCCTTTCACCGTCAGCGGCCCGCAGATCGCAACGGTGACCGCCTGGACGTCCGGGCACGCCAATGCCGGGTCCGGACGACCCTCACTCCGCCGGAATGGCACTGGGCTCCAGGCTCAGCGGATGCTCCAGATGCGGCAGCATCTCCTTGGGGCAGATCTGGATGAAGCGGTCCTTCTCGATATCCCAGCGGCGCAGGATCTCGGCGGCGCGCAGGCTCTCGGTCTCGGCCGCGTGGCGTTCGATCAGCCCCCTGAGCTGCGCCTCCCAGTGATCCACCGTCACCGGGCAGGTGACCAGCGTTTCCAGGTTCATCAACGCCCGCGCAGTGCCATCGGGGTCGTGCACATAGGCCATGCCCCCGGTCATCCCGGCGCCGAAATTCGCGCCGATGCTGCCCAGGATCACCGCCACCCCGCCGGTCATGTATTCGCAGCCGTTGGACCCGCAGCCCTCGATCACCACATGCGCACCCGAATTGCGGACCGCAAAGCGCTCGCCCGCGCGCCCGGCAGCAAACAGGTATCCCCCGGTCGCGCCGTAAAGCACGGTGTTGCCGATGATGGTGTTTTCATGCGCCACCAGCGGCGAGGACATGCGCGGGCGCACCACCACCAGCCCCCCGGACAGGCCCTTGCCCACGTAATCATTGGCGTCGCCGAACACCTCGAGCTTGATCCCCGGCGCCAGGAAGGCCCCCAGCGACTGCCCGGCGCTGCCCGCAAGCTTGATGGTCAGGTGATCGGGCTGCAGGCTGTTGCGCATCCCGAAACGCTTGACCAGATGGCTGGACGCGCGGGTGCCGATGGTGCGGTCGGTGTTGCGCACGGCATAGCTGAGCTGCATCTTCTCGCCGTCCTCGAAGAAGCGCGCGGCATCGCGGATGATCTCGGCGTCCAGCGTGTCGGGGACACTGTTGCGCGGCTTTTCGCGGTCATAGCGGATGCTGGCCGCCCCATCGACGGTCAGCAGCAGCGGGTTCAGGTCCAGATCGTCCAGATGCGCCGAGCCGCGGCTGACCTGCGCCAGCAGGTCCGCACGGCCGATCACCTCGTCGAGCGACCGCGCCCCGATGGAGGCCAGGATCTCGCGCACCTCCTGCGCATAGAAGGTGATCAGGTTCACCACCTTGTCCGCCGTGCCGGTGAACTTGGCGCGCAGATCCTCGCGCTGGGTGCAGACCCCCACCGGGCAGGTGTTGGACTGGCACTGGCGCACCATGATGCAGCCCAT
Organism: Paracoccaceae bacterium; assembly: GCA_020832705.1. Classification (GTDB taxonomy): domain Bacteria; phylum Pseudomonadota; class Alphaproteobacteria; order Rhodobacterales; family Rhodobacteraceae; genus Rhabdonatronobacter. The sequence continues at coordinate 11,628 of JAFIEE010000048.1, forward strand.
GGCGATCAGGGCGGCGGTGCCGATGCCGTATTCCTCGGCGCCGAGCATGGCGGCGATGACGATATCGCGCCCGGTGCGCAGGCCGCCGTCGGTGCGCAGCGTCACCCGCTCGCGCAGCTTGTTCATGGCCAGCACCTGATGCGCTTCGGACAGGCCCATTTCCCAGGGCAGGCCCGCATACTTGATGCTGGTGGCGGGGCTGGCGCCGGTGCCGCCGTTGTGGCCTGAAATCAGGATCACATCGGCCTTGGCCTTGGCCACCCCGGCGGCGATGGTCCCCACGCCGGATTGCGCCACCAGCTTCACAGTCACCTTGGCGCGCGGGTTGATCTGCTTGAGGTCATAGATGAGCTGCGCCAGATCCTCGATGGAGTAGATATCGTGGTGCGGCGGCGGCGAGATCAGCGTCACGCCGGGCGTGGAGTGGCGCAGCCGGGCGATCAGCTTGGTGACCTTCATGCCCGGAAGCTGGCCGCCCTCGCCCGGTTTCGCGCCCTGCGCGACCTTGATTTCCAGTTCCTCGCAGGCGTTGAGATACTCCGCCGTCACGCCGAACCGCCCCGAGGCCACCTGCTTGATCTTGGCCGAGGGGTTGTCGCCATTGGGTTCGGGGTGGAAATGCGCCGGATCCTCGCCGCCCTCGCCCGAATCGGACTTGGCGCCGATGCGGTTCATGGCGATGTTCAGGGTCTTGTGCGCCTCGGGCGACAGCGCGCCAAGCGACATCCCCGGTGTGACGAAGCGCTTGCGGATGGCGGTGATGCTTTCCACCTCCTCGATCGGGATCGCGCGGCCCAGCGGCTTGATGTCCAGCAGGTCGCGGATATGGATCGGCGGATTGGCCTGCATCATCTCGCTGTAGCGCTTCCACAGCGCGAACGAGGCCTGATCGCAGGCGCTTTGCATCAGATGCATGGTGCGCGCTTCCCAGGCATGCGATTCGCCCGACCGCCGCGCCTTGTAGAAGCCGCCGATGGGCAGCACATTGACCGCGCCGCGCCAGCCCCGGGCGTGGATCTGCTCGACCTTGCGCTGCAACCCGTGCAGCCCGATCCCCGAAATGCGCGACGGCATGCCGGGGAAGTATTCGGCCACCATGGCGCGGCTGAGGCCCACGGCCTCGAAGTTCAGCCCGCCGCGATAGCTCGACAGAACCGAAATCCCCATCTTCGACATGATCTTCAGCAAGCCCTGGTCGATCGCGGCGCGGTAGCGGCGCATCGCGTCCTCCAGCGTGCCGTCGATCAGGCCGCGGTCGATCCGGTCGGCGATGGTTTCCTGCGCCAGATAGGGGTTTACCGTGGTCGCGCCACAGCCGATCAGCACGGCGAAGTAATGCGGATCGATGCATTCGGCAGAGCGCACGTTGAGCGAACAGAACGTCCGCAGCCCCTTGGCGGTCAGCCAGGAATGCACCGCGCTGGTGGCCAGGATCATGGGCATGGGCACGCGGTCCGTGCCCTGATGCGCGTCGCTCAGCACCAGATGCCCGGCCCCCGAGCGCACGGCATCCTCGGCCTCGGCGCGGATGCGCTCCAGCCCGGCGCGCAGCGCGTCCTCGCCTGCCTCCACCGGAAAGGTGCAGTCGATGCTGGCCACGTTGTCGCCCAGTTGCGCAACCATGACCTCGGATTCGCCGTTGGCCACGAAGGGGCTTTCCAGCACCACGATCTCGGTCTGGCTGCTGTCCTCGTCCAGCACGTTCTTGAGGTTGCCGAACCGGGTCTTCAGGCTCATCACCCGGTATTCGCGCAGGCTGTCGATGGCCGGGTTGGTGACCTGGCTGAAGTTCTGGCGGAAGAAATGCGACAGCGGGCGGTAGAGCTTGCTCAACACCGCCGCGGGCGTGTCATCGCCCATGCTGGCCACGGTCTCCTTGCCGTCCTCGGCCATGGGGGCAAGGATCTGCTCGATCTCCTCCATGGTGTAGCCGGCGGCGACCTGACGGCGGCGCAACTCCTCGCCCGAAAGCGTGCGGGGTTCGGGCACGTCGCGCAGGCGCTCGTTCAGATCGACGACCTTTTCCACCCAGTCGCCGAAGGGTTGCGCGGCCGCCAGCCGGTCCTTGATGGCGGTATCGTGGTAAAGCCTGCCCTCGGCCATATCCACGGCGATCATCTGACCCGGGCCCAGCGCGCCCTTTTCGCGCACGGCGGTTTCATCCACCGTGACCATGCCCGCTTCGGACCCCGCGATCAGCAGCCCGTTGCCGGTGACCACATAGCGCATGGGGCGCAATCCGTTACGGTCCAGCCCGGCGCAGACCCAGCGGCCATCGGTCATGGCCAGGGCGGCCGGGCCGTCCCAGGGCTCCATCACGGCATTGCAGTAGTTGTACATGTCCCGCCAGGCCTGCGGCATTTCCACCGCCTGCCGGGACCAGGCCTCGGGCACCAGCATGGTCTTGGCCATGGGCGCGTTGCGCCCGGCGCGCACCAGCACCTCGAACACCGCATCCAGCGCCGACGAATCCGACGCGCCCGAGGCGACGATGGGCTTGATGTCTTCGGCCATTTCGCCGAACGCCCCCGAGGCCATGCGAATCTCGTGGCTTTTCAGCCAGTTGAGGTTGCCCTTCAGGGTGTTGATCTCGCCGTTATGGGCCAGCATGCGGAACGGCTGCGCCAGCCACCATTGCGGGAAGGTGTTGGTCGAATAGCGCTGGTGATAGATGGCAAAGGCGCTTTCAAACCGGTCATCCTTGAGGTCCGGGTAGAATTCGGCCACCTGCTCGGCCAGCATCATCCCCTTGTAGATGATCGACCGGCAGGACAGCGAACACAGGTAAAGCTCGTTGATATGCGCCTGCGCGGCGGCCTTTTCGATCCGGCGGCGGATCACGTAAAGCTCGCGCTCGAAGGTCTCTTCATCCGTGCCCTTGAGGTTGCGGATCAGGATCTGCTCGATCTCGGGGCGGGTGGCGTTGGCCTTCTCGCCCAGCACCGAGGTGTCCACCGGCACATGGCGCCAGCCATAGATGGCGTAGCCCATGCGCAGCACTTCGGTCTCCACGATCGTCCGGCAGCGTTCCTGCGCGCCGAAATCGGTGCGCGGCAGGAACACCTGCCCCACGGCGATCAACTGATCCATGCGCGGCTCGTGCCCGGTGCGGCGGATCTGGTCATAGAAAAAGTTCACGGGGATCTGCACATGGATCCCCGCGCCGTCGCCGGTCTTGCCGTCGGCATCCACGGCGCCGCGGTGCCAGACGGCCTTGAGCGCCTCGATCCCGTTGACCACCACCTCGCGCGATGGCTGGCCGTCGATGGCCACCACCAGCCCCACCCCGCACGAGGAATGCTCGTCCTCGGGTTTGTAAAGGCCCCTCTCGGCCACGATGGCGCGGCGGGCCTGTTCCTGAACGCTCCAGTTCGATGGCAGCTTGGTCATGGCGGGTTCCTTTCGGAAAGCGGGTCGGCGCGGGCCGCCCGGAATGACTGGCATGGCAGGGGGCGGGCGGATTATTCCGCCGCCACCTGCGCGGGCTGTTCCAGATAGGCCAGGATGCTGTCGGCGGCCTCGCGCCCGTCGCGGATGGCCCAGACCACCAGCGACGCGCCGCGCACGATATCCCCCACGGCCCAGACGCCGGGCAGGTCGGTCTCGTGCGTGTTGAACTTCGCCTTGATGGTGCCCCAGCGGGTGACGGCCAGTTCCGGCACGTTCCACAGCGCGGGCAGGTTCTCGGGCTCGAACCCCAGCGCCATGATCACCAGATCCGACTCTTCGGTGTAGTCGGCACCTTCGATCGCTTCGGGGCTGCGGCGGCCGGTGGCATCCGGGGCGCCCAGGCGCATCTTCTGCACGATCACGCCCGAAACCGCACCGTCATCACCGGTGACAAAGCCGCGCGGCGCGGTCTGCCAGACGAATTCGACGCCCTCTTCCTCGGCGTTCTGGGTCTCGCGCTGGCTGCCGGGCATGTTGGCGCGGTCGCGGCGATAAAGGCACTTGACCGACACCGCGCCCTGCCGGACGGCAGTGCGCACGCAGTCCATCGCCGTGTCGCCGCCGCCGATGACCACCACGCGGCGGCCCTTGGCGTCAAGTTCGCCACTGTCGAATTCGGGGACATCATCACCGAAGCTCTTGCGGTTCGAGGCGGTCAGGTAGTCGATGGCCCGCACCACGCCGGGGGCGGTCACGTTCGGCGCTTCAAGTTCGCGCGACTTGTAGACACCGGTGGCAATCAGCACCGCATCATGCTTGCCGCGAATGGCGTCGAAGCTGATGTCCTCGCCCACGTTGCAGTTGAGGACGAATTCCACCCCGCCATCGGCAAGCTGGTCGATCCGCTGCATGACCACGGGCTTTTCCAGCTTGAAGCCGGGGATGCCATAGGTCATCAGCCCGCCCGCGCGGTCGTAGCGGTCATACACCGTGACCTGCACACCTGCGCGGCGCAGCCGGTCGGCGGCGGCCAGCCCGCCCGGCCCGGCGCCGATGATCCCCACCGATTCGGGGCGTTCCTGCGCGGGGCGGATGGGCTTCACCCAGCCTTTCTCGAACGCCGTGTCGGTGATGTATTTCTCCACCGCGCCGATGGTGACCGTGCCGTGCCCGGCCTGTTCGATGACGCAATTGCCTTCGCAGAGCCGATCCTGCGGGCAGATGCGACCGCAGATCTCGGGGAAAGTGTTGGTCTCCTGGCTCAGCTCATAGGCTTCTTCCAGCCGCCCCTGCGCGGTCAGCATCAGCCAGTCGGGGATGTTGTTGTGCAGCGGGCAATGGGTCTGGCAATAGGGCACGCCGCACTGGCTGCAGCGCCCGGCCTGTTCCTCGGCCTTCTCGGTCAGATACTGGCCGTAAATCTCGTGGAAATCCTCGGTGCGCGCCTCGGGCGGGCGCTTCTCGGGCATTTCCTTGTCCACCGTCACGAAACGGAGCATGGAATTCTGCGACATGCGGAGGTCCTCCTGACTCCGGCAGGGTTTTACTGCGGGTCTCCAGCAAAGAAAAGGCATAAATGCTGACCTTTTTCCGACTTTTTTGGCGCCGCGCCGCGAGGAGGCGGCGAAAAGCACGCATTTTATGGCAGCCTTACTGACATATATTTCCACTTTCACCTGAACTGCCCTTCGCTATGGTGCAGCAAATTCCCGGAGTGCCGCATGTCCTTCTTTCATATCTTTCTGCTGGCGATCATTCAGGGCGTGACCGAATTCCTGCCAGTGTCGTCATCGGGGCATCTGATCCTGCTGCCCGCGCTGACCACGCTCGAGGATCAGGGGCTGGTGATCGACGTGGCGGTGCATGTGGGCACGCTGTTCGCGGTCTGCTGGTATTTCCGCGCCGATGTGATGCTGGCGGTGCGCGGCGTGCCCGACATGCTGCGCCTGAGGATCGACAACCAGGGCGCGTGGCTGGCGCTGTGCCTGGCCATCGCCACGGTGCCGGTGGTGATTGTGGGGCTGATCTTCCACATCTTCGGTGTGATGGAGATGATGCGCAACATCGCGGTGATCGGCTGGATGATGATCATCTTCGGGATCGTGCTCTACCTGACCGACCGCTTCGGCAAGACCACCCGCAACGCCGAGGACTGGTCGCTGAAGCATGCCGTCTACGTGGGGCTGTGGCAGGCGGTGTCGCTCATTCCCGGCACGTCGCGGTCGGGGGCGTGCATTTCGGGGATGCGGGCCATGGGTTACAGCCGCCACGGCGCGGCCAAGGTGGCGATGCTGATGTCGATCCCCACCATCATCGCCTCGGGGACGTTGATGGGCATCGATGTGGTGCGCGTGGCCGACTGGCAGGCGGCGCGGGACGGGGCGATTGCCGCGGTGGTGTCCTTCTTCGCGGCCTGGGCGGCGCTGGTGTTCATGATGCGGCTGCTGCGCACCGTCAGCTTCACGCCTTACGTGATCTACCGGCTGATCCTGGGCAGTGTGCTGCTCGTCGTGGCCTATACCTGAGCGCGCGACACCGCAGGCGCGGAACTGGCCTGTGCGCCCGCACAGGCAGCGCCCCCGAGGTGCCATGGGCGGGCGGGCGGGGCGCCGAGGGGGCGCTTTCGCGCGCAACCCGTGGCACAGGGCGCGCGACCGGGACATTGACGCACCCGATTCACCCTCGAAACCCCGTCCGATTGCGCCTATAACGCCGCCAGGATCGCACCCGGAGAATGCCATGACCGACCAGCTTTCCCCCGTGGACCGGGCCAAATACGCCGCCGCCGTCTGCGCTGCCGACATGGTTGAAAACGGCATGCGCGTCGGCCTGGGCACCGGGTCCACCGCGGCCTGGATGGTGCGTCGCCTGGGCCACCGGGTGCGCGAGGAAGGGCTGCGCATGACCGGCGTGCCCACCTCGGCCCGCACCGCAGAGCTCGCCCGGCAGGTGGGGATCGAGGTCGTCAGCCTGGACGATGCCCGCTGGCTCGACCTGACCATCGACGGCGCCGATGAGTTCGACCCGGATCTGGCGCTGATCAAGGGCGGCGGCGGGGCGCTGTTGCAGGAAAAGATCGTCGCCACCGCCTCGGACCAGATGGTCGTCATCACCGACGCCGCCAAGGAGGTGCACCACCTCGGCGCCTTTCCGCTGCCGGTCGAGGTGATCCCGTTCGGCTGGAAGGCCTCGAAGGCGCTGATCGAGGAGGTGCTGGCCACGCTCGACGTGATGGGCACGCGCTCCAGCCTGCGCATGGACGGCGACCGCCCCTTCATTACCGACGAGGGCAACTACATCCTCGATCTGGCGCTGGGGCGGATCGGCAATGCCCGGCAACTGTCGCTGGTGCTGAACCAGGTGCCCGGCGTGGTGGAAAACGGGCTGTTCATCGACATCTGCGACATGGTGCTGATCGGCCACCCGGACGGACGCGTGGAGCGGCGCGACATGACCACCGGCAAGGTCAGCGCCGAAACGGTCGAGATCGAGGGCGGCGAGAACGCATTTCGGGACATCTGACACCATGGCATTCGACTTCGACCTCTTCGTGATCGGTGGCGGTTCGGGCGGGGTGCGCGCCGCGCGCATTGCCGCCGGGCATGGCGCAAGCGTGGCGCTGGCCGAGGAATACCGCATGGGCGGCACCTGCGTCATCCGCGGCTGCGTGCCCAAGAAGCTGATGGTCTTTGCCTCGGAGTTTCCAACCGCGGTCGCCGATGCCCGCGCCTATGGCTGGGACGCGCGCATCGGCGCCTTCGACTGGCCCGCCTTCCGCGCGGCGCTGGACGCAGAGCTTTCGCGGCTGGAAGGCATCTACCGCAGCAACGCGCAGAACGCCGGGGTGACCATCTTCGACAGCCGCGCCACGCTGGCCGACCCGCACACGGTCGCGCTGGCCGACGGGCGACAGATCAGCGCGAAACATATCCTGATCGCCACCGGCGGGCGGCCCTTCGTGCCCGAGCCATGGGCCGGCATGGGCTGCATGACCTCGAACGAGGTCTTTCGGATGGAGTCTCTGCCCGAACGCCTGCTGATCGTCGGCGGCGGCTATATCGCCAGCGAATTCGCGTGCATCTTCAACGGGCTGGGCGTGAAGGTCACGCAATTCTACCGCGGCGCGCAGATCCTGCGCGGCTTTGACGAGGAAGCGCGCGGCCATGTCGCCAGCCAGATGCAGGCCGATGGCGTGGACCTGCAGCTTGGCACCGACATCAAGGCGCTGGAGCATGACGGCAGCGGCTACCGGGTCAAGGCGACGACCGGCCATGACGGGCAGTTCGACGCGGTGCTGTTCGCCACCGGGCGCGTGCCCAACACCGATGGTCTGGGCCTGCAGGGCCTGGGCCTGTCGCTGGCGGACAACGGCGCCATCCCGGTCGATGCCTTCAGCCAGACCGCGATTCCGTCGATCTATGCCGTGGGGGACGTGACCGACCGCGTGAACCTGACCCCGGTGGCGATCCGCGAAGGCCATGCCTTTGCCGATACGGTCTTTGGCGCCACGCCGCGCACCGTGGATCACAGCCTGGTCGCCAGCGCTGTCTTCACCCGGCCCGAACTGGGCACCATCGGCCTGAGCGAGGAAGCGGCCCGCGACCGCGAAAGGATCCATGTCTATTGCGCGGCATTTCGACCCATGCACAGCCTGTTCGCCGGGCGCAATGACCGGGTGATGATGAAGCTGGTGGTGTCGCAGGCGACCGACCGGGTGCTGGGCTGTCATATCGTCGGCGACCACGCCGGAGAAATGATCCAGCTTGCCGCCGTCGCCATCGGCATGGGCGCCACCAAGGCCGATTTCGACCGCACCATGGCCGTGCATCCCACCATGGCCGAGGAGCTGGTCACAATGCGCGCGCCGACCCGGTCAAGCTGAGGTCACAACGAAGTCAACTTGATTTCAAACGCGCACTATCCAAGTTACACTCAAGCATCCCAACCGGAAAAAACGAAGGATTGGACCGAATGTCTGGAAACAATGGCGGACCCTGGGGAGGGGGCGGCAACCGTGGCGGTGGCCCGCGCGGAAGCGGCGGAGGCGGCGGTGGCGGCGGGCGTGGGCCCGGCGACCAGGGCCCGAACATCCCCGAAATCGACGAGATCGTGAAAAAGGGCCAGGAGCAACTGAAGGTGCTCATGGGCGGGCGCGGCGGCGGTGGCGGCGGTGGCGGCGCGGGCTCGGGCGGCCCCGGCTTCTCGCGCCGCGGCGTGCTGCTGGGGATCGTGGGTCTCGGCCTGCTGTGGCTGGTGGCCTCGGTCTACACCGTGAAGCCCGAGGAGCGCTCGGTCGAACTCATGTTCGGCTCCTACTATCGCATCGGCGCACCCGGTCTGAACTTTGCCCCCTGGCCCGTGGTCACGCACGAACTGGTGCAGGTCACGACCGAACGGGTGACCGAGGTCGGCACCGGCACCGGCCCGCTGGATCAGGGCCTGATGCTGACCCGCGACGAGGCCGTGGTGGATATCGAATTCCAGGTGGTGTGGAACGTCACCGACCCGGCCCGGTTCCTGTTCAACCTGGCCGACCCGCGCGAAACGGTGCGCGCCGTGTCCGAATCGGCCATGCGCGACATCATCGCGCGGTCGGAACTGTCGCCGATCCTCAACCGCGACCGCGGCGCCATCGCCGCCGATCTGCGCGCGGCGGCACAGGACACGCTGGACAGCTACGAATCCGGTATCAACATCATCCGTGTGAACTTCGACAAGGCCGACCCGCCGCGCGACGTGATCGACAGCTTCCGCGAGGTGCAGGCCGCACGGCAGGAGCGCGACCGTCTGGAACGTCAGGCTGACGCCTATGCCAACCGGGTTCTGGCCGGCGCGCGGGGTGAAGCCGCGCAGATCCAGGAACAGGCCGAGGCGTATCGCGCCGAGGTGATCAACAATGCCGAAGGCGAGGCCAGCCGCTTTGTCTCGGTCTATTCCGAGTATGTCAACGCACCGGAAGTGACCCGCAAGCGGATGTATCTGGAAACCATGGAGCGTGTCCTGGGTGACATGAGCCTGACCATTCTGGACAATGTCACCGGCGAGGGCGGGAATGGAACCGGCGTGCTGCCCTACCTGCCGCTGGACCAGTTGCAGCGCCAGATGCCGAGGAGTGCTGACTGATGCGTAGGATCGGTTTTTTCATCCCCGTCGTGGTGGTTGCGGCCATCGTCGGCCTGTCGGCACTGTTCGTCGTGGACGAGCGCGAGAACGTGCTGGTGCTGCAGTTCGGCCAGGTCCGGCAGGAGATCAACGAGCCCGGGCTGGGCTTCAAGATCCCCTTCATCCAGGAGGTGGTGCGCTATGACGCCCGGATCCTGGGCCTGCGGACGCAACCGCTGGAGATCACCCCGCTCGATGACCGCCGCCTGGTGGTCGATGCCTTCATGCGCTGGCGGATCACCGATGTGCGCCGCTTCCGCGAGGCCGTGGGCATGGAGGGCATCCGCGCCGCGCATGGCCGGATGGAGCGGATCATGAACGCCGCCATCCGCGAGGTCCTGGGCGCCGTGCCTTCGGGTGCCGTGCTGTCCGAAGACCGCACCATCCTGATGAACCGCATCCGCGATCTGGCCCGGCGCGAGGCCGCGACCCTGGGTGTGGATGTGATCGACGTGCGGCTGACCCGCACCGACCTGCCCGAGCAGAACCTCGCGGCGACCTTCGCCCGGATGCGCGCCGAGCGCGAGCGCGAGGCCGCGGACGAAATCGCACGCGGTAACGAGGCCGCACAGCGGGTGCGCGCGCTGGCCGACCGGACCGTGGTGGAGCTTGTGTCGAGCGCCCGGCGCGAAGGCGAAATCATTCGCGGTGAGGCAGATGCCGAGCGCAACCGGATCTATGCCGAAGCGTTCAGCCTCGACCCGGAGTTCTTCGCCTTCTCGCGGTCGATGCAATCCTACGAGCGTGCGCTGCGGGGCGAGAATGCGACCATGGTGCTGCGTCCGGACAGCCAGTTCTTCGACTTCCTGCGCCAGGACGGGCTGGATCCGGAACTGGCCGCCGCCCTGCGCGAGGCCGCCGAAACCGGCGACATCGCACAGCCGGACGTGCCCAGCCGCGATGACACGGGCGACGAGCCGGACATCGTGCGCGAGCTTGAAGAGATGATCGGCAACTGATCGCCCGCCGGTCCGGCGCCGATATGGAAACGGTCGTTCTTGCCCTCGGGCTGGTTCTGATCATCGAGGGGCTGGTGTTCGCACTGGCCCCTTCGCGCATTGACGAGTTGCTGCGCTTTCTGGCGCAACTCCCGGACGAGGCGCGCCGCCTGATCGGCTTTACCGCGCTGGCACTGGGCGCGGCGCTGGTGACGCTCTCGCAGCTCCTGTAGGGGGTGGTCCCGACCGGGCAGAGGCGTGGCAGCGCACCCGGGACTTGCCGAAGGGGTGTCTGATCGGTCGGTCACGCCGCGCCGCGCGGCGCACAGCGTCCATGGCTACCCCGCGTCCGGCAAAGCCTGTCATCCGTGACCACGCTGGACGCAGCGCGGCGCCAGCCGCGCTGCCCGGCCCAACGCCGGGCCCCCCCCCCCCCGGCCCCCGGCGGGGGGGGGGGGGCCCCCCCCCCCCCCCC